>CAYZHH010000107.1:0-1444 GCA_964478275.1 uncultured Candidatus Kuenenia sp.
CACGGGCCTCGATTCGGTGGGCACGGCGCACCCGCAGCACGACTCCAGGACGGTCGAGCATGACTCCCACACCGCCGAACGAGCGGATGCCCGGAGCGCCAAACGACAGCATGCCCAAGTGAATCCGGGCGGGCGTGCGTATCTCAACGGCAGCAGGCGGCGCGGAGGGCGTGTCGTCGGGCATCGTCGATTCAGCCTAGCCGATTTCGCCGGCAACGGAATGCGGCGGCGTGATGCTCGCACGTCGTTCGAGAAGGCGAAACGCGTCGTGCTCCTTGCGGCCCCCCGTCTTCTCGACGAGGACGGCGAGGTCCGCAAGCTTGCGTCGCACGTCGTCAGTGTCCACGAGGTGCAGCCGCGTGATGAGAATGGCTGCTTCGACGACGGCGTGGGCGGCGCGGTTGAAGCCAGTAAACGGCCGCAGGTCATGCGTGGCGACCACGCGGGCCTCGAGCCGCAGGCGTTCGCCCGAGTCATCAACGGCCGTCACCTCGAACTCGTACGCTCGACAGGCGGCGTCGAGGATGAACCCGTTGACTCCGGACGCGGCCCGCATCTTCGGCTCACCCGCCTCACCGACCACGATGCGAGCAAGCAGTAAGACATCGTCACACACATGAAAGACGCCGGCCCGCGTGCGGAGGAGATGGGCCGCCGTCTGACTGGTTGGAAACGGACGCAGCACGAGCGTGCGAATCCGTCCGGTCGCGAAATCATCCTCATCAATGCCAGGGCCCATGGCGGCCAGATGCGGCCTGCCCGTGGCAGTCACGGTGGAAATGAGACCTTCGAGGATCATGCGGACCTCATGATAAAGTGATGGCTCTTCCCCCGCGAGTCGTCTCTCGATGTCAGCCGAGCCCGCCCGCATCCTCTTTGTGACCGGCCGGCTCGCGGAGCATTCGCTCAGGCAGGTGCTCGACCGGCTCGCACCGCGGGTCGGGTTTGAAGCCACCGTGCAGGTGATGCCGATCACCGTCGCCGCCCTCATGCCCACGCCGTGGATCGCGAGGCGGCTCAACGTGCCACCGGACACCGACCGCGTGATCATTCCGGGCGGATGTCGCGGCCCCCTCGATGTGTTTACGGAGATCACGCCCGTGCCGGTGGATCGCGGTCCGTCAGACCTGCGTGCCCTTGACGAGTTCTTTGGGCAAACATCCCGCGATCTCGCCGACTACGGCCAGCATGACATCGAGATCATCGCCGAGATCAACCACGCGCCGCGGCTCTCAACGGCCGACCTGCTCGCCGAGGCCCGCCGGCTCGCGGCCGACGGCGCCGACCGAATCGATGTGGGCTGCGACCCCGGAGAATCCTGGGCAGGCGCCGGCGAGGCCGTCCGCATGCTGGTCGCCGAGGGTCTTCGGGTGTCGATTGATAGTTTTGACAGTCGTGAGGTGGAGGCCGCCGTCGAGGCTGGTGCCACGCTCGTGCTCTCGGT
>CAYZHH010000107.1:1454-6914 GCA_964478275.1 uncultured Candidatus Kuenenia sp.
CTCGAACGGTGCTGCGGCCGCCGGCTGGGGCTGCGAGGTCGTCGTCGTGCCCGATGTCCCATCCACGATGGAAGGTTTTGATGCGACGATCGCGCGGCTTGAAGCGGCCGGCGTGGCGTACCGCCTCGATCCCGTGCTCGAGCCGATTGGGTTTGGGTTTGCCGAAAGCCTCGGCCGCTACCTCGACGTCCGGCGGCGGTACCCCGCTGCCGAGATCATGATGGGCATCGGCAACCTCACCGAGCTCACCGATGTGGACTCGGCCGGAGTCAACGCGATTCTGATCGGTTTCTGTCAGGAGGTGGGCATTCGGTCGGTGCTCACAACCGAAGTGATCCATTGGGCGGCGTCGAGTGTGAAGGAGTGCGACCTGGCGCGTCGGCTCGCCTGGCACGCGGTCACGCATCGCACGCTTCCCAAGCATGTCGAGCCGCGGCTCATCACACTTCGCTCAGGCAAGCCGCGGGCCCATGGGGCGGACGTCCTCGATCAACTGGCCGCCGCCATCCGCGACCCAAACGTTCGAGTTTTTGCAGAGGGTGGCGAGATTCATCTCGTGGCCGCGGGCCTGCACCTCCACTCCCGTGATCCATTCGCCCTCTTCGGTGACCTTCAGGCTGCGGGCCGCAGAGATATCGATCCGTCGCACGCCTTCTACCTCGGCTACGAGGTCGCGAAGGCCGTGACAGCGATCACGCTCGGGAAAGACTATCGCCAGGATCAGGCCCTCGACTGGGGCTACCTGACGCAGCCCGAGATCGCCCACGGTCCATCCCGCGCCGCCGCTCGCGCGGCCGAGGCCACGGCGACGGCCGAGGCCACACCCCTGCCCTCCGAACCGTGACCTCGATGCACGACGCCACTCCCCAGCCGCAGGCCGAAGGCACTTCCGCGATCGTCCCGCCTCATCCGTGGTTCGGCCACGGCCTCGCCACCGCATCTGGGGCCATTGTCATCGAGGCCACGGCCGGCCTCGATCCACTGGAGGTGTTCCAGCATGCAGCCGCTCTGCCCCATGCGATGTTTCTCGATTCGGCGCTCATCGACAAGGAGGGGGCCGAAGCGATTCCGCGATTAAGCCGATGGTCCTTCGTGGCGGCCGACCCGGTCCATTCCATGTGCGTCGAGCCGGGCGGTACCGCGGCTGAAATCGCAGACGCGTTCGCCCGTGCCCGCGCGATCCTCGCTGACCTCGCCTGCCCGACGATTCCCGGCCTGCCCCCGTTTCAGGGTGGCCTCGCCGGACTCTTGTCCTACGACTGCGGCCTCGCCCGGCTCGGCCTCGCATCGCCGCAGACATCCACGCCGGTCGTGCCGCTCCTGTCCCTCCATCTCTATGACGTCGTTTTTGCGTATGACCACGATCTCGGCCGCGGCTGGTTCATTTCGCAGGGCGTCCCGGCTCGAGGCCCGACCAGTCGTCGCCGCCGCGCCGCCGACCGCCTCGAGGCCTTTGTGGCGGGAGGCCAGAAGATACCGGTGGCCATGCGCGGCAGCCTCAAGCCCTCCGGCACATCCCTTCCGTCTCGGCCCGCGATCCACACGAGCCATGCCCGCGACCACTACCTGGCAATGGTGCAGGCAGGAATCGAGTTTGTCCGCGCTGGCGACATCTTCCAGGTGAACCTCGCGCAGCGGCTTTCCGTCGCATCTGACGTCGATCCCGTCGCGCTCCACCTCGCGGCCAGGAGGATCAATCCGGCCCCTTTCGCCGCATTTTTCGATGCAGGCGACGCACGGATTGTGAGCATGTCACCCGAGCGATTCCTCCAGGCGGCCCGCGGCACTGTTCGCATGCACCCCATCAAGGGCACGCGACGGGTGATCGAAAACCCCGAGGCTGATCTCTTCGCGGGGGCCGACCTCGAAGCGAGCGACAAGGACCGCGCCGAGAACGTCATGATCGTGGACCTCGTGCGAAACGATCTCGCGAGGGTGTGCCGGCCCGAGACTGTCCGAGTGGAGGCGCTCTGCCGGCTCGAGCGCTATCGCTACGTGCAGCACCTCGTCTCCGTCGTCGCAGGCCGATTGCGGCCCGGCCTGGGTGTGCTCGATGCGATCGAGGCTGCGATCCCAGGCGGGAGTGTGACCGGCGCCCCCAAGCACCGCGCCTGCGAAATCATCTCCCAGCTCGAGGGCGTGGCGCGAGGCCCGTACTGTGGCTGCCTTGGCTACCTCGGGCTCGATGGCTCGGCCGACTTCAACCTCCTCATCCGGACGTTTGTCGCTGGTGATGGCATCGTGAGCTTTTCAGCCGGCGGTGGCATCACCGCGGCCAGCGACCCAGCAGCGGAGTACGCCGAATCGCTTCACAAAGCTGAAGGAATGCTCCGGGTTCTCGACGCCCTCGGCATCGGTGGCGAGGTGAAATCGCAGCTCGCCGAGGGGGGCGGCATTCAATGATCGTCGTCCTCGACAACCGCGACAGTTTTGTGTTCAACCTCGCGAGGCATCTTCAATTGCTCGGTCCGCCAGTCGTGGTCGTCCCGGCACATGGGACGACCGTGGCCCAGCTTCGACGGCTGCGTCCTGCGGCCATCGTGATCTCACCGGGCCCGTGCACGCCGACCGAGGCGGGCTGCTCGATGGAGGCTGTGCTGGCGTTTCGTGGCCGCGTGCCGATCCTCGGCGTGTGCCTGGGGCACCAAGCCATCGCCGCCGCGCTCGGAGGCCGGATCGTGCGGGGTGCGCCGGTTCACGGTCGCGTGAGCGGCATCCTCCACGACGCCGTCAACCTCTTTGCCGGCATCCCCAGCCCGATGACGGCCTGCCGCTACCATTCTTTAGAGGTCGATCCTGAGTCGCTCCCCACCTCGCTCGTGGTCACCGCCCGCGATGAGGCAGGCACGATCATGGCGATCGAGGATGAGCGCCGGGCGATCTACGGCGTGCAGTTTCACCCAGAATCGATCCTGACGCGGCACGGCTTCCGGCTCCTGGCCAACTTCCTCGATGCCACAGGGCTTGCCCATGCGGGCCGTCTCGCCGCCATGCTCGATGACGACATCATCGGACAGGCCAGTGGGCCTATGGCTCCACCGCCCGTGGCAGGGAACCGTGTGGTCACGTTCTGAGCGGCCTTTCGTGCGAACAGCGGCCTGCGACCGCGACACTGCCCGTTCCGTTGTCAGCCTGCTGCGCTCAGAATGGGCGATCCGGGCAAACGGGACCACACGAGGCGACGGCTGTTTAAGCCGTCGCAACATTTTTTTCTCAAGGGAAAGGCCTCGTTTTCGCAAATGTATTCCAGGCTTTTGCCTCGACAGCAAGCGGCTTCCGGGGGGCCAAGGGCGTTCGATCCCCCAAACGGCACGCGACTTGCTCACCACGTCTCCGGCGGAAATCTGACCCGGCTGCATGCCGTGGTTTGAGGATTTCAGCACGGCGGAGGTGCTCGATTCCTTTCTTGAAAGAGGCGTGAAATGTCTTGGTGTAGCTCTTGGCGTTCGTTGATTTTTGCGTTGCTTATCGCGGTGACCGCCGTCGGCGGATGGGTTCCTGCTTTTGCCGAGGACGAGGCTGCTGCCCCCGACGCGGCAGCGGCAGCGGTAGCTCCGCCCGCGGACTCTCTCGAGGCAGTCCGCGCCGACGCCGACATCCTCTGGACATGCGTCGCAGCCTTCCTCGTGTTCTTTATGCAGGCAGGATTCATGCTCGTGGAAGCTGGTTTCACGCGAGCCAAGAACGCCTGCAACATCATCATGAAGAACCTCATGGACTTCGGCATCGGGACCATAGCCTTCTACTTCATCGGTTTCGGTCTCATGTTTGGTGCCACCAAGGGTGGCTGGATCGGCATGGATCATTTCATGTTCGATGCATCGAAGCACAGCACGGCGTCAGAGAACTGGGGCTGGGCGTTCTTGATCTTCCAGACGGTCTTCTGCGCCACAGCGGCAACGATCATCTCGGGAGCCGTTGCTGAGCGCACGAAGTTTTCGGCCTATTTGATTTACACCTGCGTGATGACCGCGGTCATTTATCCCATCTTCGGCGGCTGGGCGTGGGGTGGGCTGTGGAAGCCGGACGGTGCCACAGCCGTCAACGAGGCGTGGCTCGGCGCCAAGGGCTTCCTCGACTTCGCCGGATCAACAGTCGTCCATTCGATCGGTGGCTGGGCCGCCCTCGCTGGGGCGATCGTTGTCGGCCCCCGCATCGGCAAGTACGTCGGCGGCAAGCCGCAGGCTATTCCTGGGCACTCGATCCCCCTGGCTGCCCTCGGCGTGTTCATCCTGTGGCTCGGCTGGTTCGGGTTCAATCCGGGCAGCACGACGTCGATCAAGGGGGGCTCGCTGGCCTACATTGCTGTGACCACCAACATTGCGGCGGCGGCAGGCTGCATCGGCGGCATGGTGATGTCGTGGGTTCTTTTCAAGAAACCTGACGTCTCATTCGCCTTAAACGGTGCACTCGCCGGCCTGGTGGCCATCACGGCCGGGTGTGACTGCATCCCAGTTCCGCAGGCTGGTCTTCTTGGACTCATCGCCGGTGCCCTTGTGGTGCTGAGCGTGATCTTCTTCGATCGGATCGGCGTGGACGATCCCGTGGGCGCCGTCTCAGTACACGGCGTCTGCGGAGCGCTCGGCACGCTCGCCGTCGGCCTCATGCACCGTGAGCTGGGACTGTTCAATGGCGGCGGCACAGGACAGCTGATGATCCAAATGCTGGGTGTCGCTGTCGCCTTCGTCTGGTCGTTCGGCCTCAGCATGGCGATGTTCCTTGCCCTGAAGGCCACGATCGGGATGCGTGTCTCCCCCCAGGAGGAGATGGAAGGCCTCGACATGCACGAACATGGCATGCTCGCCTACCCACCAGGATGGATCGCTGCGAGCGATCTGGGCGGCGGCAAGGGGTTAACGCACTGAATTGAATGAGGATGCGTGCAGGGCGGTCACGCCCTGCACGCTCCGCAATCGTCCAGAAGGATGCCCCACTGGCGTGGGTGAGCTTTCCGCCTCGCTCACCCACGCCGGGGCATTTTTTTGTTGGCGGCCTACGCGCGACGAAATCCGCCGTTGACCGGCAACACTTGGCCGGTGACGAAACCGGCGGCCGGTGAGACGAGCCAGCAGACCGCTGCGGCGATGTCTTCCGGAGTGCCCCAACGGCCAAGCATGCTTTCGCGGATAGCCCGCCGCTGCCAGGCCTCGCTCGCGCCGGCGGCCCAGGCAGTCTTGATCCAGCCAGGGGCCACACAGTTGGCGCGGACCTCCGGCCCAAGCGACCGCGCGAGGCTGCGCGTGAACGCCATCACGGCTCCCTTGGCCGCGGCAAAGAGCTCCCCGCTGTCTCCCTCCATGCCCACGGCTGCCTGATCCCAGCCACAGGTGATCACGACCCCGCCGTGCCGCGGCTTCATCCAGCGACCGAACTGCCGCGCAAGGAGCATCGTTGCCGTGACGTCCACCTGAAGCAGCTCCGCGAGCTTTCGCTCAAACGGCCACGCAGCCGGCTCGCCGG
>CAYZHH010000107.1:6924-10990 GCA_964478275.1 uncultured Candidatus Kuenenia sp.
CGGTGTCGAGCGACGGAAGTGCGGCCGTCACCGCCGAGGCCAAGCGTTCGGCCTCGCCAGGCTCCGCAAGGTCCGCAAAAAACGTTCCGGCATGCGCGTGTCCCAGCTCGGCGGCCACGTCAGCCGCGCGGGAAGCCGATCGTCCATGAATGGCCACCCGCGCGCCAGCCGCAGCCAAGGCCATCGCGACGGCACGCCCGATCCCACTCGTGCCGCTCGTGACGACCGCTGTGCGGCCCGCGAGCGGTCGGCCAACGTCGTCGCTCATGGTTTGTCGCCCGCTGCCTGCACGATCGGAAGCCGATAGCAGGCTGCCTCCTGGGCATTCCGCACGAGGAGGCGATCACCCGTCAGGCATGGGTTGTTCCAGGTCTGACTGGCAAGCGCCGACAATCTCGCCCGCTCGACATGCGCCGCTGGATCGCATTCGACGACCACGATCTCACCCCCTTCGGCCTGCACCATCAAAAAACCACCGATGCGGAGCACCTGCCCCTGACCGTAGCGGCCCTTCTTCCAGCGTCGCGCACCATCGGCCAGTCGTACGCACTCGAGAATCCCATCGGAGAGGCCATACGCATGGCCATCGTGAATAACGACATTCGTGAACTTCGTCTTGAGCATGCCGGGCTGCCGCCAGACCGCGTCGTACGCGGGCGTGTCACCACTGTTGGGAGCTGCAAACAGAGCCGCCCCGATCCCATAGCCCTTCGAGAGGAAGATGCTGCCGTCGGCAAGGACGTGGGACTGCGAGCATGACGCATCCGAATTGGAATGCCCCGGCCATGAAAAGGCCCATGCCTCGCGGCCGTCGGCTGGATCGTACGCCACGACGCGGGCCTCGTTGACCGCCAGGATCAGGTCCCGTTCACCGATGCGCACCAGTTCCGGCGTCACATAGCTGATTTGTTCGTCGCCGGCCGTCCACCGCCGCTCGCCCGTCGCGCGGTCGTAGGCAACGAGCGATGCGGCAAGACTCCCATTCGGCCCTGGCTCGAAGAACGGCCCGCCCGCAGGCACGATCACCAGCGAGTCGGTCACCAGCGGTGAGCCGGACCGCCCCCATGCCACGGCTGCCGCATGGGCGAGCGGATCGATGCCGAGGTCGGCAAGGACATCCTTCTTCCACAGGACGCGGCCCGTCGCGCCGTCGATCGCATGGAGCCAGCCGGTCGCCCCCGTGGAAAACACCTCGCCGTCGCGGATCGTCGGGGTTGATCGGGGCCCCACGCCGCCGAGCACTGTCTCATGCCGCGCCCGAACGGCCACGCTCCAGGTGGGCTCACCCGTCGTGATCGACCGGCACGTGACGAGCTCCTCATCGCCGCGCTGCTCCAGCGTCACGGCGTTCTCGCCGCAGGTTGCGAAGCTGCTCCAGCCAGCGCCGATCGGCGTTCGCCAAAGCTCGTCCGGAGGCCGCGCCGACCAGTCGGGGTCGATCGCTGGGCCGTCCAACGAGGCGGAACCAGTCGGTCCTAGGAATCGCGGAAAGTCGTCCGGACCGGCTGCCCACGAGCCCGCCGTTGCCGACCCGGCCGTCACCTTCGGCAGAAGTCGGTCAGGCGACAGGCTCCACCGCAGCCGCAGCTCCGGGATGAGATCGCCCGAGACTCGCTCGATCCGGAAGCACACCATGCCGGCCAGGACGATCGCCACGAGCCCGCCGCCCACCCATCGTTTTCGTGCCGTCGAATGACCGCTCTCTCGAAGGAACCAGATCAGAAGCGACATGGCGGCCGAGAAGACGAGGATAAGCGAGATGATGTTCCGCACCGCTTGATCGACGACGCTGCCGACGACCTGTTCGAGGAGCCCGGCGCGGACGAGCACCGTCGCAGCGGCGAGGGACGCGATGGTCACCAGAACCCGACGCGGCGGCCAGAGCGGACGTGAGGCACAAGCCGCGGCGGATACGACGGTGCGAGGCATGGAGACTCCTGGAGGACGCGTGCGGACAGGACGGAGGCATTATTGCTGCCCCCCCTGAGCCCGACTACACTCCTCTGGATTGTCCCGCGCGGCCCGCAGGGAATGGGCATGCTTACCGAAAAAATCTCTTCACCCGACTCCGCGAGCGGGCCCTCCGCGGACGCGAACGGGGGGATAGCCCGCGGTCCCTCGACCACCGCCGTGCATGCCGGCGAGGCCAGGCTCAAGCCAGGCTTCTCGATCACAGACCCTATCTTCGCCGCGAGCACCTACACCTTCGCCGACACACAAGCGATCGTGGATTTCCTGGAGCAGAAGGAGCCCCGCGAGGAATACGGCCGCTACGGGAATCCCGGAGAGCGGGTCGTGGAGCGAAAGCTCGCAGCCCTTGACGGGGGCGAGGAAGGCGTGCTTTTTTCAAGCGGGATGGCTGCGTTCGTGGGCCTCCTCATGGCGCATGTCAGCGCCGGCGATGAGATTGTTTTCTTCGACGAGTGCTACCACCGCAGCCGTGAGTTCTGCCGACGACACCTCGCGCGGTTCGGCGTCGTGACCCGCGAGGTGGCTACCGGCGATTACGCGGCGATGGAATCCGCGATTGGGCCAAAAACAAAATTTCTCATCAGCGAGTCGCCCACGAATCCGCACTTGAGCGTCGTCGACGTCGAGCGGTTCGCAGCGATCGGTCGTCGGCACGGCGTCCTCACGCTCATCGACGCCACGCTCTGCACGCCGTACAACCTCCGGCCGCTGGATGCCGGTGTCGATTTCGTGCTCCATTCAGCCACGAAGTATCTCGGTGGCCACAACGACCTTCTCGCCGGTGCCGCGATCGGCAGTGCCGAGCTCCTCGAGCCGGTCCGCCGGCTACGAGGCATCATGGGTGGCATCAGCTCGCCCCACACCGCGTACTTTCTCGAGCGGGGCCTCAAGACACTCGCTCTGCGAATGGAGCGACACAACGCCAACGGCCTGGCGATGGCTCGCTTCCTCGAGGACCACCCGCGAGTCGAGCGGGTGTTTTATCCGGGGCTCACGAGCCATCCCTATCACGACGTGGCCGCCCGCACGATGCGAGGCTGTGGCGGGCTCGTGACCTTCCTGGTGCGCAACGCCTCTGGAGCGCCAGCCGACTGGCGAGAAACCGCCGATGTCGTGGACGCCGTCCGCATCCCGCGCATTGGGCCAAGCCTGGGTGGCGTCGAGTCGCTCATCGAACAGCCTCTCGTCATGAGCTACTGGAACTACACGCCCGACGAGCGAGCCGTGTTCCGCATCCCGGACAACATGATCCGCCTCGCCTGCGGTATCGAGGACACGGACGACCTGATCGCCGACCTTGCCCAGGCCATCGAGTCACCCGGCCGTCGCCGCTAATCTGCGCGATCTGGGGAAACTCTTCTGATCGCGTTGAATTTGTCGGAAGTTCCGACCGTTCCGGTGCCGATATCTTTTCCGATTGAGCAGACCTTGGCGCCGCCTCGTGGCCCGCCTTGGCAGCACGCTCGGAGGTGACGTCCATGAACGGTCGAAGCAGCTCGTCCCGCACGCGTTTCCTGGTAATCATGGCCCTCGTGGCCGGGTTCCAGTTCGTCGGCCCTATGGCAGAAGCAGACCAGGCCTCAGACGCGCTCAAATGGACCCCGCACCGTGCGAGCTCGCCGCGGGTTGACCGTGACGCCGACGCGCTCGTGTCGCCCGTTGAAGCTGCACGGGAATCCAGTGGGGCCCGGGCGATCACAAGCGCCCCGGCGAGTGTGTCCCTACCCGATCACGTGCCTGCGGTGGATTCGGCTCCGGCCGTTCGTCGCTCGATGCCTGCGGTGGCGGCCAGCCGTCCCGCACCAACGCGGTCGCCGGCTCCGACAGGCGGTATGGCAAGCCGGATATACGACCCCGCGAAGCCTGATGACCTTCTTGGCGTGCGAGTCATCCGGACGCCGCCGTCTCCTTTAAGCCAGCCATCCCGCATGGCCACGGCGGCGCAAGGCCGCCCGCGATCGTCAGAAGACGTCCGGCTCGGCGGTGGCCTTGCCCCCCGCTACCCCCAGACCCGCGCGGCTGGTGGTCAGCGTCCAGAGCGGCTGGCCATGAACGTCGACGGGATTCCGTCTGTGATGAAGCAGCCGTCCACGGG
>CAYZHH010000108.1:0-10941 GCA_964478275.1 uncultured Candidatus Kuenenia sp.
CTGGGCCGAGGTCCGCCCCGAGTGGGCCCTTGCGAGGAACGCCGCGTTCATTGCCGCGCGGCGACATCGAACCCGTGGGCTCGACCTGGCGGGCCGCTCATTCCTCCACGAGTACGACTCGGCCGCGGATGATGACTCGAGCGTGCTGTCCCTCATCCTCTCGGCACCGATGGTCGTCGCGTCGTGGATCAACCTCCAGTACTTCGCCTCAACCATCGACAACGACATTTTTGGGAGTGGCACGAAGACGATCCACAACCGCGTCGGCCGACTCGGCGTCGTCCTCGGCAACGGCGGCGACCTGCGCACGGGGCTCTCCGTGCAGTCGGTTCACACCCCGGGCGGTGAGTGGTTTCATGAGCCGCTGCGACTCCAGGTGATCGTCGAGGCTCCCCGCGAGAAAATCGACGCGGTGCTCGGGCAGCAACCGGTGGTGCGAGACCTCGTTGAAAATGGCTGGGTACGGCTCTTCGCGCTCGAGAGTGACTCACCGACGGTCTCCCTGCGGCGAGCCGACGGCTCGTGGGAACCCTTCGGTCTTGCCTGATTCATGCCTGAGCGGTCAGGCTGTCGCAGCCATGACCACCGCCACCGCCCTCCCTCCTTCGCCGCGAGTGCCTGACGGGGCGAACCTCGGCGTCGTGATCATCGGTGCGGGCTTTGCCGGCATCTGCATGGCGATCAAGCTCCTCGAGCGAGGCCGCGACGACTTCGCGATCCTCGAAAAAGCGTCGGACCTCGGGGGCACATGGCGAGACAACACCTATCCCGGATGCGGCTGCGATGTGCCAGCTCATCTCTACTCCTACTCGTTCGCCCAGCACGCCCAGTGGTCGCGTGTCTACGCGAGGCAGCCCGAGATCCTGGCCTACATCAAACGGGTAGCGGGCGAGTTTGACGTGGTTCGGCGAATTGACTATGGCACTGCGGTCACCGAGCTCATTTGGGACGAAGCGGCGGGGCGATGGCAGCTCGTGACGGCTGACGGCCGACGCTTTACGGCGCGGGTCGTGGTGTCTGCGGTGGGCGGGCTTCACATACCCAAGACGCCGTCACTGCCGGGGCTCGACGCGTTTGCCGGCCCGGTCTTCCATTCGGCCCGGTGGCGGCATGATGTCGATCTCACGAGCAAGCATGTGGCGATCATTGGCACCGGCGCGAGCGCCATTCAGATCGTGCCGGAAATTGCGCCGATCGTCGCGCAGCTCACCGTCTACCAGCGATCGCCCCCGTGGGTCTTGCCGCGGCGAGACTACGAAGTGCCGGCCGTCATCCGCTGGGCTTTCGAGCATGTCCCTGGGCTGCTGCGGCTCGTGCGTGCCTGGCACTACTGGACGGCCGAAGCGATCGCGATCGGGCTCGTCTACAAGCCGAAGCTCATGGGCATGGGGCAAAAAGCGTCTGCCGCCTACAAAGAGCGGGAGATCACCGACCCCGATCTGCGGCTCAAGCTGAACCCATTCTACACGCTTGGCTGTAAGCGGATGCTCCTCTCCGATGACTTCTACACCACGATGACGCGTCCAAACGTGGATCTCATCACAGACGAGATTCGCGACGTGAAGCCGCGGGCGATCGTCGCGGCCGATGGCGTCGAGCGACCATGCGACGCGATCGTCTTCGCAACCGGCTTCGACGCCTTCAACACCACGGCCGAGATGGCCATCCAAGGCAGGGGAGGGCGTACTCTTGCCGCCGACTGGGCAGATGGCCCCGAGGCCTATCGTGGCGTGGCTGTCAGCGGCTATCCCAACCTCTTTTTCCTGGTGGGCCCCAACTCCGGCCTCGGCCATAACTCGATCGTTTTTATGATCGAGGCGCAGGTTCATTACATCATGCGCTGCCTCGCCTGGCTTGAGCGGGGAACGCTCGCGACGGTCGAGGTCCGGCCGGAGGTGCAGCAGGCCTGGAACGAAAAAATCGAGAAGCGATTTCACCGCACCGTTTGGCAGGACAAGCCGGGGGGCTCCGCGTGGCAGCTTCCCTGTAAGAGCTGGTACGTGAACGCGCGGGGCCGCAATACGACGCTCTGGCCGGGCTTTTCCGCTACGTACTGGCTGGCGATGCGGAGGCCTCGCCTGGCCGACTACCTGCCCAAGACTCCCTCGACCGCCTCGGTGCCGGCGGCGCCATCCGATGCGACATGATCTGCCCCCTGGCATGATGGCGAAAAAACGACGCGAAAAACACGGGCGAACCGATGGCATGACTGGGCGAACGTCCATGTCCGTGCCGGGTTGGCGTCCGTCCCTGAGAACAGGCCGATGCCTCGAAAATTCAGCATTTTCTCCTGCCGCTTGACGTCCCGCACGCGAGCGGATACCCTTCCGGGTCTCGCTGGATGAACGCTGGCTCACCCGCATAGGGTGGTCGAAGGTTGCCTGCGAATGCGAATCGGCCACGGCTTCCGCCGCCCGATTCGTCTTGATCCTTGACAATTTGGTCGTGGTAATTGGCATCTTGAAAGAATGCTGATGGGAAGCGCTTCGGCGCGACTCAAAAGCGTTCTCCCAAGGCGATGAGCGAGAAAATATCGTTAATCCTGGATGTGGCCGTCCGGCACGAGTGTCCCTTGCGGGGCTCTTAGGCTGGCGGATCCGAAATCCAGGGTAGCAAGCTCGACTCGAGGATTGCGGCATTTGTCCGCGAGCATTCGATTCGGGTGGTCAAGCTACAAAGGGCACATGGGGGATGTCTTGGCATCAGGAGGCTTTGAAGGGCGCGGAAGGCTGCGATAAGCCCGGGGTAACCGTCAAACAGGTGTTGATCCCGGGATTCCCGAACTGACTGTAACTGAATCCATAGGTTACGGTAGCCAACGCGGTGAACTGAAACATCTCAGTAACCGTAGGAAAAGAAAGAAAAATCGATTTCCTCAGTAGCGGCGAGCGAAAGGGAAAGAGCCCAAACCGTGGTGGTTTCCACCGCGGGGTTGTAGGGCCCTCGAGGAGTTACAAACAACAAGTTAGCGGAACGATCTGGAATGGTCGTCCACAGAGGGTGACAGGCCCGTACGCAAAAACTTCGTTGCTCCGTTGAGAGGGTACCCTGAGTAGGTCGAGTCACGTGAAACCTCGACTGAACCGACGGGGACCATCCCGTAAGGCTAAATACTACCTGATGACCGATAGTGAACAAGTAGAGCGATCGAAAGATGAGAAGAACCCCTGTTAGGGGAGGAATGTGAACCTGAAACCATGTGCCTACAAGCGGTCGGAGCGCTATGGCGTAAGCAATGCGTGACGGCGTGCCTTTTGCATAATGATCCGGCGAGTTACCGTCAGCGGCTCGGTTAAGGACCTCAGGTCCGTAGCCATAGGGAAACCGAGTCTGAATAGGGCGACAAATTGGTCGCTGGTGGTAGACGCGAAACTGCACGAACTACCCATGAGCAGGTTGAACCGCGGGTCAAACCGCGTGGAGGACCGAACCCACTTGGGTTGAAAACCGAGGGGATGACTTGTGGGGAGGAGTGAAAGTCTAATCAAACGTGGAGATAGCTCGTTCTCTCCGAAATAGCTTTAGGGCTAGCCTTGAGCCACTACGCAGTGGGGGTAGAGATACTGATTTGGTTTGGGGCCCTTCCAAGGGTACCCTGCTGAACCAAACTCCGAATACCATTGCGATTATCTCAGGAGTCAGTCCGCGAGGGATAAGCTTCGCGGTCGAGAGGGAAACAACCCAGACTACCTGCTAAGGTCCCCAAGCAGTACTCAGTCACTAAGGAAGTGGATTTGCCGTGACAGCCAGGATGTTGGCTTAGAAGCAGCCATCATTTAAAAAGTGCGTAACAGCTTACTGGTCGAGCAATTCCGCGCCGATAATGAACGGGAGTAAGTACTGCACCGAAGCAGTAGGATCCTACTATCTTTCGAGATGGTGGATCGGTAGGAGAGCGCTGTACGTCAGATACAAGTCGCACCGTAAGGAGCGATGTCGGGGCGTACAGGTGATTATGCCGGAATGAGTAACGATAAAGCAGGTGAGAATCCTGCTCGCCGAAAGCCTAAGGTTTCCTGGGGAAGGTAAATCCGCCCAGGGTTAGCCGGTGCCTTAGTCGAGGCCGAAAGGCGTAGACGATGGACAGCAGGTCAACATTCCTGCGCCACATGCTGGACCGATGGAGGGACGGCGTCTGAAGGGTGAGGGGACGATTAGAAATGTCCCTCGCCGGTGTGGAAGGTAGCTGTAGGCAAATCCGCAGCGACATCCAGAAGCATCGGACAAAGACGCTTATGTTTCGATAGTCATCTGAAGGACGTCCAAGAAAAGCTTCTAGGGTTGAAGGCATGTGACCGTACTAAAACTGACACAGGTAGGCGGGACGAGAAGTCCTAGGCGCTCGGGAGAACACTGGTTAAGGAACTCTGCAAAATGACCCCGTAAGTTCGCGATAAGGGGTGCCCCCCGTGGTTAACGCTGTGGGGGGTCACAGTAAATCGGCATCAGCAACTGTTTATCAAAAACACAGGACTCTGCTAACTCGCAAGAGGATGTATAGAGTCTGACGCCTGCCCGGTGTTGGTAGGTTAAGGAAGAGGGTTAGCCGTAAGGTGAAGCTCGCGACCGAAGCCCCAATAAACGGCGGCCGTAACTATGACGGTCCTAAGGTAGCGAAGTTCCTTGTCGGGTAAGTTCCGACCTGCATGAAAGGCGTAATGACTGATGCACTGTCTCAACCAGTGACCCGGTGAAATTGTAGCCGTGGTGAAGATGCCACGTACCCGCAGTGTGACGGAAAGACCCCGTGAACCTTCACTGTAGGCTGATATTGGTCTCGGACGTGTTCTGTGTAGGATAGGTGGGAGGCTTCGAAGCGATAGCGCTAGCTATTGTGGAGCCAACGTTGAAATACCACCCTGGATTCGTTTGAGTTCTAACGCTGATTCCCGTGAATCCGGGCAGCGGACAGTGTCAGTTGGGCAGTTTGACTGGGGCGGTCTCCTCCAAAAGAGTAACGGAGGAGTTCAAAGGTACCCTCAGCCTGGTTGGCAATCAGGCATTGAGCGCAAAGGTAGAAGGGTGCTTGACTGCGAGACTTATCAGTCGAGCAGATACGAAAGTAGGACTTAGTGATCCGGTGGTCCCGTATGGAAGGGCCATCGCTCATCAGATAAAAGGTACTCCGGGGATAACAGGCTTATCGCTTCCGAGCGTCCATAGCGGCGAAGCGGTTTGGCACCTCGATGTCGGCTCATCACATCCTGGGGGTGAAGAAGCTCCCAAGGGTTTGGCTGTTCGCCAATGAAAGTGGTACGTGAGCTGGGTTCAGACCGTCGTGAGACAGGTCGGTCCCTATCTGCTGTGGGCGTACGAAACTTGAGGGGATTCTTCTTTAGTACGAGAGGATTTGGAAGGACGTTCCTCTGGTGTGCCAGTTGTCGCGCTCGCGGCATGGCTGGATAGCTAAGAACGGAACGGATAAACGCTGAAAGCATATAAGCGTGAAGCCCGCCCCAAGATCAGGTTTCGAAGGGTTTAACCCGAAAGTCCCCTGGAAGACGACCAGGTTGATAGGCCGGGCGTGTACGTGCAGCAATGCACTCAGCTAACCGGTACTAACGGACGATTGCTTGACCACTCGTATCGAGGGTTTGCGACAAATGCGACCCATGCCGATTACCACGACCTCGTATTCGTGCCGCGAAAGCGGCACCTACGGAAATTTTCCGGTGACCATATCTGGAAGGTCACACCCGTTCCCATCCCGAACACGGTAGTTAAGCTTCCAGAGCCGATGGTAGTGCCCACAAGCGCGAGAGTAGGTATCGCCGGAATTTTCTTCGCCCAACCCGCACGGCAGCCGCCGTGCGGGTTGTGGTTTTTTACAGGCGGGCCAGTATCGCTCGCACCAGCTCGAGCGGGAGTCCCACCACGTTGGATGGGCTGCCTGAGACAAGGTCAAGCGGTATGTGGCCGTCCTGGAAGCCACACGCTCCGGCTTTGCCCTGCCAAAGGCCTGTTTCGAGGTACTCCGCCAGGAAGTCCTCGCTCAGAGCCCGCATTGAGAGCTCACTCACGGCAGACCCCGTCACAGGCTCGGACGGCTGACCGGATCCGGTGACGGGCCACACACAGACACCAGACACCACGCGATGCAGGCGGCCCGAGAGAGCCGTAAGCATCCGCCTGGCATCATCGCGATCGCTCGGCTTCCCCAGAATTTCGCCATCCACTTCGGCGAGCGTGTCGCACGCGAGCACAATTCCACGTCCGCCAGCGGCGATCACGGCAGCGGCTTTCGCCAGGGCGAGCCGGATGACGAACGACTCGAGTGATTCGTCGTCGCCTCGCGGTGCGGCCCCAGTTTCAGCCGACTCGGGAGGGGGCATGATCTCCACGTTCCAGCCCTCGTCTCGCGCCAGTTCGGCCCGACGCGGGGATCCGCTTGCCAGCACGATCCGTCGAGGCGAGGCTGAAGGCATGAAGTTCACTGAGTGGCCGTCGAAGATTGATGTCCTTTTTGAGGATGACTATTTGATCGCAGTGGTCAAGCCGGCTGGGTTGACCACCGCCAATGCTCCGGCTGGGAAGCCCAGCCTCTTCACCTGGCTCAAGACGCGGCTCGGTCCCGTAGCCTTCGTAGGAATCGTGAGCCGCCTGGATGCTCCGGTGTCCGGTGTGGTCGTGGTGGCCAAAACGTCCGCCGCCGCGGACGGGCTCGCAGCTCAGTTCCGCGAGCGACGCACCGGAAAGCGTTACGTTGCCATCGTGACCGGGAGGTTCCCGGCTCCCATCAGTCAGTGGGTCGAGTGGCATGACTGGCTTGAGCGAGGACCGGGGCGAAAACCTTCTCGCATCGTGCCCATGGAGATCCCTGAAGGTCGCGGACCCAGCAGGGGCAAGACCGAAGAAACCCTACCCCAGGCCCAGGAGGCCCACGCCAGGGCCCGCGTCGTGCGCCGCGGCGGTGAGACGTCCCTCGTGGAGCTGGAGCCTGTGACAGGCCGCCGCCATCAACTCCGAGTCCAGTTGGCAGCCCGTGGCTGCCCAATCGTGGGCGACCGCCTCTACGGCAGCCGGCTACCGTTTCCCGAGCCTGGCGGCATCGCCCTCCATGCCAGCCGACTCGAGATTGAGCATCCAGCGACCAAGACCCCGATCATTCTCAGTAGTCCCCTCCCGGCTGAGTGGAAAAACAGGTTTGGTTCTTTGGTCGCCGGGTGGCCGTGGGCCTGAGCAATCGCGGGGCTCAGGGCTCAAAGGGCCCGTCCATTGGTACACTCCTCCGGTCATGAGTACCTCTGTCGAACAGCCCCGTCAGGACCGGCCCAGATTTCACGAAACCGCTCTCGCGAGCGGGTTGGTGGATGAGGCCCAGCTCCGGGCGGCTGAGGAATCCACGGCAACCGGGATCGACCGTGCCACGGCGCAGCCCACCGACTGGGACCAGGCCGTCGCCGACCGTATGGTCCAGGACAAGCTTCTGACACCCTTCCAGGCTCGGGAGATTCTCGCTGGACGAAGGCGTTTCCGGCTCGGGCAGTACACCGTTCTCGACGAGGTGGCCCGCGGGGGCATGGGCCAGGTGTTCCGGGCTGAGCATGCGATGATGGGACGGGTGGTAGCCGTCAAGGTCCTGCCCCGCGCCAAGGCGACGCCCGAGAGCGAGGCCGCCTTCCGCCGCGAAATGAGGATGCTTGGCCGGCTCGACCATGAGAACCTCGTGCGGGCATTCGATGCCGGCTACGACGCGATGGTCTATTACCTCGTGACTGAGCTCGTTCCTGGCCTCGACCTCAAGCGCCATGTTCAGAAGGAAGGCCCCCTCGACGAGAAGGCAGCTGCGTCGTTGATTTCCCAGGCAGCCCGTGGTCTGTCGCACGCCCACGATCAGGGTCTTGTCCATCGCGACGTCAAGCCGGGCAATCTCCTCGTAATGCCCGACGGCCGCGTGAAGGTGCTGGACCTTGGTCTGGCGGGCTCCCAGATCGAAGAAGAATCAAGCCGACTGGGCCGCGTGGTGGGAACGATGGACTACATCGCCCCCGAGCAGATTCGAACCCCCGACGACGTCGGCCCTTCTGCTGACGTCTACGCCCTCGGCTGCACGCTCTACTATCTGGTGAGTGGCCAGGTGCCCTTCCCAGGTGGTACGCGCCGCGAGAAGATGCAGCGGCATCTCTACGAAGTTCCCACGCCGATTAAACAGCTCGCGCCGACTCTCAGCACAGGATTTTGTCGTGTACTTGAATCGATGATGGTCAAAGATCCGGCGGAGCGCATTCGCTCCGCGGCGGAGGTCGTCGAGCGGCTTCGGCCGTGGACGCCAGACGTCCCGCCACAGGTGCAACGACGAGAGAGTGGGGCGGCACAGGACCGTTCAGGCCGTGGCTTTCCTCCTCCGCTCCCCGATGAATCCCTGCAGAGCGGACGCGGCGTAGCCTCCTTGGAAAATCAAGATACGCCCCCCCTCACTCGTCGTCGCGACGATGACACGCCTTGGCTCCTTCCGGAGAGAAGCACGGCGTTCGACAAGGTGCGCGCCGTTGTTCCCCGCCTCGCAGACGTTGCCCAGTGGCCGGTGATGGCCCGCATCGCTCAGTCGCTCCCTCAGGCCTTACTCCTCGCGGGGATTGGCGGTGTCATGTTCGGGGGAGCCATGGGAGTCGCTCGCCAGATCAACCCCGAGCGCTTCCAAGAGTTGATGGGATGGTTCGGACCGATCGGTCTCGGTCTGTCAGCGTTCATCGTGATTCTGCTCGCGCAGCTCATAGCTGCCCAGGGCCAGAGCCAGAGCCACGGGCGGCGACGGTAGCCTGCCACGAGGGAACCGCCCCGCTCCCGCGAAAGACGTCGGTTTTGTTGACAAAAGGCTCCGTCCCCCGTACGAAACATGCTGGAAATCAAGGACAGGTAGCTCAGTTGGTAGAGCAACGGACTGAAAATCCGTGTGTCGCCGGTTCAATCCCGGCCCTGTCCACTTTGAGACTCGCGCCGGGACGTTGAGTGCGGCATGGCGGGCGTCAGCCCGTCTCCCCGTGGATCGTGAGGATGAGCCGCCGGGGACCACCTTCGTTGCGGTGTTCGCAGAGGTAGATGCCCTGCCAGGTGCCCAGGCAGAGCCGGCCTGCGGAGATCGGGACGCTCACACTGGTCCCAATGAGGGCAGCCTTCACGTGCGCCGGCATGTCGTCTGGCCCCTCGAGCGTGTGCCGGTACCCGAAGTCCTCTGTCGCGATTTCGTTGAATGCGAGCTCGAGGTCTCGCGGCACATCGGGATCGGCGTTCTCGTTGATGCAGAGACTCGCCGACGTGTGCTGGAGAAAGACGTGGAGCAGGCCAACTCGGAATCGCTCCAGATCGGGGAGTGCCGCCTCAATCTCCGGCGTGATGAGATGAAAGCCGCGGCGACGGGCGGCGAGCCGGAGCTGATGTTGCATCCACGCCATAGCCTTCGCATCTCCGAGTGACCGTGATGCCCGCATCGTCGCGAGACTCACGTCGGAATCAAGCCCTGCGGTGATTCACGCCCGGCTCGACAGGACGGCCGGAAGCATCTTCACCAGCGGCCACAGGCCACGGCCACCGTGGGCGATGCTCGCGTACACATCCACCAGTCCACGCGACAGTCGCTTCCCGTGAGGGTGCCACGGGGCCCACGCCGGCGCTAGCCGCGGCATGAGCGGGCCGCGCAGAATCGTGTTGTGGACCAGCGGCAGAAGCAGGGGATCGTGAACGAATCCAATCCCACTCTTGGGATCAGCCAGCGTGGCCCCTGGATAGCCGCCCCAGGGCACGCTCCCCATCGCATACGCAAGCGCCGACCATGTGTTCACCGCAACGATGCCGAAGGGAAGGTGCTCGATGAGGAGCTCGGCGCGGGCAGCGTCGTGTACCGATACGTCAGTCGGCAACGTCACACTCGCGGCGAGCGATCCGGGGAGGCGCGCGACAAGATCGTGAACGCTCGTGCAATACGCCTCGAGCGAGTCTGCCTCAACCGAAACCTCAGCCGCGACCGGAACAAACCACTCCCGCTCGACAAACTGCGGTTGGCGCCGCGGGTCGATCCCTTCACGGAGCACCCACGGCATCGCTCCGTCGGCGGGGAGCGATTGCTCGGAGATTGCTTCCCACAGGCGTGCCGAGCCTGGGTACCACGCCGCACGAGGACGAGCCATTGCCAGACGTCGCCGCACGAGGCCGAGAAATTCCTCCCGTTGATTCCAGGTTCTGGCAGTGACAATCAGTTTCGTGGCAATGCAGTTGAACGAGGTGTTGTTGATGATCGACGCCGCCACCATGTCGGCCTGCCTGGCAAGAGCCTTCGGCGGGTAGCGGCCCGGGATCACAAACCACGGGGTCACGTTGCCGAGCTCGCACGTGATGGCCTGGCCAATCGCCGGAGGACCGTGTCGGTCACGGCCTCCCCACACAATCGCGTCGTATGCGGCACTGCCGCCGGTGAGGTGAACATGCCCCACCGCCGGCTCAGCAAGGGCGGCTGTCGCAACGTCAACGCCACCAGCGTGGATCGCAAGAAGGCCGGCCGTGATGAGAGGCTCGAGGGCTTTCTGAAACACAGGCACCAGCGGAGCATGAAGCGGATGAAGCTTGAGAAAGACCGCACGGCCGTGCTCACAAATCTGACTCAGACAATCTGCCGGCGCCAGCCCCGTGACGTTGCCCGCCCCGAGGACGAGGGCCACGCCTCCGGATGCCGTCCGCCGAGCCACCTCCTCCCGCCACGAGCGCAGAAAAACTTCCACACCACCGGGGGCGACGCAGCGAACCGTCGCCCGATGGCCCGCGAAGATCGCGGCATCATGAAGCGACCCCCCAGGCCCCTGACCAGGGAGCACCTCCACGGCCACGCGGGCCGCGTCGCCACCGGCGTGGACAAGCCGCGGCGGCCGTGCCAGGCCGGGCACTCCTGTGCGGCCAATATCGGCAAGCGAACGGACGGTGATAAGCAGCAGCCGAAGCGTGGCGAGCGGC
>CAYZHH010000109.1:0-10906 GCA_964478275.1 uncultured Candidatus Kuenenia sp.
ATCCCGCTGGAGGCCTGGATCTCCACGCCGTTGTGCTTGTCCGAGATGAGGTGCCAGCAGCCGAGTACTTTTGCGCGGCCAAAAGGCGCACCATCATCCACGAGAGCACACTCGCAAAATCCGAAGGCTCGCGAGCATGTCACCGCCGGCGAACCAATGCGGCTTGCTTCTGTCGTCCACGCATTCGCTGTGCCGAACACGATTGCCATCCATGGCCTTTTTTAACTATGACGACCGATGGAAAAGCCGAGGTTTTCCATGGTCGGCGATCGCCGCATCCTGCGGCGGCAGACTTGTTCCACGGCCTGCTATGCCGCGGGACGGTGGAGGCGGTGCGTCGGTTCATGCGCGGCAGCATGGTCGACGTCGTCGATGAAGCCAGCCACCTTCAGACCGCCGGATTCACGAAGCCTCCGAATCTCTTCCTCGGCTCGCACGCGACTGGCGGAGTCGAGTCCCGTATCGGAAGCCACATAGTGCGTCTGAGACGGGAACGCAAAACCACAGCCTGAGTCACTTACCACCTGCATCACCCGCAGGAGCACATCCTCCTGGATGGCGAGGAACGTGGCCCAGTCGCTTGTGTGGGCCAGCGCGTAGATCTCGACGTCGAGAGAGTACGCCCCATAGCCGATGAACCGCACGCGGACGCTCTCGGTGTCGATGCTGGAATGCGTGGCAAGCATGGTTCGCAGCCCGGCGAGCACATGCCGCAACTGGTCGGCCGTCGTCTCGTAGCGCAGGCCGATGAGCGCCCTGAGGAGAATCTTGTCCCGCTTCGTGAAGTTCACGAGTCGGAGTTTTGCGAACTCCGAATTGGGGATCGAGATCACCGTGCGGTCGATGCCGCGAATCCGCGTGGATCGCAGACCGATCTGCTCGACGGTGCCCTTGTGTTCCCCGAACTGGCAGGTGTCACCGATGCGGACTGGCTTGTCGGCATAGAGGACGAGCCCCGCGATGAAGTTTTCGATGGTGTGCTGGGCGGCAAGCGCCACGGCGAGACCGCTGACACCGAGGCCGGCGATGAGCGGTGTCACGGAAATGCCCATCGAGTCGGCGCCGAGGATCACCATCCAGGCGGTTGCCACGAACGTGAGCAGCCGAAAACCCAGCCGAATGAGCTGGGTATCGATCGCCTCATGCCGCAGCCGGCGGGCGCGGACCACCATCTCCGAAAGCCGCGTGAGCACGGCCCGCATAAGCAGAATCCAGCCCACGAACTGGGCCGCCTGAAGAAATGTCTTGAGTGAGAAGAGGAGCGGCCCGGTGATGCGGACCTGGTACGTGAGCAAGTTGTCGAGGAGGGTGCAACTCCCAACCATCACCAGCGGTGCCGCCAGGGCCATGACATGGGCCGCGATCCCCGGACAGTCAACGTTCTTCCGAGCCATTCGAAACGCAGCCACAACGACTGCCGTGGTGACTGCGGAGAGCAGCAGCAATGAAAACCACTGCCAGCCCGTTTGCTCCATCCACTCGTCCCGCATCCATTCCGGCAGCGCGCGAATCCACGCCTCCGGGATCATCCAGCCGGGCGAGTGAATATAGACATCATGCAGTCCGGGGCTTCCAGCATGCGGCTGATACGGAAGGTGCACGACGGCATAGTAAAAGTCGGTGGATCGTGCCACCGTGTCGGCCGTGAAGAGCCATTCGCCTGTCCGTGGTCCCTCGGTGACGCGGGCGATCGCGATCTCGGTGCCAGGGAGTCGCCATCGCGTCAACGCCTCGCGCTGGACGGCTTTGGCATCCGGAACCTCGTCCCAGGCTGGCCTCGGCACGCGGTCGAGCACCTCCTTGAGATGCACTGCCACCTCCCGACCTTCCGATTCGACAAGCGAGGGGGCGACCTTACTGAGGTCGAGGCAGCCGACGGCAATCTTTCCCTGCCGGCGCGCGGCGAGACGGGCCTCGGTACTGGGCCGCTCAGTGCAGAACTGGTCATAGAACGCGTCGAGCGATTCGACGAATGTCTGGAGCGTCGCGTGGGGGCTCGATCGGTCAGCGGGCTTGAGAGGTGTGTCAGGCTCGTCGGCCAGGCCAAGGCCGCCGATGGCAAGAGCGCCCAGGAACGCGACAGCGGGAAACAGACGGTAAAAAATTGGCATGCGTCTCTCCGAAGCAGGGACGGAGGGAGTAGCAGCGTCGGTCGTGGAGCGTCAACGCGACCACCCGTTGGGCCGCGGCTGAGGTCACCGCCACCGGCCTGGCTTGCCCTGTTTGCCGAGCCACGCCCGGACCTCGTCGGCCGGGGCGAGCAGCAGCCAATGCCGGTGGTGCCGATCTGCTCATGTCGCTACGGTTCCTGGGCAATTCGCGTCGCCTTCTCATGCCAACGCCCATGACAGCACTGCCTCGCATCGTCGCCCAACTCGTGCTCACCGCTGCCGCGGTCATGGCCACCGGCTGCGGCACGACCCGGTGGAGCGACTCGAAGCGAACGGCCACCGAGCAGATGCTCATCTCCGATGCTGTCGAGCGGGCTGTGATGCTCGTCGACATGCGGCCGCTTGGCGGTCAGAGCGTCTTTCTCGACACAACCATCCTCGATGACGCCATCGACGGAAAATACATGGCGAGTGCCCTCAAGCATCAGCTTCTGGCGTCGGGATGCCAGCTCGCCCCAGACAAAGACCACGCAACGGTCGTGGTCGAGGCCCGCGCGGGTGCGATCGGCACCGATCGCAACGACCTTTTGCTTGGCATTCCGGCTACCAGCGTCTCCGTCATGGGTACCGGCACGTCGATCCCCGAGATCGCTGCCTACAAACGGACCGACCAGCGAGGCGTCGCCAAGGTGAATCTGTTTGCCTATGAGCGAGCGACAGGGAAGCCTGTGTGGCAGAGTGGCCTTGCCCAGGTGAAGAGCAAGACTCGCGACCGTTGGCTCGTGGGCACCGGGCCGTTCCAAGATGGCGACATCAACGACCGGGTCGAGTTTGCCGGCGAGCGATTCACGCTGCCCTGGAAACAGAAGCAGGCGGTCGCCGAGGCCAAGGCCGACAAAGAAGCGGAGGCCCTCGCCGACCGCACCGACCTTCGCCACGAGAAGGTCTTCGCCACGCTTCCCCCCGCGGGTTCGCCGGCAGCCGAGCAGCCTGTCGTCGCCGACGAGCGGCCGATCGGCCTGCCACCCGTGCGGTAGCGGGCCGCACGGCCCGAGACCGACTATCATCCCGGGTGACGCCGAGGCCAGCCGCAACCAGGCCCGCGACGATGGTGGTCGCTCGATGCAGGAAACGCTCATCCTCGTTCCAACCGACCTCGAACGGCGGGGCCTGGCCATGCCGTGCCCCGCGGATGGCCCGAACCGCGTGGCCCTCTGCGGCTTCGGCCAGGTGGCGGCAGCGGCCCGCACGGCTGGCCTGCTTGCTGAACAGCGGCCCGACCGCGTGATCCTGGTGGGCATCGCCGGCCGGCTCGATGAGCGGTTGAGAATTGGCGCGGCTTATTCCTTCGCGGAGGTTGCCTGCTTTGGAGTGGGGGCTGGTTCGGGCGACGGGTTTCTCACCGCGGGTGCCATGGGCTGGCCGCAGTGGGCCGGTGATCCCACCAACCCGGCAGCCGCAATCGGCGACACGATCTCGCTCGAACCGTCGAGTGCGTCCGCGCCCGCGGGCCTTCTCCTCACAGCCTGCGCCGCTTCGGCCAGTGACAATGACGTCGCCCTCCGCCGAAAACATTTTCCAAATGCCGTCGCCGAAGACATGGAAGGGTTTGGCGTGGCCCTCGCATGCCAGCTCGCCGGCGTGCCGCTCACGATCATCCGCGGCATCTCCAACACCGCCGGCGACCGCGATACCTCCCGCTGGCAGATCACCGCAGCCCTCGCTGCCGCCGCCTCACTCACTCAAACACTTCTGGAGACGCCCCGGTGAGTCGCACCATCCGTCTCGGCATCTCCCCCTGCCCCAACGACACTTTTTGTTTCTGGGGTCTGCTCACGAACCGGATTGACACCGGAAACCTCCGCTTCGCGATCGAGTTGCTCGACATCGAACAACTCAACGAGCGGATGCTCCAAGGTGATTTTGACGTCTGCAAGGTGAGCTTTGCTGCGGCCCTTGCAATGGCCGGCGATGTCGTCGTCCTGCCGAGCGGATCGGCCCTCGGCTTCGGCGTGGGCCCACTCTTGCTTGCGGCCGATGCCCACACTCGCCCCGCATCACAAACCCAGGTCACGCTCTGCCCTGGCGCCCACACAACCGCATCACTTCTGTTCTCGCTTTTCTATCCCGACACAACGCGAATCGAGCAGACCGTGTTCTCCGAGATCATGCCGCGGCTCGAGGCTCGCTCGGCCGATTTTGGCGTCTGCATCCATGAGGGGCGTTTCACCTGGCAGGAGCGTGGCCTCCATCTCGTGGAAGATCTCGGCATCCGCTGGGAAGCGGAGACACACTGCCCGCTGCCTCTCGGCGGCATCGTCGCGAGCGGCCGGCTCCCCAACGACGTGATTGCGGCAGTTCAGCGAGCGATTCGAGCCTCGCTTGCCCTCGCACTCGCAAGCCCCGAGGCAGCCCTCGCCACGATGCGAAAGCATGCCCAGGAACTCGACGACCGCGTCCTCATGCAGCATGTCGAGCTCTACGTGAACGAGTGGACCCATGATCTCGGCGACACCGGCCGCCGCGCCCTCGCCGAGCTCTCCACCCGCGCGGCCGCCAACGGCCTCAGCGGCGATACCCCTCTCGAGATTTTCGGTGGGTCACACGGCTGGCCCTAAGGCTTCGGGCTAGTCCCACCCTGCCTTTTGAAGCGCATGATGCCACACGCTTCGGCCGACGTTCTTTGCCTTGCTGTCGCTCTTGACCCGCACCAGGCGACTTCCTACCGTCGCCTCCCTACTTGCCCAGCTTGGGCACCGGAGTCAGCGGCATAACGCAACGCGGGAAGCACGATGGCGTTCAGCTCTGTTCTCTTTCTGTTCGGTTTCCTACCGCTTGTCCTGGGGGTCTACTACCTCGTTCCAGATCGCTTTCGCAACGCGGTCGCCCTGCTGGCGAGTCTGACCTTTTACGCCTGGGGGGCGCCGCAATTTGCCCTGGTTCTGATCGCGTCGAGCTGGCTCGACTACGTGCTTGCTGGCGCGATTCATTCGACAGTCAACTCCACCACGAGCAAGCGCCTGCTGACCGTCGCGGTCGGGCTGAATCTGGCGATGCTCGTGTACTGCAAGTACACGAATTTCTTCGTCGATCAAGCCAACGCACTCGCCGCGGCAATGGGCTTGGGACAGATCACCTGGGCCACCATCGTCCTGCCGATTGGCATCTCCTTTTTCACGTTTCAGAAGATCAGCTACCTCGTCGATGTCTACCGAAGGCAGTCGCAGCCTACCGGCTCTTTCGGGCACTATCTCCTGTACGTTGTCCTGTTCCCGCAGCTGATCGCAGGGCCGATCGTTCGCTATCAAGACGTGGCGTCGCAGATCCGGAAGCGAAGCCACTCCGACGAGCAGTTTCTGATCGGCATATGGCGTTTCACAATCGGTCTCGCGAAGAAAGTCTTGATCGCTGACACGTTGGCGGTCGTGGCCGACACCGCCTTCGGTGCGACGGCGGAAACCATGGCCAATCCTGCGCGACTGTCGTGTGCCGCCGCATGGATCACCGCAGTCTGCTACGCCATGCAGTTGTATTACGACTTTTCGGGATACAGCGACATGGCCATCGGGCTCGGGAAAATGCTCGGGTTCGATTTCCTCGAAAACTTCAACCAGCCATACATTTCAAAGTCGGTCACCGAGTTCTGGAGACGATGGCACATTTCGCTCTCCAACTGGATGCGCGAGTACCTGTACGTTCCGCTGGGGGGCAACCGCGTGCCTCCTTGGCGGCTCTATGCCAACCTCTGGATCGTTTTCCTGGCATCGGGGTTTTGGCACGGCGCGTCATGGAACTTCGTGATCTGGGGTGCTATCCACGGCGGCGTCCTGACGCTGGAGCGGCTGGCGGCGAAGCGCAGGCTCCCGCGCTGGCCGGCGGCGCTGGCGATCCCACGGACGTTTTGCCTGGTGCTCGTGGCCTGGATTTTCTTCCGTGCATGGGACCTTTCGCAGGCAGTCCGGTTTCTCGGCGTGATGGCTACTGGTTCGGCAGACGCCACGGTGACCGTGAGCGATCTCGTGTCGCCGCAGGTCGCGTTCATTCTCATCATCGCCGTCTTCATGGCCTTCAGTCCGCTCTTCAGCGGCAGCTATCGCTACCTCGACGACTGGGCAATCGGTCCGAAATCCCGCGGAGCTGGACTCAAGCTAGCACTTCGGTCGGCGTGCGGCGCGACACTCCTGCTGGCCTCCGCCACGGCGCTCATGTCGTCGCAATTCCATCCATTCATCTACTTCCGATTTTAAGATTGGTCGTATGAACGAAAGGCTCCGCATGCCTGGCCGCAGCACCGCCGCCCGATGGAATGTTCGCCGGCTTCTATCCATCGGCTTCGTTCTGATGTTGGCCCTGCCGGCCATCCAGGCCGCCTTGCCATTCGTTCGCGAACGGCCATTGACCGGAGCCGAAGAGAAGCCAGAACAGATCAGGCTGTCGCTCGGAGCCTTGTGGAACGGATCCTTTGCCCATGCCGTCGAGGCATGGATCAACAGGAGGATCGGATTTCGTCCTACTCTGATTCGGTTGTCGAACCAAATCCAGCTCGCCTGCGGGAGCGACTCGCCGATGGACGGCAAGGAGCACGTCTGCATTTGCAAGGATGGATGGCTCTTCGAGAAGGGCTACATGACCAGCTATGCAGCGCCACAGCAGGTCCTGACCGATGCCGAACTCGCCACGTTCGTGTCGACTCTCGCGGAGTTGCAGGAGCGGCTCCGCGCCCAAGGCAAGGCGATGGTGTTTGTGATCAGCCCGAGCAAGGCCGAAACACATCCCGAGTTTCTTCCCGACGCGATCGTCGAACAGCGAAAGAAATACGCAGGAGTTTCAGACCTCGATCGCCTGCGGAAGCATCTGAGCACGAGTGGCGTCGTCTGCTTCGACACGCCCCGATACTTCCAGGCCCGCCGTGCTGCCGATCCTGACACCCGGCTCTACGCGAAGACCGGGATTCATTGGACGTATCAAGCCGCTTTCGAGGTATGGCGGGAGATCTTGCAGCTCGTCAATCGGGAGTACAGCGCTGCGTGGCCGATCCCCGAGCAGATCGCCGTCGACTACGACGCCCCGCGTGGAACCGACGAAGATATTGCCAAGCTGCTGAATCTGTTTTTCCTGCCGGGAAAAAAGGATCAGGTTCCCTACCCCGTGGTCGATACTCACGCCCTGCCACTGGAATCCCGGCCAAACATCCTGTTCGCAGGCACCAGCTTCTCGAGGACGCTCGTCCACTCGATGTGCCTGTGTGAAAGCGGTCGCTCTTGCGATTATCTGTTCTACACGTCGCGTCAATTCTCCTTGCCGAGCGTCAAGAAACCGGTATCCGCAGGAACCAGCGTGCCGATGAAGGAGCTCCGGCTCGATGGTTTCCACTCGGTGGAATGGGAAACAACCCTGTTCGACAAGCAGATCGTGATTCTCGAGATGCTGGAGATTAACGTCCACCAGTTCCTGTATGGCTTCCACGACGCGGCGCTCGCAGCAATCCAGCGACGTCCGGTCACGGAGCGATTGGCTGCACGCCCGGAAGAATGAGCCAGCCCGCGGCCCTCAATCACCCGATGTCGAGCCAGGCCGGGAGCGGGGCGTCGGCTGGAAGACCGAGAATCTGGCGGAGCTTGGCGAGATCGGCTTCGTCGAGCGGCACGAACACGACCGGGTCTTGCACAAGGGTCGGATCGATAAGTCGGTAGCCCGTCACGCGGCCCTCTTCGACAATGGGTGCTCGGCCGTAGCCATACATCATGTTGTCGACGTTCTCAAAGAAGTCGGCGAGGGTCACGGCCTTCGGTCTCGGCCGACGGATGAAGTAGAGCTCGATCACGTCCCGCCAAAAGTGCGGCACGAATTTTTCACTCACGTCGACGAAGCCCACCCGGTCGCGATTCGTGCCGGCGATGCAGACGGGGAGCGACGCAAGGGCGAGGCCGCGGCGGTCTGCCTCATGGGTGATTTCGCCAAGCACGTTGATCGAAAAATCGGCACTGAAGCAGTCGTCGCAGATGATCACGACGTGCGACAGGTCGACTGGCTTCGACGGAGCTGCCCCGCTTACGAGCGCCTTCGCGAGCCGCTCGAAGCGGATGTGGTAGCTCTGGATTTCGGTGGGGAGGCCGTGACCGAGGACGACCAGAGTCGTCGGCTCACCCGATTTCACGGCCGCCGTCACGGCCGTGAGAAAACTCTCGGCGACCGCTTCGAGTGTCTTGGCGTCGTCGTCCTTCTTATAGATCGTGGACTCGCAGCCGTACGCATCGGCAATCGCGGTGATCTCCTTCGGCCCGAGGCCACGGTCGGGGTCGAGCAGGCCGATCACCGTGCGGCCGGGGGCGAGCACTGGCCCGTCATCGATCGCTTTTCGTTTCGCCTCGATGAATTCCGCGAGGTTCACGAGCACTTTCACGCGGCTGTCGTGATCCAGCGACGCGATCGCCTCAGCATGGTCTCGTGCGAGGTGGTACACCGACGGCGCGATCTGCCGCCATCGCTTCGCTGTGCCACCAAAGGCTTCGGCCACCTCGCGGCCGATCCCCGCATCGAACCCTGAAAACTCCTCCGGCACGACGGGTGTCTGGGCCAACGCCCGTGTGCCCTCGCTCCCTCCAAGCAGTAGTGCTGTCGCGATGAGGAGGGAGTTTCGGAGTCGCGTCATGGCCTCCCAGCGTACGCGATCCTCACCGCGCCTGTTCAGCACGGCGGACGAGGTCGAGAAACTCGGCGCGGTAGCCGCCGACATCGTCGCCCAGAGCCCCGGCGGCGAGCTTCGCGACCATCGGCAGGGTGGCATCACCGGCATGTTCACTTCCTCGAAGGATCATCCCAAAGGCCGCGACGGCTGATGCAAACCGGAGATCGGCCGAGGCATCCTCGAACCGCCCGCCCGCATCGGCGAGCGGCATCTCGACAAGCCGGCTCGTGTCGCCGTCGGGCTGCTTGTAACGGAGCTTCACGGTGAGCAGCTCATCGCTCGCATCGGCATCGGCCTTCGGGGCAGGCTTTGGCTTAGGTTGCGGCTGATACTTGAGCGGCTCGGCGCCGGTGGCACCGTGATTCGATTCGTCACCGACGAGCTCAATCTCATAGATCGCGGTCACGCCGTGGCCGGCACCGATCTCGCCGGCGTCTTTCGAATCATCACGAAAATCGTGGTCGGCGAGCGCCCGGTTCTCGTAGCCCAGAAGGCGATAGGACGCCACGTGGGCCGGGTTGAACTCGACCTGGATCTTCACGTCTTTGGCAATCGTGATCGTGCTGCCGGTGAGCTGCTCGACGAGCACCTTGCGGGCCTCGCGGACTCCATCGATGTAGGCATAGACTCCATTGCCACGGTCGGCGAGCTTTTCCATTTTTTTATCTTGGCGGTTGCCCTGGCCGAAACCGAGGACCGTGAGGAACGTGCCCCCCTTGGCCATCCGGGTGATGAGCTCGACGAGAGCTTCGTCGCTCGTGATGCCGACGTTGAGGTCGCCATCAGTCGCGAGGATCACGCGATTCGCCCCCGCCCCTCGATAAACCGCTCTGCCGCCTGCTCGTAGGCGAGCGCGATGCCGGCACTACCGTGCGTGGAGCCGCCCGAGGAGAGCGCTTCGATCGTGTCGCGGATTTTTTTCTTCTGGTCGCCACTCGTAGACGGTAGCCGCAGGCCGGTCCCGCCGGCGTAGGTCACGATGGCCACCCGATCATTTTCCGTCAGCTTGTCCACGAGCATCAAAAGAGCCTGCTTCACCAGCGGCAGCTTGTCGCTGTCTGCCATCGAGCCCGACACATCCACGAGGAACACAAGGTTGCCGGCCGGCCGCTGGTCACGGGCCACGTCACGCCCCGCGAGGCCGATGCGGACAATCCTGTGGCTCGGCCGCCACGGGCAGGCAGCGGCCTCGACATTCACCGAGAACGGCACGTTGCCGGTCGGTGCCGGGTCGGCATATCGAAAATAGTTGACGAATTCTTCGATCCGCACCGCATCCCGAGGCGGCCGCTGGCCCGCCATCAGGAATCGCCGCGTGTTGGCGTACGACGCGGTATCGACGTCAATCGAAAACGTCGAAAGAGGATGGTCCGCTGGCGCGAGAAAGCGATTCTCGATGAAGCGGTTGTATTGCTCGCTATTTGATTCTAGTGCTCTCGCGTCTACCACCAGCTGATCCGATCGATGCTCCACACGACCGAGGTCACGACTGTCCCCTCTCCTACGGGCAAAGGGGTCCACACTTGAGGCACTTCCTATGCTTTGGTACTTCCCCCGAAGCTGCGTGATTTCAGACCAACGCTCGGTGGGCGCCGAAGCACCACCCCCATGCGACGGCCCTCTGGCACCAGCATCACGCCGCGCGATCTCGCGTGCTTGTTGAAGATGCGGCAAAAAGAAGACGGCCAGGAGCGCAGCCGTTGCAGCAAGAGCTCCTGCTTCGGCGACCCATCGCATGCCGCGACCACGTTTGGCCGGCACCACCGCTGGCGTGACCGGGCCATCGGCCTGGGCGACGGCCGCGAGGACGGCGCGGCGGAGATCGGCTGAGCGTTCTGGAAGCTCGGGCTCGCGACCGGTAACGAGGGTGGCGGCGATCTGCGACATCTCCGCGACGTGCTGCCGTGCGGCTGCAGCATCGGGCCCCGCAAGGACGGCTTCGACGGCGGCGTGCTCGTCTCCAGAAAGCTGGCCGAGCGCATAGGCCGTGAGAAACGCCTCGCGTTCTTCATTGTTCGTATCACGTTCGCTTCGATCGTCTTCGGTGGTCATGGCGGTATCTCCTGGAGAGCCTGGGCGGTATCTCCTGGAGAGCCTGGGCGGTGCG
>CAYZHH010000110.1:0-9595 GCA_964478275.1 uncultured Candidatus Kuenenia sp.
CGCGGGCCATCCATGGCCCCGCTTCGCTTGCCGGGCCTCCGCCCGGAATTCAACCGGCCTTCCAGGCCTCGTCTCCGACCCAATACAAGCCCACGGCGATAGCCGTGGGACTGCGGGTGGAAGGACATCCCGTTCACCATCACGAGCGGGCTCGCCCAACAGCCCGCCGCCCCCTCGCTATCGCGAGGGGCTTCCATGACACACAGCACGGAAGGCCGCTCCATGTATCTTGGATGCGCTCACCCCTTGGTGTCTTCGGGTTTCTTGCCGCGGACGAGGAGCTTGATCGGGATCTCGGAAAACGGAAGCGCCTTGTGGAAGGCGTTGATGAGATACCGCTGGTAGGGCTCAGTGACACTTCGCGGGGCGCTCGCCGAGATCATGATCGTAGGCGGGCCGACATCGACCTGGGTCGCGTAGTAGAGCCGCACGGGGCGGCCGCGGCCGTCGGCGGAGGGACGGTTTGTCTCGACGGCCTTCCGGAGCACGGTATTGAGCCGCGCCGTGGTGACGCGGGTTTGGCTCTGGCGGTAGAGCCGCTGGGCCGTGTCGATCGTGGCCTTCACATTGCGGCCCTTCGTAGACGTCACGAACGCGACGGGGGCCCAGGGCATCGTGCGGAACGTGTCGCGGAGATACTTCGTCCACTCTCCCTTCTCGACGTCGCCCGCGTAGAGATCCCATTTGTTGACGACGAAGATCACCGGCTTGGCCTCTTCGGTGATCGTCTCGGCAAGCTGCTTGTCGACCTTGCCCACCGGCTCGGAGGCGTCGAAGAAGAGGAGCACCACATCAGCGCGGCGAATGCTCCGCTGCGCCCGATGGGTGCCGTAGAAGTCGAGGTCGGTCGTGCGGCTTTTGGTTCGCCTCAGGCCGGGCGTGTCGATCGCCAGAAAACTCTTGCCATCCACGTCAAATCGCACATCGATACTGTCTCGCGTGGTGCCAGCCACGGCGCTGGTGATCACCCGTTCCTCGTGGGCCAGCGCGTTGACAAACGTGCTTTTCCCGACGTTGCGGCGGCCCACGATGGCGAGCTTCATCTCCGGCAACTCGGCGGTCTCGGGATCGTCGGGATCGACCGGGGGGAGGTGCTCGAGGATCGCATCGACGAGGAGACCGCGGTTGCGGTGCTCGCGGGCGCTCACCACGATCGGCGCGCCAAACCCCAGCGGAGCGAAGTCGACGGCGGTGGAATCGAGGCTCGGGGCATCGGCCTTGTTGGCCACGAGCAGCACAGGGGCACCAGTGCGGCGGACACGCTGGGCCACCACCATGTCGGCAGAGGCGAGCCCCGCGCGAACGTCGACGAGGAAAAGGATGACCGCCGCGTTCCCGAGACCGTTTTCGATCTGGGCATCGATTTGGGCGGTGAGCCCATCGGGATCGTCAAAGCCCATGCCGCCGGTGTCAACGAGGTCGATGATGCGGCCCTCGAGATCGATCCGTTGCATGAGTCGATCGCGGGTCACGCCGGCCGTGGGGTCTTCGATCGCGATCCGCTTCTCGATGAGCCAGTTGAAGAGGCTCGACTTGCCGACATTGGGCCGGCCGACAATCACAACCTGAGGGGGCATACTACGTTCTCGTCCAAGTGTTGGTTAGGCAGGGGTGGCGGCTGCGGTGGCGTCACCAAGCCGCCGTTGTGGTACGGCATGGACGAGGTAGCGGTGCGTGACGCTCTCGGAAAACTCCCCGGCCGCCGTCGCCAGCAGGCCGAGCAACTCGCCGAGCAGCGGTCGGCCTCCGTCGGGACCGATCGCGGCGAGGGCCCCCACGTCGGCCAGCCGAAGCGCCGAAAGCGCCTCGAGCACGGCCCGCCGTTCGCCGGAGAGCACGGGGGAGGCAGCCTCGCTCGGAAGCTGCTCGACATGCTGAGCGAGCGCCGCGAACTGGAAGGCCACACTGCGGGGATTCGTTTCGTCGATCACGAGAAGATCGATCAGGGGCGCCGGCTCGAGCATGCCGAGGTAGCGGTTGCGATAGGTCATGGAGCTGTCGGCTATTTCCAGGAGCATTTCCTCGAGACGCTGCGAGGCGTCGGCCGTCTCGGTTGGGCGTGGGGGCACGAGTGCCGTCGAGACGAGCTGGATCGACGCGCTCGCTCGTTCGACGCGGCGGCCCATGTCGAGGAATCGCCAGCCCGGACCGCGGGTCATGCTCTCGGTGCCGAGGCCCGCGAAGGCGGCGAGATCAAGGATGAGGGTGTCGAGGTAGGGAAGCATGTCGCCCGTGCGGGCCACACCACCCCACCCCTGGGCTGGCCGGCCGGCGAGGCAGTCGCGACGAACCCGCGAGAGTACCTTCCAGGAGTCGATCGAAATGCGGTCGCGGACGACCGAGGCGGTCCGCCAGAGCCGATCGATTCCCTCCTGCACACCGGACGGCTGGCCGCCGTCATACGCGAGCGCAAGCACAGCCCGCTGGATCTCCAAGAGCGTCCCGGGGCGACCCGTCTCGAGCCACTCCTTGCGGACCTTGGGCGGACTCTCCAGGGCAGCCATCAAGATCGCCGCTTCGATGCCCGCGTCCTGATTGGCCTCGGAGGCGAGCCGATTGACCACCGTTCGCAGGAGCCGCGCTGTGCCGTCGGCCCGTTCGGCATGACGGCCGAGCCAGAAGAGGTCGTCGGCAACACGGCTGGGGAGGTCGTAGCCACTGCGACGCAGCGGCAACGGCTGCCCAGGCTGACGGAGGAGCGTGACCGGCTGCACGGGGCCGCTCGCCAGCACCCACACATCCTTCGACCCCTGACTCGAGAGGAGCGTTTCTTCGCCGGCTGAACGCCCTACGTTCATCCGCGCGAGGCCACCACGCATCGTCTGGTAGCCGCCCCCCGCGACCGCCACAGCGAAGCACCGCAGAAGCACCGAGGCCGGTGCGATCGCGCCGTCGTGCCAGCAGGGGGCAACCGATCGCTCGACCCGCTGACGGCCCACCCATTCACCGGGCCTGGCGCGGACCTCGTCGATGAGTCGCGTCCGCGAGCGAGCGTCGAGCAGCGCCGGCACGAAGCGTTTCATGCCGCGGCGCGGAATCACCGACTCGAGCACGCAGTCATCGAGCGTGTTGAGGACATGATCGAGGTTTGATGGAATTCCACACCACCGCGACACGGGCGAGGCAAGATGAAGCTCTTCCCCGAGCATACGGCGAGACACCGCCGGAAGAAACTCGGCGAACCCTGGCGATTCCACCAGGGCGCTGCCGATCGGGTTGGCGGCCACGGCTCGTCCCTGACGAACGGCCTGCACGAGGCCAGGCGTGCCTTCAAGGGCCGTGCCGTCGAGCTCGAGTGGGTCGCACTGGCGGTCGGCCACGCGGCGGAGCAGCACGTCAAGTTGCACGAGACCGCCGAGCGTCTTGAGCGCGAGCTTGTCGTCGCGGACCGTGAGATCGCCCCCCTCGACGAGTGGAAACCCGAGATAGCGAGCGAGGTATGCGTCTTCGAAGTAGGTGGCGCTTGCGGGCCCGGGGCTTTGGAGGGCCACGCGCGGGGCGTCACGCGTGGGTACGAGTCCGCGGAGGAGCGTGCGAAGCGCGATGAAGAACGGGGCCAGCCGCTCGACATGGCATTCCTGAAAAACTTCGGGGAACAGCCGCGACACGACAAGTCGGTTTTCGAGAGAGTAGCCGAGGCCCTGTGGCACACCCGTGCGGTCGCCGAGGGCCATCCATTTGCCATCGCGATTGCGGGCCACGACGACCGCATGGAGATGGAGCCAGCGGCCGCCGGGCTGCGCGATGCCGTGGCAGCACCGGAGGAACGCGGGATTGGCGAACACGAGCTCGGGTGGCACGATGCCTTCGCGGAGCATGTGCTGGGGGCCGTAGAGGTCGGCCAGGAGGGCCTCGAGGACACGGGCTCGTTGATTGATGCCGACCTCGAGCCGCTCCCAGTCGGCCTGCGCGATCATGAGCGGGATCGGGTCGAGCACCCAGGGACGCTGCTCGCTGGCCGCGTCGTCATGGACGTTGTAGGTGACGCCGTTGTCGCGGATGAGCCGGCGGGCCTGGTCCCAGCGGTCGGCAAGCTCCGAGGGCTGCCACGAGCCGAGCAGCTCGACGAGTCGCTTCCAGTGTGGCCGGGGCTGGCCATCGGCACCGGTGAGCTCGTCGTAGGCCGTCTCGGGCGGGCGGTATCCGGGAAACGGATTGGAGGAGGCCGCCTGGGAGCCACACGCCGCGGCAGCGGCAGCAGTGGCGGTAACAGCAGAATTCATGCGGGGGGGCAATCCAGAATCGGTGACTGCCAAAGTCTACTACGTTCCGGCCTGCCCGCTGAGCATCGCTCGGATGGTGTCGCGAGTCACCGGGGCGATCACGCCCTTTTCGGTGACGATGCCGTGGATCAGCCGGGCGGGAGTGACGTCAAAGGCTGGGTTGAACGCCGCGGCGCCGGCCGGGGCCGCCTGCACGCCCAAGGGGGCAAGCACTTCCGCAGCCGACCGCTCCTCGATCGGGATCTCGCTCCCATCATCAATGGACGTATCAAACGTGCTCGAGGGGGCGGCGACGAAGAAGGGGATGTCGTGGGCGGCAGCCAGGACTGCGAGCGAGTAGGTGCCGATCTTGTTGGCCGTGTCGCCGCAGGCCGTGATTCGATCGGCCCCCACGATCACGGCGGCGACTTGGCCCGATGCCATGAGGTGCCCAGCTGCGGAGTCGCAGAGCACCGTCACCGGAATACCCCGCTGCACGAGCTCCCATGCCGTGAGCCGCGAGCCCTGAAAGAGCGGCCGCGTCTCATCGGCAAAGACCGTGAACCGCCGGCCCGAATCCCATGCAGCTGCGATGACTGCAAGAGCTGTGCCCGCGCCGCCTGTTGCAAGGGCGCCGGTGTTGCAGTGCGTGAGGATGTTGCCCTCGGGCAAGATCGCGAGGCCATGCGTGCCGATGGCGGCGCAGAGGCCGCGGTCTTCGGAGTGGATCGCCCTGGCTTCGGCCAGGAGGGCCTCGGCGATCCCTTCCGCCGGCGTGACAAGTGACAGGCGATCCACGATGGCGACACACCGTTCGACAGCCCAGCGGAGATTGACGGCTGTGGGCCGCGCCGTGGCGAGGGTTTCACCACGGGCGAGCACGTGAGCACGCGCCGCGTCGGGGGCGAGCCCCGCACGAACCGCCTCACCGGCGGCCACCGCGAGGCCATAGGCCCCTGCGATCCCGATCGCGGGAGCCCCACGGACCCGCAGGCTCTTGATGGCTTCGACGACCGTGTCGACATCACGGGCGGCGATCCATTCGAGGCGACCGGGCAAGAGAGTCTGGTCGAGGATGTCGAGCTGCCCATCGGCTTCCCCGACCCATCGGAGCGACACCGGGATGGATTGACTTGTGTTCACGAATGGCATCCTTCATTGAAGCCCCGCGCGGGAGCGAGGGAACGGCGGGCTGTTGGGCGAGACCGCTGGTGATTGGAAACGGGATGGGGTTGGCCCAGGAGCCCCCTGGCTGGCGCCAGGGGCTTCTATTCGAGCAGGCACCGCCGGCCGGAGTCATGTGGCGAACGGCTCGCAGGGGAGGCCGAAGGCGGCGGCGACGGCGGGTTGCACCAGCCGCCCTTCAAAAATGTTCACGGCCGAGCGAATTGCCGGGCTCGACCGGGCGGCGGCGGCGACGCCCGCGGCGGCCAGTTCGAGCACATACGGCAGGGTGGCGTTGCAAAGGGCGTACGTGCTCGTGCGGCCGACGGCGCCCGGCATGTTCGTGACGCAGTAGTGGACAACGTCGTCCACTACATAGGTCGGTTCGGCGTGTGTGGTCGGTCGGCTCGTGGCGATGCAGCCGCCCTGGTCGATGGCCACGTCGATGATGACCGCGCCCGGCTTCATAAGCCGCAGGTCGTCTCGCTCGACGAGGTGCGGTGCGCGGGCGCCGGGAATGAGCACGCTGCCGATGACGAGGTCGGCCCAGCTCAGTCGCTCCCGAATCAAATGCCGGTCGGAGTAGAGGCAGTCGATGTTGGGCGGGGTGACGTCATCGAGGTAGCGAAGCCGCTCAAGGTTTGTATCCAACAGCGCGATATTGGCGCCAAACCCGGCGGCCACCTTTGCCGCATTGGCGCCGACCGTGCCGGCACCCAGCACGAGCACATTCGCCGGCGCCACGCCCGGCACGCCGCCCAAGAGAATCCCGCGGCCCATCTGGGGTCGTTCGAGAAACTTAGCCCCTTCCTGGATGCTCATCCGCCCCGCCACTTCGCTCATCGGGATCAAGAGCGGGAGCCGGCCGCGTTCATCGCGGAGCGTTTCATAGGCGACGGCTGTGGCACCTGTGGCGAGAAAGCCCTCGGTGAGCTGCAGAGAGGCCGCGAAATGAAAATACGTGAAGAGCGTCTGGCCTTTTCGCAGGAGCGCGAGCTCGGGCCTCTGCGGCTCCTTCACCTTCACAATGAGATTGGCTCTCGCAAAAACGTCGGCGGCCGAGTCCACGAGCGTAGCCCCACAGGACGCGTAGGCCTCGTCGGGCAGCCCCGAGCCGACCCCCGCCGAGCGCTCGACAAACACCTCATGGCCCGCCCGAACAAGCTCCTCGGCGCCGACTGGGAGGAGGCCGACGCGGTATTCGTCCCGCTTGGTCTCCCGCGGGATGCCGACGATCATGACTGGCTGATCTTTGTGACGTCCACCATCTTGAACGACGCTGGCATTGGGGGGAGATAGAGTCCGTCGGCATTCGGGAGCACTGGGGGCGTGGACTCCCATGTGGCATTCTCGGGCATGAGTCGGTAGTCGGCAGCGAGCGCCTTGGCGTAGTCCTGCTCCTTACCGGAGTAGGTGGCGAGCCGGCCGAGCACCGCCGAAAAACTTGCTGTCACACCGTACGGCGTGTTGTTGAGAGGCTTGTCGTTGCGGATGGCATCGTGGAGCTCGTCATGCTCCACCTGGTAGGCATTGGGCGACTTCCCCTCGAACTTCCAGAGCGTCTTGCCGTCGTAGTCGGTGATCTCGCCGATCTTCACGAGGCCCTTGGATCCCTGGAACTCCTCGTTGACACGGTTATCACCGCCGCGAAACTGGCGGCATTGGCTGGCGATTCGCACGCCGTTGGGGTAGGTGAAGTTGACCGCGTGGTGGTCGTAGATCTCGCTGTTGCGGTCGCGATCCTGGCGGCCACCGATGCCATAGGCCGTGAGAGGAGCGTAGCTGGTCGGGCCGTCAGTCCCGAGCACCCAATTGGCCACGTCGATGTTGTGAACGTGCTGCTCGCAGATGTGGTCTCCGCACAGCCAGTTGAAGTGGTACCAGTTGTTCACCTGGAACTGCATTTCGTTTTGGTCCTTCTGGCGATCGCGATACCAGATCCCAGAGCCATTCCAATAGACCTGCCCGCCGATGATGTCGCCGGCGAGGCCCTCGCGGATTCGTTGAATCGTCTGGCGATATTCCTCGTCATACCGCCGCTGGAGGCCGACCACGACCTTCCGCTTCTTTTCATCCGCGAGCTTGGATGCCTCGAGGCAGAGCCGTGCGCCGAACGAGTCGACGCACACAGGCTTCTCCATGAACACATGCTTTCCCGCCTTGATGGCCGCATCGAAGTGATACGGTCGAAACCCTGGGGGCGTGGCCAGGATCACCAGATCAACATCGGGCAGATCGATGACCTTCTGGGCGGCGTCGAGGCCGGTGAAGCGGCGGTCCTCAGGGCAATCGACCTTGTCTGCCATCTTCTCGAGACCCTTGAGCGCCGCCTCGATGCGGTGCTGGAAGGCATCGGCGATGGCGGTGACCTTTACGTTCGAGCCGGGAACGGAGAGCGTCTGCTGAAGGGCGCCGGTGCCACGGCCGCCGGCGCCGATGAGGCCCACCTTGATCGTGTCGCTCGATGGGTTTTCAGCGTGGGCGGCGCGAAGGCCGGCAAGCGTAGCGGCCGCCGCTGCGGAAAGGCCGCCAGCCCGAAGGGCATCGCGACGGGAGACGGCAAGGCGGGCGAAATCGGTTGGCATGGCAAGCGGCTCCGTGGAGGATGAGCGTTCGGTGAGAATCCATGAGGATACCGTGGCGGCGCACGGGCGCAAAGCAGCCACGCGGCGGGCCCATGAGCCGATGCGAGCAGAAGCCGGAGCCTTATGGCGCTACAAAGCCCGCCTTCTCCATGCCGTTCCGTGAGCAGATTGCCATGTAGACGCTCGGGTCGATGGTGGACGCGATCGGTATCACGTGCGTGTCGCCGAAGGCGTGCATCACAATGCCGTCGCTGTGGTCGCTACTCGGTCCGTACGCCATGCCGCCGACCCCGGTGGCGACGCCAGCAGCATTCAATCGACTCCCGAATCTCGCCGTCGGCAGGAACAGCACCAGCGGTGCTCCCGAGGGTATGACCGAAAAAGCGCACTGCGAAACCGGCACTGCTCCATTGAACCACGCGCTGGTGGATCCAGCCGGGATCCCCAAGGAGATGGTGGGCGCGAGCAGCACATTCGGATTGTAGGCCACGACCCAGCAGGTCGTGCCGTCGATCCAGGACGCATACCCCCGCTCCTTCGTCTCGGCCACCAACACCGTTTTCGCCAGTCCGTCGGAAACGGCAGACGATTGAATGCCCTGGCGAGTGGCACGGCATTGCGTGAGGGCGGTCGCGTTGAGCGCCGCAGGAATCGGTGTCGCAGGGGCAAACTGGATGATGCCATTGGCCTGCGGAATGACCGCTGTTCCTGCCGGCAACACGGGCTGGCTCGCGAGGTGCGTCCCAGCCATGGCCTTGTAGTTGGTGATCGCCACTCTTCCACCGATCGATGCCTGGAAGGCGATGCTGCCGTACTCACCAGCGTAGGATTGCCCGCGGGATGAACCAGTTCTCGTTGTCTCGACCGTCTTGCCGCCCTGCGAGCTCGGGCAGACAAGCTGCGGCAACACCAAGGTTGAGGCATGGCCCCCGGCACTGACGAGGCTCGTCGCATTGGCCTCAGCCCAGGCACCACCGGTCGGGACGGCTGTTGCGGGCGTGAACCCGGTGCTGAATGGACCATTCTGGAACTGGCGAGTGTTGCTCGAGACGCCGTCGCTGAGCGCGAGAAGCTCATAAAACGGGAGAACGTGGAAAATCCAGCTATACCCGGTCAACTGAGCGCCTGCCGTGCGATTTCCCGGCCGACTTGCCGCCTCGTTTCGGTCGGTGACCGATGGCAGCCTCCCGACAGTCGAGTCAAAGGCCATGACGGCGTGTGAGAGGCCGCGTAGATTCACGCCGCACCCCGCACGCCTCGCGGCTTCGCGAGCGCGTTGGAGGGCCGGCATCGCGAGGGCAGTCAAAAGGGCCACAATGGCAATCACCACCAGGAGCTCGACGATGGTGAAGCCTTGCCGCGGGCATACGTGCTCGCGCGGGCCACGACGCGCGGACTCGTTTGGCTTTGGCATGGCAAGACGGCTCCTCGAGAACCCCCGTCGAAGAAAACAAATTAAGAATACCCGGGCGCAGCAGCCTGTCATAGAAGCCCCTCACGACAGTGAGGGGATTGCGGGTCATTGGGCAAGCCCGTCGTCCATTCGCCGCGAGGCTCGGGCAACCCCGAGCGGGCATTCGTCTGCTCGAGCGAACCACACCGCATGACGCACGAGCACGGGAGCCAACCGTGCGACCGCCGCCC
>CAYZHH010000110.1:9605-10821 GCA_964478275.1 uncultured Candidatus Kuenenia sp.
GAGCGAGTCGAGGTTGAGCCCTTCGCGGAGCGAGGTTGTGTCTTCGAGGGCCGGCAAGACCGCCGGGGCCAGGGATGGCCCGCCGGTCGTGAAAAAAGCCGGGGCCGCCACTGGTGTTCCAGTGGCGGCCCCGTGAACTTAGTCGAGCGACGGACGGAGGGTCACTCCGTGATCGTCACCGCTTCTTGACCGTTTCGCGAGCAGACCGACATGTACACGTTCGGATCGACGTCCGTCGTGATCGGCGTCACGTGGGTGTCACCGAAGGCATGCATCAGGATGCCGCCCTGATGATCGCTGCTCGGGCCGAAGGCCATGCCCTGAGCCATACGGCTCCCCGTGGTGAACGACCCCGAGGGCAGGAATCGCACGATCGCTGGCGACAGCGTTGGCTGGACAGAGAGCGCACAGCGGGTGATCGCGGTGAGCGACCCATTCACCGTGCTCCATGTGCCATTAACATTGAAGGGAATCGCCAGGTTCGGATCGTAAGCCACCACCCAGCAACTCGTGCCGTCGATCCAGGACGAGTAGCCCCGCTCCTTCGACTCGGCAATCATGACGGTCTTCGACATGCCGTCGGAGATCGCACCCGCCGAGATGCCCGACCGGCTTGCAAACCAGGGCGTGGCGGTCAGCGCCGAGCTCACCGCAACGTCAGGCGAGAACTGGATCGCGCCGTTGAGCACAGGCACGATCGGCGACACAGCCGTGTTCATGTGCGTGCCCGCCATGGCCTTGTAGTTGGTCACCGCAACCTGTCCACCGCCATATCCAGCGTTGTACTCGCTCGCGTACGAGAGCCCCCCGGTCGGTCCGCTTACGCTCGTCTCTACCTTCGTGCCACCACCCGAGCTCGGGCAGATGAGCGGCGCGATCACGACGGTAGACGCGTGGCTGCCGCTGTTGGCTGCGGTTGCGTTCGCCGCCGTCCAGGCACCGCCGGTCGGCGGCGATGCGGCGCCACCGTAGCCGACGCTGAACGGACCGTTCTGGAACTTCGCGGTGTTGCTGGAGATGTTGTTGTACATCGCCCCTTCTTCCATGTACGGCAGCACATGGAAGATCCAGCTATAGCCACTGGCCGTGTTCGCAGCGGACCAGGCTCCCGCGACGCTGTTGCCCTCGTTGCGGTCGGTAGCCGACGGGAACCGCCGCTTGGTCGACTCGAACACTTGGGTGGCCTGGGCCAGGCCACGGACGTTGAAGCCGCAGC
>CAYZHH010000111.1:0-10818 GCA_964478275.1 uncultured Candidatus Kuenenia sp.
CTGGCCTTCCGGATTGCCGATGATCGCTTCAACTTCGTCAGTCGGTATATCCCTGCCTGCGAGCTCCTCGACCACGGCGTCGAGCCAGATGAACTCGAAGTACGCCATCGGCGCGAATCCATTTGGTCCATCACACGCATGGGCGAGGGGCCGCCCCAAAGAAGGCAATGGAGCGGATACTGTACGCATGTATTGCTCCCTGTCAAGTCGTCATGGACGGTTGGATTCGTACGCCGTGACATGCACGTCGTCGGCCGGGCCACGATCCCCGATCGCGATGGCCATACCATCGCGAAGGCGATGGACACGCAACTCCTCATCATCGGTGCCGGGCCGTTTGGCCTGTCCATGGCGGCGGAAGCGACGCGGCGGGGAATCCCGCATGCGACCGTGCAGTCGTGTACGGTTCACGCGGACGGTAGTCTGAAGCTTACTCTTACGACGGGCAGCGTCATCGACGCCGACCGTGTGATCCTCGCCACGGGTTACAAGGTGGACATGCCACGACTGCCATACCTCGCCGCCGGGAATATCCTTGCGGACCTCGCCCTGGATGACGGCTTCCCCGTCCTCGACGATCACGTGCAGACCAGCATTCCAGGGCTCTATGTGACAAGCATGCCAGCCACGAAGGCTTTTGGAGCCTTCTTCGCCTTCACGGTGAGCGTGCGTGCCGCCGCCCGGATTGTTTGCCACGCGATTGCGGGCTAGCCCGTCGCTACACTCTGAGACTGGCCTCCGGCTCCCGCCCTGGTTCATCTCCTCATCTCCTCACCTCCTCATCTCGATCACCCATGACATCCACCATCATCCCGCTCTATCGTTCGCTCCTCTCATGCATGGCTGTGCTGCTCGTCGCTTCCGCCGTCGCCCGCGCAGCAGATGGCCCACCAAACTTCATCTTCGTGATCGCCGATGACCATCGCTGGGATGCGATGGGGGCTGTCCAGCGCGAGCAGGGTGAGCGGGCCCGCTACCCGTGGTTCGAGACACCGAACCTGGATCGCCTTGCCGACGGAGGCGTACGGTTTCGAAACGGCTTTATCACGCATTCGATCTGCTCGCCAGGCCGTGCCGGCTTCCTCACGGGGCAATACACGCACGTCAACGGCGTGATGGACAACAACACCCCCTTCCCCACCAGCGCCGTCACCCATGCGACCCTGCTCCGCGATGCTGGCCATCGCACGGCCTATTTCGGCAAGTGGCACATGGGCGATCAGAAGGGGCCCCGGCCTGGTTTTCAGCACTCAGCGAGCTTTATCAACCAGGGCATCTACCAGGATTGTCCTTTCGAGATCAACGGTGTGATGACGCCCACGCAGGGCTGGGTGGATGACGTCAGCACCGACCTCGCCATCACCTGGCTCGAGGAGAACCATGGCAAGCCCTTCTCGATGGTCATCGGGTTCAAGAGCCCGCACAACCGCCGCGGCGGCCCGCATCTTCCCGATCGGCTTCGCACCCTCTATGAAGGAAAGACCACGCGGCGGACGCCCAATTGCGACATCGCTGCCGTCTACCACGCCCCGCTCACCGAGGCCGACAAGGGGAAGGAGCGCGGGCTCTCTTCCAACGAGGTGCACCTCGATTACCTGCGGCACATCAAGGGCATCGATGACAACCTCGGCCGCGTGCTTGACACGCTCGACGACCTGAAGATCGCCGATGACACGGTCGTCGTGTACTCGAGCGACAACGGCTACTTTCTTGGCGAACGTGGGCTCGGCGACAAGCGGGCGCTCTACGAAGAAGGCATCCGCATCCCGTACATCGTGCGATACCCACGATTGTTTCCCAAGGGCAAGCTCGTGGACGACATGGTCCTCAATGTGGACCTCGCGCCGACCTACCTCGACCTCGCCGGCCTGCCCGCGCTCCCCGGCATGCAGGGCGTGAGCTGGAAGGACGTCGCCCGTGGGCACCCACCTGCTGATTGGCGCACGTCGTTCCTGGCGTACTACCGAAAAGAGCTGGGCGACACCCCCACCTGCCGGGGCGTTCGTACCGCCGATGCCAAGCTCATCGTCTACCCAAAGCACCCCGAATGGACCGAGGTCTATGACCTCAAGAGCGACCCCTACGAGCTCGACCGACTGCCACCAGACGGCCTACTGGGCACCCAGCTGGCGGAGGAGTTAGTCAAGCAGATGAAGGCCGTCGGCTTCACGCAGTGAGCTCCCGGCGGGGGCTTTGCCCGATCGGCTCCGACCAAGCCGGTGGATTTAGGCTCCCTCGGTGGCAGACGTGCCCGTGACGGTCCTCTATCGAGGCCGTGTTACACAACGATGTGTGCGAAGACCTCGAAACCCGTAAAGAACTTGGTGCCGAATTCACCAGCGACGGAGCGGACGGTATCGCGGCCTGGGCCACCGTCAAATCGTGTGCGGCGGTGGAAACGATTCCCCTCCAGCAGCACGGTGTCGTTGCCGGCACCGAGATCGACATCGATCGCCCCAGTCTCGATGCCGAGAATGGATACCGAGTCATCACCGCCGCCCGTCCGGAGGCGCAACTCCTCGGCATACCGCCCAGACACGTCGATCGCCACTTGATCGACACCCTGTCCAGTCGTAATCCGACCCGACAGAGCAGAAGTCGCACGCATTCTTATCTTGTTGTTCCCGTCGCCGGCATCAATCACGAGTGGACCCTGAATGTCCACGATTCTTGTCTCGATGAAATCCTGGCCAGCGCCACCCGTGACAGTCATGGGACCAGCGATTGCGAGGGCGACGAATGTGGCCGTGTTTTGGCCGTTGCCGAGGTTAACCGCGAGCATCTGAGGTCCGGACGAACAACTCCGCACGAAGACGCTGTCGTTCCCCTCTCCCGTGCTGACAAGGAATGCCCCGGCACCCCGGAAGTCTTCAAGAACCACACGATCATCGCCCAGCCCGGTCGCGATATCGAGCCTGACATCGATTGCGGAATACACGGTTCGGACAACGTCGTTCCCCTCTCCGGTGCGGACCTGAAGTGTCGTTGCCCTCACTTCGTTCGCCTGGATCCAGTCGTAGTTTCGTCCACCCACGATCTCGCAGGGGCCGCTCATCAATGAACTCTCTAGGGAAACCTGGTTTACACCATTCCCGGTCTGGATACTCGTCGCGCCTTGAACGGTCGCTCGCTCGAACCGGAAGGAGTCTGCGCCGTCCCCGGCTCGGACCGTGACATTCTGTTCCACGGCAATGCCCTGCGCGCTCAAGGAGTTGTTGCCTGCACCTAAATTCACCGTCAGTGCCAGGAAGTTGAGGAGGTCGCTCGGCGGTCCACCCATCACCAAAGCGTCATCGCCGCCGCGAAGATCAACGACAACCGCCTGAACACCTCCGAACTGAACCCTCGGTAGTCCCACAGCAGCGCCGAACCGAATTCGCGTCGCCCCGTTCACCTCCCACGGGGACGGAGAAACCACCGTGCGGTCGCCGCGCTGCGCCACCCAAATCTGGTTGCCTTGGCCGTCGCCGGTGATTGTGAGGGTGCCATTGGCGAACGCGACGGTCACGTCACCAGCGAGGGCAATTCTGGATTCGAGCGACTCGAGCGATAGCGGATCCGACCGACGGCGGTGGGACTTTTGTGGTCTTCGCATGAGGCCAAACATGGTTCTTCTCCCCTTGAAGGTGGCTGCGACGCCGGGTGCGAAGAAGCCGCCTTGCCACAGCCCCTCCACACCTTCAAGCGCGGTCCGGCCCGAAGTGTTACAGGCGCTGGAATTCAGCCCTGCCGGCGGGTGGAGTCGGCCCCGCGGCTTTCCCGCCTACCGGGTCGCGAGAACCTGGCCGAGTGTCTCTTGGAGCACAGCAGCGCTTCGCTTGAGGTTCTGCATTTCCTTGGGCCAGAGCTCGATCTCGAGTGTCTTCTCGGCGCCGCCGCGGCCCACGACTGTGGGCACCGAGAGGGCCACGTCCCGCAGGCCATAGCAGCCCCGCTGCACGGTCGAGACCGGCAGCACCCGCTTGGAGTCGAGAGCGATCGCGTGAATCACTTCCGCGATCGACACGCCGACCGCAAAACCCGCACCGGTCTTCTTCTTGATCATCTCGGCGCCGGAGGTCTTGGCCCGCTGGAAAATCTCTTCCCCGAGGCGTGGTGAGAATCCCGGATACTTTTCCAGGGGAAGGCCCGCGACGCTCGCGCTACTCCACACTGGCACCATGCTGTCGCCATGCTCGCCGAGAATCATGGCATGAAGCTGCGTGGCCGGGGCCCCGAGCCGCATCGCTAGGAGGCTTCGGAAGCGGAGCGTGTCGAGGAGCGTGCCGAGGCCGATCACATGGCCTGCCGGGAGGTGTGAAAACTCCTTCTCGGCCAGGTAGGTGAGGATGTCGACGGGGTTACTGACGACGAGCACCGTCGCATCGGGCTTCATGCCGTGCGTCTTGATCGAGCCGAGGATGCCCTTGAAGAGCTCAACGTTGCGGTTGATCAGGGCGAGACGACTCTCGTCGGGCTTGCGACGCAGACCGGCCGTGATGCAGATCACGTCGGCATCGGCGAGGCACTCGTAGCCCCCCGCACGGATCACCTGATCCGCGATCGCAGCGGTGCCGTGAAGCATGTCGAGCGCCTGGCCGTCGGCCAAGTCGGCATTCGCGTCCACGATCACGATCTCGTGGACAATGCCACCGAGCTGGAGGGCGAAGCCCGCCGACGAACCCACGATCCCACCGCCGCCAATGATCCCAACCTTCATGGTCTTTTCCTTTTTCGTGATCTGAATACGTCAGGCTGCTGCGATGCCGAGCTCTCGGCAGACCTGGGCGGTCACGGCCTTCACGAGCGCCTCGTGGTCGATGGCAGGCTGGCCGACTGCTCGGGTCGCGTTCTCCGGATCAGCACCCATCGGCGGCGGAGCGGCAAATGCACCACGAGTCACACCGGTTTCGCCCCAGCTTGCACGAAATACATCGTTCGAGCAGATGTCGCAGTTCTCCATGCCCGGCTCGAGCCGCGGGTCGCTGTAGCCCCACTTCTGCTTGAGGTCGAGAAGCTCCCGCGTCTCCTGCTTCGTCAGGTAGGTCACCCGGCCGAGGTCCTTGGCAAGCATGAGAATCCGGCAGTAGGCATCAAGGATTTCAGTCCACCAGTAGGCCTTCTCGACGCTCTCGCCGAAGCTGACCGTGCCGTGGTTGGCCAGGATCACGACGTTCGACTTCTGAACATAGGGCCTGATGGTGTCAGCAAACTTCTGGCCGCCGGGGGTCTCGTAGCGGGTGATTGGCACGTCGCCGAGAAACACCTCCACTTCGGGCAGCACGCACTGCGGGATCGGCTCGCGGGCGACGGCAAAAGCCGTGGCATGCGGCGGGTGGCAGTGAACGACCGACCGGATATCAGGGCGGTCCTTCATGATCGTCAGGTGGAGCAGAATCTCGCTCGACCGCTTGCGGTTGCCAGCGACCTGGTTGCCCTCCATGTCAACGATGCAGAGATCCGACGGCTTCATGAAGCCCTTCGAAATCATCGTCGGCGTGCAGAGCACCTCCCGCTCGTTCAAGCGGTACGAGATGTTGCCGTCATTTCCGGCAGCAAACCCCTTGTTGTAGATCCGGCGACCGATGTCGCAGATCTCTTCCTTGAGCTGGGCGAGCGATTTGGCGGCCGGGGCGGCCGGAGCGGGCTGGTAGGCCATGATTCTCTCCTTCAGGTGCTTCGTGATGAACGCGAATAAGTTGGTTGAGGCGAGTGACGGATCGACGCGACGGGTGCGATCAGGGGCTTCCTAACGATTCTTGCCCACTTTTCGTGTTGCGGTCGGATGATCGATGATTCCGGATGGGCTGGTCATGACGGTTCTCCGGCGAGGTGGAGCCGGTCGAGGATGGCCGCGATGAACGCGTCGACCGGTTTGTCGGCAGGACGAAACGGCTGCGCGGCCTCGCCCCCTTCGCTGAAGGCGACGAGCTGACCCTCGCCGGCGCCGAGATCGTCCCAGGCCACGAGCGGTTCGGCCGGCCCGTCACCGCGTGCGAGGTCACCGGCCGCGAGCGGCACGACGAGCCGAAACACACCGCCCCGCACCGCATCGTGCGGCTCGACGAGCGTCACTGTGCCAATGGTTTTGCCGATTCGCATGTCAGTGCCCCTTGCAGCCGCAGCCGGCGGGGCGGGCGGCGAGGGCCGCGGGAACCTCGGTGGCAGCCCGCGTGGCAAGGTCTGTCGCCATCCGCTTGAGCGCCGTCATCGGAAAGCTTGCGGGATCGACGACGAGCAGATTGGCGGCGGCATCTGCGGCGGCAGCGGTGAGCGTCGATGGGTCGCGAGCTGTTACCGCTCGCAGGCTGGCCGAGCGATTCGCGAGGACAGTAGCCACGACTGGCTGGCTCGTGAGCAGGATGCCGCGGGCGGCGTCACGCGAGGCATGCACCGCAAGAGCCGCAATGACATCAGCCAGGCCGGTCACGGGAAGCTGCACGCTGCCCGGAACAGTCCGGGTGAGCGCTGCCGCATGAGCCGTGGCGTCTCTGACGCATTCCGCCCTGGCCACGATGAACGGCACGCTGCTAGGTCGTGAGCCGGCCGCAGCCCGGTCGATCACGATCGCCCTGTCGCGGGCGTACTCGCGGGCTGACGGCGTGACGACGGCACCGGCCTCGATCGCCACGCGGCACGTGCCTGCGGGAAGCCTTTCGATCATCGCAAGCGAGATGACGCGGCCAGGGAGCATGACGCCAGCGACCACAGGAGATGCCGGCGCCGCAGCGGCCGGCGCTGCGGGACGCTCCACCGCGGGCGATGCCGACGGCGCCGGCTTTCGCTCATCGCGAAGACGCCTCACGACCTCCGCAACGAGACTGCGGATCGTCTCAGCGTCGGGGTTCGGAACAGCGGGCGAAGGAGTGGCCATGGGATGGTTCACGAGGCGGTGGGTGGGTCAACGAGGGCAATCGTGCCCCAGCGAGCAGGGGTCGTTTCGCTGCGGAGAACATCGCGGAGCATCCGGCCGTCGCTCGTCATCACAACCACATCGCCGGCCGAAGCAGAAAGCGTGTCGATCACGAGCTGGGGGTCACCATCGGGCGACACTCGATCGTGCATAAGCGGCTGCGCTACAAGCAGACACGCCCCGACCAGCGACGGGTGTTTGACGGTCGCGTTTGCGGTGCCGATGATGCGAGCGAGCTGCACGAGGATGATCCTGGTTTGGTTGTGCGGTTCAGACCGCGTCGGGGCTTCCGAGCACGCGAAGGTCATCCACGAGCGTGCAGCGACGCTGACGGGTGAAGGTCAGCGGCGTCGTCACGCCTTCGCCGGTGGGCGTTGCGATCGAGAACGAGAGATAGCCCTCGCCGCCGAGGCCGAGCCCCGCCACGCTCGGGCCGTTCTTGACGAAGAGCGTTGTGTCGAGGAGACGTCCCATTCGGGTCATCGCCCGAACGTCGTTCGAGTGAATGATCGCGGTGTGCCGGAAGCCGTGTTCGCTCTCGTGGGCCCGCTCGATGGCCTCGTCGATGTCGCGGCACCGCACGAACGGGAGGAAGGGCATCATCTGTTCGACAGGGACGAACGGGTTGTCCATGTCGGTCTCGCCGAACACGAGCTCGAGGCCGTCCCGCGGCGTGGCCCCGGCTGCCTTCGCGAGGAGCGAGGCATCTTTGCCGAGCAGATCCTTGCACGGCACCAGGTGACGGTGAGCCCCCTCACCCGCCATCACCATCGCCCGCTTCGTGAGGGCGTCCACCTGTGAGGCGGATAGCCGCATCGCTCCCGCCCGCTCCATGGCAGTAAGCATCGCATCAAACACCGCGTCCACGACAAACACCTGCTTCTCGCCGATGCACAGCAAATTATTGTCGTAGGCGGCGCCCTGGATGATCGCGCGGGCTGCCCGATCAAGGTCGGCCGTTGCATCGACGACCACCGGCGGATTGCCAGGTCCGGCTACGATCGCCCGTTTGCTCGACTGCAGCGCCGCCCGCGCCACGGCGGGGCCACCCGTCACGCAGATGAGCTTCACGCCGCGATGATTGAAGAGCTCACTGGCGCTCTCAAGCGTCGGCTCTGCCACGAGCGAGACAAGATTGTCGATGCCGAGGTCGCGATGGATCGCGGCGTTGAAACGCCGAACTCCCTCGGCGGCCACCTTCCGGCCACTCGGATGCGGGTTCACCACGACGGTATTCCCCGACGCGATCATGTTAATGGCGTTGCAGGCAATCGTGGGGAGCGAGTGCGTCACGGGCGTGATGGCGGCGATCACGCCGAACGGGGCATGCTCGATCACGGCCAGGCCGTGGTCGCCACTGAACACTTCGCTCGTCATGAACTCGACGCCTGGCACCTTCTCGCCGAGAATTTTGAGCTTTTCGATCTTGTGCTCGAGCCGGCCGATTTTGGTTTCGGCAAACTCCATCGTGCCGAGCTCTTCGGCGTCATCGATCGCGATCCGACGGATATGGGCGATCGCGCGGCGCCGCCCCTCCATGCCGAGACTCTCGAGCTGCTGGAACGCTGTCGTCGCTGCCGTGACGGCTTCATCGACGGTGGAAAATATCCCGTGGGCTGCCGCATGAGTGGCGGAGCTAGTGTGACCTGCCGCAGTGGGCACGGCCGACGCAGCCCGCTCGCCAGCGGTGATCTCGGAGACCACCTGACGAACGATGGCGGCGATGTCGGAAGCGGAGGGAGTGCTCATGGTCTTGGGTGGCGTTGTTGCCTTGGGAGTGAGATCAGTTCTTCTTAAATACTTCGTTGCCGTCGATGCGGACGGTGTCGATGAGCCCAATCACGACGGCGTCGATCGGAAGGGATTTGGTTTCGGGCGTCAGCCGGGCGCTCGAGCCCTGAGTCACGAGCACGAACTGCCCTTCGCCCGCGCCGAGCGTGTCGACGGCGATGAATGTTCGCCCCGTGGAGACGAGGCTCGAGCGAGTCTTTTCGTCGAGTCGGTAGGGCTCGACGACGAGCAGCTTTTGACCGGTCATCGTGGCCGTTTTTTGGGTTGCCACCACCGAACCAGTGACTTGAGCGATGAACATTGTTTCTTCTCCACGTTCTTTGTGAGGGCTACGGCTGTGCTGCAAGAAGGTCGCGAGCCTGCCTGGCCACGACGAGCTCTTCGTTCGTAGGAATGATCCACACGGCCGTCTTTGATAGGGCCGCGGAAATCAGACGTTCTCCTTTGCCGGTTCCGGCATTCGCGCTGTGGTCGATCTCGATTCCGAGGTCCTCGAGTCCCGCGAGCACGGCCGCCCGCGTAGCCGGCGAGTTCTCGCCGATGCCACCGGCAAAGCCGATCGCATCGACGCCTCCAAGCTCGACGATCCCGCCGCCGAGCCAGTGACGAATCGCGGCCACATAGACATCAATCGCGGTCTTGGCCCGGGCGCTGCCGGCCGCCGCGGCCTCTTCGAGGTCTCGCATGTCGCCCGACGTGCCTGACATCCCGGCCATACCAGCCTTTGTCGAAAGCTCCACGAGCAGCTCCTCGAACGAGCGGCCAGTCGCCTTGGCGACATGGAGGACGGCATACGGATCGAGGTCGCCGGCTCGATTGTTCTGGGGTAGTCCCGACTGCGGGCTCATTCCCATCGACGCCCCAACACTCTTGCCATCGCGAATCCAACAGACACTGCTCGACCCACCGAGATGGCAAGAAATCGCACGGCGACTCTTGCCGTGCCCAGGAGGAACCAATCTCGAAAGTCGTTCAGAGACAAAGCGATGACTTGCCCCATGAAAACCCCAGCGACGAACGAGGTACTTCTCCGTCCACTCCGTCGGCACAGCGTAGAGGCCGTTGCGTTCGGGAATGGTCGCGTGAAAGCCGGTCTCGAATGCCGCCACGAGCGGCACGCTCGGCAGCCGCTCGGCCACCATCCGCATTGCCCGCACATACGGCGGGTTATGCGCCGGCGCCACTGCTGCCATCTCTTCCATCGCGGTCAGTACGTCGGGCGTCACACGCGTGACGCCTCCTGCCCTGCCGCGATGCACCGCCTTGAATCCCACTGCCGCCACTTCGGACGTGCTTCCGAGCGGACCGCCATCACTCGTGAGCTGCTCGAGCGCCGCCTCGATTGCTACCGCGTGATCGGGCACCGGCATCACCGTCTCAAAATCGGTCGAGCCGGCCGTGGCGTAGACACGGCTTTCTGCCTCGCCAATCCGTTCGACACCGCCCCGCGCGAGCTCCACGCCCCCCTCCTCGCCCGCCGTTTCCGGCAGGTCGAAGAGGCGGTACTTGAAGCTCGTGGAGCCCAGGTTGGCGACGAGAATTTTCATGCTACGAGTCCTTCCGAATGCGGCCGCCCCAGAATGGCGTCGCTGGAGGCGACGCCCTCGAGAGCAACCGGAGGGTTGCCAAGCGAGCGGCGGGCACGGATGCCGCCGCTCGCCTGTAATTAGCTCAGAAATGCTGCGACGAGGCTGTCGGCGGGACGCGGGATCACGTGGCTCGCGACAAGCTCGCCAACCTGCTGGGCCGAAGCAGCACCTGCCTCGACGGCGGCCCGCACGCTGCCCACGTCACCCTGCACCACCGTCGCCACGAAGGCGTTGCCGATGCTGAAACGCTTGAGGATCTTCACGTTGGCCGCCTTGGCCATCGCGTCGGTGGCCTCGACAAGGCACACGAGTCCCTTGGTCTCCAGAATTCCGATCGCTGTGTTCATGTTGCTTTCTCTGGTAAGTGGTTCTGTGAAACGCTGTTGAAGAAAAAATGCTCTGGAATCGCCGCCGATCAGCCCACTGGGGGAAGAACCACGGCGACATCTTCGTGCGGCCGAGCAATGACCTGCACGCTCACGACGTCACCAATCCGGCCGGCCGCAGCCGCTCCGGCATCGGTCGCTGCCTTGACCGCGGCCACGT
>CAYZHH010000112.1:0-8024 GCA_964478275.1 uncultured Candidatus Kuenenia sp.
GATGGTTGCCGCCGCGGCCTTCGTCGCCTTCCGTGTGGCCGGGGCATCGGGATCGGCCTGCGCTGCCTCGGCAATGAGAAACGCACTCGCGAGAAAGACAGCCACGCCTGCGGCGCGGCGGGACAATCGAAGGATGACGGTCAGTGGCATGGTCGAGGCTCCAAGTCGGGAATTCATGAATCATGGTAGCCGCCAGAGCCGCTCTTGGAAAAAATCTCGATTGTTGAGCTTGAAAATGAACGATCGTATAGTAAGATACCGACGTTCACCCTCCGGAGGCTGCGGCCGCTGCCGCACGGCATTGATGACCACTCGCAAGAAAACCCCATCGAAAACGGCGACGAAGACCGCTCGTTCCCAGGCACCCGCCAAGCCCAAGCGGCATCGCGTGGCTGCCGCTGTTGCCGCCGTCCGTCGCGACCCCCTCGGTCTGCGGGTCACGATCGACGAAGACTCCGACAACAAGCCGACCATGCGGCAGATGGAGATCTATGCCTTCATCCGCGACAAGATTCATTCCCGTGGCTACGGCCCCACGGTCCGCGAAATTGGCCTGGCCTTCAAGATCCGCTCACCGAACGGCGTGGTCTGCCACCTGAAGGCTCTCGAGCGGAAACGGCTCATTACGCGAGGGAAGAACATGTCGCGGGCCATTGAGTTGGTGGCCGAACCGGCTCACCTGCGGGGCCTTCAGATGGCAGGCTGGGTTGCCGCCGGCACGCTCCGCATGGCCGACGAGCAGACGGATCGAATCGCGTTCGAAGATCTCTTCGACCGTGACGATCACTTCGTGCTCAAGGTGATGGGCGACTCGATGATCGACGCGCAGATTGCCGACGGCGACTGGGTCGTCATCAAGACCGTCAAGTCTGCTCGCGCGGGAGACATCGTCGTCGCTCAGACGGAGGACGGGGATGCCACACTCAAGCATTGGTTCCCGGAGAAGGATCGGATCCGGCTCCAGCCAGCCAACGCGTCGATGAAGCCGATCTACGTGCGCAGTGCGAAAGTGCTTGGCGTGCTTGCGGGCGTCGTTCGCAAGACGTGAGCCTCGATAAGGAAGCCTCAGGCCGGCTTCACGAGAGCTTCATCATGCATCTGATGGAGCTTGTTGTAGAGCGTCTTGAGGCTGACCCCGAGCTCCTCGGCGGTCTTGGGCTTGTTGCCCGCGTTGCGTTCCAGCCCCTCGCGGATCGCGTCGATTTCCATCTCTCGTAGTGTCTTGGGATGGTCGGCGGGCGGTGCGATTGCCTGCGGGGCTGTGGTGCTCACCTGCGCGAGCCGCGGAACGGCCGAAGCCGACAATTCGCGTGCACGAAGTCGCCCCGGGAGATGCTCCACCGCGACCGGCAGCTCGTCACAGAGCACGAGCGCATGCTCGATGACGTTGGCGAGCTCGCGGATGTTTCCCGGCCACTCATGAGCCAGAAGGAGATCGAGAGCCTCGGGGGCGATGGTCGCCGCTCGCGGAGGGGCCTGCGGACGGCCCCTTCGGACGAAGTAATCCACGAGTGCCGGAATGTCATTCTGTCGATCGCGAAGCGGAGGCACGGTGATCTCGAAGGTATTGATTCGGAAGAGGAGGTCCTCGCGGAACTCTCCATCACGGACCATCGCCTCAATTGCTCGGTGCGTGGCGCACACGAGCCGCACATCGACGGTGATGGGGTGATTGTCGCCAACGCGACGGATCTCGCCGCTCTCGAGCACACGCAGGAGTCGCGACTGCAGTGATCGCGGCAACTCACCAATCTCGTCCAAGAACAGGGTGCCCCCGTCGGCCACCTCGAAGAGGCCGGCCCGATGCTCGTCAGCTCCGGTGAAGGCTCCCTTGCGATGCCCGAAGAGCTCGCTTTCCACGAGATGCTCGGGCAATGCACCACAGTTGACCGCCACGAGAGGCCCGGCTCCCCGGCCACTCCCCTCGTGGATCGCCCGGGCGACGAGCTCCTTCCCGGTCCCTGTCTCGCCTCGCACGAGCACCGCGGCGTCGCTCCTGGCAACTCTCTCAACCAGACGTCGAACGTTCGCGAGGGCTGGCGAATCGCCGACGATCTGCGTGGCTCCTTCAGCTCGCCGCACCCGTCGCTCGAGGGCCCGGAGCCTGGCGGTCAGTTCCCGTTTCTGCCGCACCCGCTCGAGCACGGCCTGGATCTCGGCGAGACGGCACGGCTTTGTGAGGTACTCACACACGCCACGGCGGATTGCCTCGATCGCCGTCTCGACCGACGACTTGCCAGTGATAATGACGACTTCCGTGTCGGGTGCTGTTTCCCGCACTCTCGCGATCACCTCCATCCCTCCGACCCCCGGCATGTCGAGATCGACGAGCACGCAGTCGTACGCCGTCAGCTCGAGCGCCGCCAGCGCCGTGCTGCCGTCCGGGCAGACGGTTGCCTCGTGGCCGAGCCGAGGCAACTCGATCCGCATGAGCTCCTGGATCGAGGCCTCATCGTCGGCGAAAAGGATGCGCATGGGACGGGAATGCGGCTTCAAATTCTCTTCCTCCAAAAAGTCTGGGTTACGCGGCGCGGCCAAGATCTCGAGCCGCGGATGACTCCCCCGTTGTCGCGCCAATCTGCGCGAGGGGAAGCACAACGCGGAAGGTCGAGCCATGGCCAGGGCCATCACTCGAGACTTCGATCCGGCCACCGTGGTCGGTGACAATGCGGTGAACGATCGATAGGCCAAGGCCGGTGCCCTGGCCGACTTTCCGGCGGGTGAAGAATGGTTCGAAGAGATGGTCGAGCACCTCTGGCGTCATCCCGCAGCCGTCATCCGTGACGGTGAGCACACCCTCTCCGCCCGTGCGGCGGGCCGCGATCCGGACGCTGCCATGCTCCTCGATCGAGTCCAGGGCATTGACCAGCAAGTTGAGCACGACCTGCTTGATCTCCTGAGGATTGACCATCACAAGGGCATCCTGTCCCTCCTCGATCTCGATCGAGCGGCCTGCAAAACGGCCCACATGCCGCAGCATCTCGGCCACATCGGTCGCCAGCGCCAGAAGCGCCGTCGCCTGCCGCTTCACTTCGCCGAGACGCGAGAAGTCGAGGAGCTTCTCCGTGATGCCCTTGCATCGAAAGGCCTCGCTCTGGATGAGGGATAGGTAGCGGCGGGCCACCTGCGACTCCGCCTCGTCAGACACGAGGGCGTTGAGCCGGCTCTCGAGGGACTCGGCGCACATGGCGATCGAGGCCAACGGGTTGTTGATTTCGTGAGCCACGCCCGCCGCCAGGAATCCGACGCTCGCCAACTGCTCACTGCGGATCACCTCCCGCGTGCGGGACTGCACCTGGCGGTCGAGGTCATCGCGAATTTCACGAAATCGCTCGGTCATGTCATTGAGCGCGTCGGCGAGCTCGGCCATCTCGTCGTGGGTATCCAAACGAATGCGATAGTCGAAGTCGCCGGCGGCCACGCGGCGCGAGCCATGACCGAGCATTCGCAGTGGTCGAAACACCCACCGGTAGGCGAGCAGGCCGATTGCGGCCAGGAGCCCGCCGGCCGCGAGGGCCGTGGCCCAGGTGACAACGATCAGCGTCCGGTAGCGGCCCCGAACCTCGCGCGACAGGTCGTGAATGCGCTGTTGGAGGAAGGTTGGGAGCTCGCCGCTGAGGACAGCGAGTCGGTCCAGCCAGGGCGAGGCGGCGAAGAGCACCGCTCGGCCAGGCACCGGTGAGAGGAGCCCTGGTGGACCAGCAGCGGCATCAGGATCGGCGGCGATCACCTCGATTGCGGCGAGGCACTCACCGATCTGACGGGCAGTCTCCCGTTCACGTGAGCGATCAGCAAACGGCATGGAGCCGAGCTCGCCGACCTCGAGTTCCGAGCAGTAGGCCGCCAGGGCATCGGCTGTCGCACGAACGCCAGCCACGAAATCATCAGGGGTTTCTTCCGTGGCGAGGGCCCGAGCGTGTGACAACCGAATCGCTGCCACGCGATCGGCGAGCGCAGCGGCGAGGGGCAGTTCGGCCGAGCGACTGGACAGCGTTCGCACGAGGTGACGGTACGAATAGACGCCCAGGAAGCTGCTCGCTGACAAGGCCGCCACCATCGCGCCGACCAGAAGGCCGCCGAGCAGGAGCTTGTCACGAATGGGCCGTCGCTTGGCCATGAGCAATTCTGGAAGGGCTGCCGTGGTGCTCCCTGGCAAGGGAGAAATGTGGGGCGGGAGCGTAGCAGCCTCGGTCCTGGCGAAAAAGCCAGGAATCACGGGCGTTTGCGGCTCCCTTCGCGAGCGCAGCGACTCCTACACCAGTCCCCACCGCTTTCGCAGGTACCACTCGCCGATCAGAAGGGCCGCCATCACGAGAAGCGTGGGTGGCGTGTTCCACGGAGCGAAGGACCATTGCTCACGGCTTTCGAACACGGCCGGCCGCGATGCCAGCTCCTCAAAAATGCCTGGCACCTCTTCGGGCAATCGCACGCCACCAATCGTGGCTTCCGCGAGTTGACGCATGAGCAGCGGATTCGCGCGGGGGTTGGCCAGTTCCAAATCCTGCCGAAACACGGTGAATCGCGCCGATCGCTCCCGGGGCTCAGCGGCCCCGGGCACCCTCGCCCGCACGACCAGTTTCCAGTCGCCAGGCTCGATGCATTCAGCAACCGTTCCGGAAAATCCATCGCCCGCTGCCACCACGCGAACAGGCCGTGACTGCCCTGTCGGCGAAATGACCGTTGCCTCGAACACAGCATCCGTCCGAAGTTCCCCGTCGGTGCCTGTGACTCCGGTATCGAACTCGAGCGGCGCGCCTGGCGGAAGCCGCCGCTGCGCCAGTCGCAACCAGACGGCGTCTGATTCCGTGTCATCTTTTCGGGCCAGCCACAAGACGAGCTGTCGCCAGAATCGGCGATGCTCGTCGCCGGCTCCCTGCATCACCCATCGCCATGTTGAATCGGCGGCGAAGGCCAGCACGCGACCTATTCCATACTCCCGCGCCACCAGGAGCGGAGCCCCATCCGCCGTCACGGCCAGCGGCTTGGCCGAGGGCACGAGCCTCCCAAGCTTGTTCGCACCGGCCAGCGGCGGCATCCGCTGCCATGCGGCCGACGAGGCTGCCTCGTCGGCACCAAGTCGAAGGATCGAGACGCCGCCGAATCGCGAGTCAGGAGCCATCCGCAAGAGACCCTCACGATGGAGCCCCGGCCTCACGGGCTCATCAAATCGCTGGCGACCGAGCCGGTCGGGCTCGAAGGGCACGAGTGGACCAAGGGCCGAGCTCGCCCAGCCGCCTGCTTCGAATGCATGGAAGCCACCCAGTAGGCCAATCCCGGCGCCCGATTCCACACGCTCGAGGATCGTCTTGAGATCGGCCGGCCTCACTGCCGAGGAGTCGAGGTCGCCGATCAGATAGACGTCATATGCCGCTTCGAGTTCGCGGGAGAGATCGATCGGCCAGGCGTCGCGGCGGCCCGAGTCGATCCACCTGAAATCGACATGAATATCGGGGCTCGCGGCCAAAGTCCGTCGCACGAACCGCTGTTCGACACGCAGCGCTCCCTCGAGATAAAGCACTCGTAGCCCTCCGTCAACGACGGTCACGAAGGAGGAGAGCTCGTTGTTGGTGAGCACCACCTCCCCCTCTTGCGACTCGACCCGGAGGGTGAGCTTTCGCTCCCCGAGACTACGAGGGGTCCACTCGAGTCGAACGGGCTGTTCACCCACCTCGCCCGGAGTCCGCACGGTGGTGCGGGCCACTTCCTCGAGCTTTCCGTCCTTTTCCTCTGCAAGCAGCACCACATCCACCGGCTGACCTGCCAGCCCCTCGAGCCGCACCCGGCCGGCGACCTCGAGCCGATTCTCGAGATAGACGGTCTCGCCTGCTGCGAGGCTCGTGACCGCAGCATCTCTTCCTTGTCCGCCTCCCCGCTGCTGCCCAAAAGTGACACTCCATAGTGGCACGCCCAGCTCAGAGAGGCCGCGGGCTGCGGTTTGCGGCGGCACATCCCGTGGCGGGTATGCGTGCTGGGCACCATCACTCAACACGATGACGCCGGCGATCTGGCGCCCTGCGGTGAGGCGGAGCGCCTCCTCGAGAGCCCCGCCGATGGCGGTCTCGCCTGATGTCTTCTTCGCGGTCCACGCGCCGAGGGTCAGCATGGAATCAGCGGGAGCTGGCATCGCGTGCAGCTCGCGATCGAACGTCCACGCGGCAATCTCGAAGCCGCCCCGCTCGACGAGCCCGCGGGCCGCATCGCCTGCATGGGCCAGCGTCGTGGTCATTCCCTCCCAACGACTCCGTCCTCCTGACTCATCGGCCACGGTCATGCTCTCGGAGGCGTCGATGAGCACGAGAACCGTTCCCTGCTGCCGCGCCTTGCGACTGGAAACAAGCGTCGGCCGGGTCATGCAGCAAACGAGCGCAAGAAAGGCGCTGAGACGCAAGGCCGTCAGCATGAAGCGGCGGCGGAAATCAATCCGGGTTCTGTCCGGAGGGTTTGCGATGAGCACGATCGCCAGCGCGATGCCCACGACTGCCACAAAGGTCCATGAGCCCACAGGCTCGAAACCGACGGAGAGCTCCTCGAGCCAGGTTTTGTCACTCATGGCCGAGCTCCCGCGATCGGCGGCAGCGGAGGAGGCCCAGGGGCACGCGGTGCGCCGTGGCCACCATCAGCGGCCTGGCCTGACGCATCATCAGCGAGCCACGCGGCCGTTTCCTCTTCCGCGAAGACAACCGCCGCATCCGCGGGCGGCTCGATGCCGTCGCGAGGCGCGTAGAAGCGATTGGCCATGATCCAGTCGGCGGCCATGGCGACCGCCGCAAGCACGATCATCCAGCCAAATAACTCCGAACCGATTCGCTCGAGATTGACATCGCGCACGAGCTCATCCTCGGTGCGGGCCAGACGGTGCTCCGGCCCGAGCACATCACCGAGCTGCTCGGGCGTGAGCCGGCGGAAGTCGGTGGCGGTGGGATTGAGGACCACGCTGAACCCGTCCGAAACGCCACCGATGGCTCCACCCGCTCGCACTGTGTAGTTGCCAGGCTCGAGGGTGGCGGTGACCGTCGCCGTGCCACGTGCCCGGTCGATCGCCACCGGAAAATCCTCTCCACTGGGCGTATGAACGATGGCTGTCGGGAGATCCCGCCGACCAAGCGGTATGACGACGGGACTGCCAGCCATCACGTTCCGTTCGGCGGTCGTGTCGATCGCATGGAGGACTGTTTCGTTCGCAAGAATGAGAAACGGCCACGGCTCAAACCCGGTCGCAAGAAGATTCCAAGCGTCGGGGTTTGCTGCCTCGAAGCCGACTGGGGTCGTCACAATCACGACGCGGCCCTCGCCGATGCGATGCTCGAGGATGGCCGGAAGACCGTTGCGGTACGTGACCAAAGGGACGGCTGCGCCGCGATCATCGGCACCGGGCCGCACGTTGTCTGTCGGCTCGTTCGGAAGAAATTCCCAGTGACGAAACACGGGGAAATCCTGCCAGGGGACCGCGTCACCAACGCGTCGAAAGGCGGCGAGCACCGGATGATCGAGAGTCGTGGGGGCCAGGTAATTGCCAGCGTCCGGGCTTCGCCAGACCCGCACAAGCTGGCCCCCAAGGAGCCGGCGGGATGCCGCCGTATTGAAGCCTTCCGCCTCGCCCGCGGCTGCCGGGCCGAGCCACACCACCAGTCCATGCCCCTCGGTGACCCACGCAGCAAGCGCCTCGCACTGACGCTCGGACATGGCGGGGGGATCGAGCAGAACGATCCCAGCCGCCTGCTTCCAATTGGTTGCGTCGAGTGCGGTGAAATCGACCGGCTCCGGCGCGAATCTCGCGGTGCCAGCCTTCCGCAGCGCCGCCGGCGCGAGGGCCTCCATCATGAGCCGTCCGGTCTGCCCGGCCGGCTTGGCCGACGCCACAATCACCCGCGATGGTGATCCCACCTCGACGGTGAAAAAGGATGTGTCGTCGGCGACCAAGTCGTCGCTCCCATCGGGACGTGATGCTATGAGTCGCGGGGGCCGCCGGGCGACCTCATCGCCCGCGTCGGCAGTGACACCGAGCGGATCAACCATTTCCTATC
>CAYZHH010000112.1:8034-10791 GCA_964478275.1 uncultured Candidatus Kuenenia sp.
GGTGGATTCCCGGTGGCAGGCCACTGATCTCGAAGCGAGCCGTCTCAGGCCTTCCGCCCACCGGCGAAATCGCCTTGGCTGCCCGACGCACGAACCGACCATCCGGGGCCGCCACCTCCACTGCGGCCTGTCGTGTGGCATCAGGGCCGACATGGCCGATCCGCGCGGTCACCACGAGCGGTGTGCCGCTGGCGATCCGCTCGCCCGAGAGATCCACCGATTCGATCGCAAAGTTTCGCGGCGTCCGTGAAGCGACATCGCAGTAGAGCGTCGTGGGAGTGACCTCGGCCACCGGCGGATCGCCCTCCCGCGCCACCGCCTGACTCCAGGCCCCCTGCGAGCAGTCGGTGAACACATAGAGCTCACGTCGTGGGTTCTCGGCCTGATCAAGGAGGCGTCGGGCGGCGGCGATCGCCGCCGGCAGTGACCCAGTCGGCGAGGCTGCCGAGAGACGATCGACCCTCGCTTCTGCGGCCACGGCCTGCGCGAATGCCGCGGGTGTGCCGGCGGTATCCAAGACGGCCACCTGGCTCCCGGACGGCAGCTTCGCAAAGAGAACCTTCGCCATGGTCGCCGCACGTTCGAGCCGCGTCTGGTTCGCTTCGCGGAGCATCATCCGCGGCGCCGTATCAAAGACAAACGCCGCCGCCACCGGCCCCTCGTCCTCCGGAAGCCAGCCGGCACCCCGAAGCACCGGCCGGGCGAGCGCCAATGCCAGCAGCGCCAGGGCGGCGATCCGCAGGAGCAGCAGGAGGAGGTGATTGACCCGTAAACGGCGGCGGTTGGCGGTGGCCCGCTGCTGGAGAAAACGGAGGGCGGGAAACAGGTACGGCACAGGCTTTCGCCGCATGATGAGGTGAAGAACGACGGGCGCCGCGATCAGCGCCGTTCCCCACAGCAGAAGCGGTGACAGAAAGGACAGGCCCATGCTTCAGAATCGCGCGCGGCGATTGTTGAGGTATTCCACGAGCGCGCGGTCGAACTGCATGCTCGTGTCGAGGGGCACATAATCGACGCCCGCGCGAAAGCACCACGACCGGTACTCCTCGCGGTACTCCTCGACGGCCTTCACATATGCGTCGCGGGCCGCATCGGCGTCGATCACGAGCTTGGCGTTGGTTTCGGGATCATCGAGCTCCACCATGCCCTCGAACGGAAACCGAATCTCGGCGTCGTCGAGAATATGGAAGATGATGACGTCGTGGCCGCCGTGGCGAAGCCGCATAAGCGCGTCGCGGATCGGGGCCGGATCGGCCAAGAGGTCGCTCAAGAGCATCACGAGCGAGCGATGCCTGAGCATGGCCGCGATCTGGATGAGGCTCCGCGGGATGTCGGTCTTCCCGGATGGGACGACCTTGGAGAGCACTGAGAGCACCTGCGGGATCTGCGATCGCCGTGAGCGGGCGGGGAGCGATGAGGTCACTTTCTCGTCGAAGACCATGAGACCGCAGGGGTCCTGCTGGTGAACCATGAGCCAGCAGAGAGCGGCTGCCAGTGAGATCGCGTAGTCGAGCTTCGTGAGCTCCTGGCGGTGCGTGTAGGCCATCGAGGCACTGGCATCAATCACCAGGTAGCCGGTGATGTTGGTCTCTGCCTCGAACTTCTTGACGTAGTGCTTGTCGGTCTTGGCGTAGACGAGCCAGTCGATGTCTTTGGGGTCATCGCCTACCGCATAGCGACGGTGCTCGCTGAACTCGACCGAGAAGCCCTGGTAGGGGCTGGCGTGGAGGCCTTGGAGGAATCCCTTCACGATGAACTGCGCGCGAAGATCAAGCCTGGCGATCTGCCTGACTACCTCCGGCTTCAGGTATTCCTCGACCGCGCGGACCATCACCGGTGCCACCTCGACGGCGACGTCCCGCCCATTCGCGGGAATCGCCGTTCACTTCACAAACTTGGGAGGCTACTTCACAAACTTGGGGATTTCCGGCTCAGGCGTCTCTTTGACGAGCCGCTCGATGATCGACTCGGAGGTGAGTCCCTCGGCCTGCGCCTGGAAGTTCGTGGCGATCCGGTGCCGCAGGACCGGCACCGCGATCCGGCGGATGTCGTCGAGCGAGACACTGAACCGTCCGTCCATGGCGGCCATAGCCTTGCCCCCCTGGATCAGGAACTGCCCGGCTCGCGGGCCAGCGCCCCAATCCACGAGCTGGGCCACGTACGGAGGCGCCTGGGGATCCTTGGGCCGCGTCGCCCGCACGAGCCGCGCCACGTATTTCACGATGTACTCGCTCACGGCGACGCTCCCCACCACCTTTTGAATATTGATGATGGCCCTGCTCGTGAGCACCTTGCGAACCTCGGGCTTCTCGGCCCTCGTGGTCGCCATCAGGATCTGCTCCTCTTCGGCAGCCGTTGGGTAGCCCACCTTGATGTTGAACATGAAACGGTCGAGCTGGGCCTCGGGGAGCGGGTACGTCCCTTCCTGCTCAATCGGGTTTTGCGTGGCGATCGTGAAGAATGGATCAGGGAGCTTGTAGGTCTCCTGGCCGACCGACACCTCCCGCTCTTGCATCGCCTGGAGGAGCGCCGCCTGGGTCTTCGGCGGCGTACGGTTGATCTCGTCGGCCAGCAGGATGTTCGTGAAGATCGGCCCCTCGACGAACCGGAACACTCGCCGCCCCTGCTCGTCGTCGAGCACGTTGGTGCCCGTGATGTCCGAGGGCATGAGGTCCGGGGTGAACTGCACCCGCTTGAAGCCCACGTCTAAGATTCGCGCGAGCGTGGAGACCATGAGCGTCTTGGCAAGCCCAGGGA
>CAYZHH010000113.1:0-10710 GCA_964478275.1 uncultured Candidatus Kuenenia sp.
CTGCTCGACAACTTCTATCTGGTGGAAGAACAGATTCGCGCCATCCGTCGGCTGCTTCCCCCGTCCTACAGCCGCGAATTGCCGCGTCTGGCGAACGGGCCTGCGGCGAATTTTCCGCGGGCCTACGGAATCGCGCTCGAGCTCATCGCCCATGTCGACGGCCGCGTCGATGCTGCCAGCCTCAACGGCTTCGTGACTTCCTATCAGTCTGTCGAGCCGCTTACGCTTGGCGAGCTCTGGGCGCTCCCCTTGATGCTCCGGTTGGCACTCATTGAAAATCTACGACGTGTCGCCGTTCGAATCGCTTCAGCACGACGCGACCGCGACCTCGCGAGTGATTGGGCCGAGCGCATGGTCCAGATCGTCGAGCAGAAGCCGACCGACTTGATCCTGGTTCTGGCGGACATGGCACGCGATGATCCGACGCTTTCGGGCGCTTTCCTGGCAGAACTGACGCGGCACTTACAGGGTCAGAATCCAAACTTTGCCTTCGCGAGCGACTGGATCGAGCACCGTCTGGCCGATCAAGGGCTGACAACGGAAGACTTGGTGCGTGCCGAGGGCCAATCGCAGGCGGCCGACCAGGTTTCAATCGGCAACAGCATCAATAGCCTGCGGTTTCTCGACTCGAGCGATTGGAGGCAATTCGTCGGTGAGCAGAGCTTAGTAGAACACACCTTGGCGGATGACCCGTCTGGAATCTATGCGCGAATGGATTTCGCCACTCGCGACCGCTACCGGCATGCAGTCGAGGGCATCGCGCGGCGCAGCCAGCTCACAGAATACGACGTGGCTCGCAAGGCGGTGCAACTTGCCGAGCACCATGCCCGCGAAGCACCAGCGGACCGCGCGGCACACGTTGGCTATTTTCTGGTCGACCGTGGCCGGCCGACGCTCGAACGATTCGCGGAAATGCGGCTTTCGCCCAGTGTGCTCATTGACAAGCTGCGGCGGAAGTTCCCCCTGACGGTGTACTTGAGTTGTCTCAGTGCGGTCAGCCTCGTCGCCACTTTGCTCCTCTTAGGTCGTCTGCATCAACTCGAAAGTGGCTGGCCTGCGTTGCTTCTCCTGGCCTTGCCAGGAGTGGTCTGCGCTTCGAACTTAGGAGTCGCTTTAGCCAATTGGCTAGCGACGGAACTGCTGAGTCCGCAGTCGCTACCGCGCATGGATTTCAAGGAAGGCATTCCTCCCGAGCATCGCACCCTGGTGGCGGTTCCCACCATGCTCACCAGTTCCGCTGGAATCGATCGTCTGCTCGATGGCCTCGAGGTTCGCTATCTGGCCAACCGCGACCACTGCCTGCATTTTGCCCTGGTGACGGACTTCGTCGACGCCGCCGCAGAGACGCTGCCTGGCGATCCGGAGCTGGTGCGTCTCGCCAGCGAAGGGATCGAGCGCCTGAATGAGAAGTATGCCGCCGCGCGACCCACTATCTTCTACCTCTTCCATCGCGCGCGTCGCTGGAATGAACAAGAGAGTTGTTGGATGGGCCGCGAGCGTAAACGTGGCAAGCTCTCCGACCTCAACGCCCTGCTGCGTGGGGCAGCGGATGGATTTGCCCAGGTTGTCGGCTCCACCGCCGTGCTGTCGGGCGTGCGATATGTCATAACCCTCGACACGGACACGCAATTGCCGCGCGACTCAGCCCAGATGATGGTGGGTACGCTCGCGCATCGACTCAATCAGCCTGTATTTGATGCCAAGCTCGGCCGCGTCGTCGATGGCTACACGATTCTCCAGCCGCGAGTTGGCGTGAGCCTGCCTACCACCGAGCGATCCCGCTTCGTGGAGCTCTATTCTGATGAACCGGGCATCGATCCCTACACGCGCGTCGTATCCGACGTGTATCAAGATCTCTTTGGCGAGGGGTCCTTTGTTGGCAAGGGAATCTATGAGGTGGATTCTTTTGAAAGGCTTTGTTGTGTCTTTCCAGACAACGCGATTCTAAGCCACGACTTAATCGAAGGAGCGTACTGCCGCTCGGCCTTGCTCAGCGACGTGACCCTCTACGAGGAGCATCCCTCGCGCTACACGGTCGATATGGCCCGTCGGCATCGCTGGATGCGCGGCGACTGGCAGATTGCCACGTGGCTCCTTCCCTGGGTCCAGAGCCAGATAGGGCAACGTGTCCGCAATCCGATCTCGGTTTTGTCGCAGTGGAAGATACTCGACAACCTGCGCCGCAGCCTCACGCCGATGTGCCTGCTGCTGGTCCTGCTCGTCTCGTGGCTGGCCTTGCCGGAGGCCGCCGGAGCGATGGCGGTCTTCCTCGCGAGCCTGGTCTTGCTGCCCGTCCTGGTCGGAGCACTGACGGCACTGTTTCGCAAGCCTGTGAACCTTCCGCTGCGACTGCATTGGGGCGTGACGCTCAAGTCACTCGTTCGACCGCTGGCTCAGAGTGGGCTTGCCCTCGCCTTTCTGCCCTATGAAGCCGCCGTTTGCGCGGATGCGATTCTGCGTACGCTGTTTCGCATGGTGTGGAGTAAACGGCGACTGCTCGAATGGAAGACCGCCAGCGACTCAGAAAGAGGCCACACAGGCACACTGCCAGCAACAATTCGCTCAATGATCATTGCTCCCGCCTTGGCTACGACGACCTTCCTGGCGATTGTCAGCTACCAACCCCAGGTGCTGCCCTATGCGGCTCCTTGGCTCGCTGCCTGGTGGGTTTCGCCGCTGCTGGCCTGGTGGCTCAGCCAGCCGATCCCCAAGCGAACCTCGAAGCTTTCCGTTGATCAGCGTCACTTTCTGGAAACACTCTCACGGCGGACCTGGAGATACTTCGAGGAATTCGTCACCGAGAAGGAGAATTGGCTGCCGCCGGACAATATCCAGCAAAACCCCGAACTGGTCGTCGCGCCACGAACCAGTCCGACGAACATAGGTATGGCGCTCTTGGCGGACCTGGCAGCAGTCGACTTCGGATACTGTTCGGCGGCGCGCTTCCTCGAACGGACGCAGCACACGTTCGACACGTTGTCTCGCATGGAGCGCTACCGCGGGCACTTCTTCAACTGGTACGACACCCGGTCACTTGTGCCGCTCAATCCGCGCTATGTATCGGCGGTCGACAGCGGAAATCTGGTGGCGAATCTCCTGGTTCTGAGTAGCGGGTGCGTGGAACTCGGTGATGCATGTGTCTTGCCACGCCGTCTCTTTGGTGGGTTACGCGATACGCTTCGAATTCTCCTTGAGTCCACCCGCAAAACAATCGCTCCACGAGTCGGCGCCGATGTGTTGCGCAAGATCGAAAGGGCGATCGAAGACCTCAACCAAGAGCCCACTTCGCTCAGTGCCGCACACCATCTTTTGGCTCGGCTCGAACTGACTGCCGGTGAACTCAATGCGGGTAGCAGCCCTGACTCCGAAGTTGCGTGGTGGACGCTCGCCTACGACCGTAGTTGCCAAGACCATCACGCCGACCTACTCAACGTGGCGGGGTGGCTCACGCTGCCCGCTCCTCCGGAACACTTCTGGGAGACCGGATCCGTCGCACACATTGAACGAGTGAGGTTGCTGCAAGCGCTCTTAACGCACCTCGACGCGGGCGCCACCGTCCGGGATGTGGCTGAATTGCCGGGCTCCGCATTGCCGCTCATCGAATCAATTCTTGCGGAAGCGTCGCCTCCCGACAGACCGTGGCTCGACCAACTTCGTGGGGCGTTTCAGCTGTCATCAGAGCATGCAGCAGTCAGGATCCTTCGCTTGCAAGCAGTCGCTGCCCAAGCCCGCGAGTTGGCAGAGATGGATTTCGAGTTGCTGTACAGCCCGACTCGTCACCTCTTCGCGGTTGGCTACAACGTTACCGAGCGGCGATTAGACGGGAGCTTTTATGATTTGCTGGCCTCGGAGGCCCGCCTGTGCAGCTTCGTCATGATTGCACAGGGGTACTTCAATCAAGAGCATTGGTTCGCGCTGGGGCGGCTCTTGACGAGTGCGGGCAGAGCACCGGCATTGCTGAGTTGGAGCGGTTCGATGTTCGAGTACCTGATGCCACTGCTCGTGATGCCCAACTATGAGAACACGCTCCTCGACCGGACCTATCATGCCGTGGTCCTCCGGCAGATAGCCTATGGGCGCCAGCGAGGAGTGCCGTGGGGGATTTCTGAATCGGGTTATAACGCCATCGACCAACACAGGACGTATCAGTATCGGGCGTTTGGCGTGCCCGGCCTGGGTTTGAAGCGCGGTTTGGCTGAGGACTTGGTGATCGCGCCGTACGCAAGTGCACTGGCGCTCATGGTCGCGCCCGAGGCAGCTTGTCAGAATCTGCAGCGGCTCTCGGCGGACGGCCAACAAGGGGCGTATGGTTTTTATGAAGCCATCGACTACACCCCATCACGGTTGCCCCCAGGTGCCAAGAGCGTTACCGTTCGGCAGTTCATGGCGCATCACAAAGGCATGACCTTCTTGGCGCTGGCGTACGTGCTTCTTGACCAACCCATGCAGCGCCGCTTCCTTGCCGATCCCATGTTGCGTTCCGCAGAGTTGCTCTTGCAAGAGCGGGTTCCCAAGGCCACCGCTCCCGTGTTTCCGCATGCGAGCGAAGCCAATGTGACGCGGCTCGTGACTGCCGAGGAAAGCGGGAGCATGCGAGTCATTACCGATCCCAACAGTGCAACAATCGAAGCGCACCTACTCTCCAACGGCCGCTATCACGTGGCCATCACAAGTGCCGGCGGTGGATACAGCCGCTGGTGCGATTTGGCCGTCACTCGCTGGCGAGAGGACGCGACACGTGATTGTTACGGTAGCTTCTGCTATGTCCGCGATCTGGACAGCGGCATCTTTTGGTCCAATGCCTGGCAACCGACCCTCAAGCCGGGCAGCAACTATGAGGCGATCTTTAGCCAGGCCCGTGCTGAGTTTCGCCGCAGGGATGAGTTGATCGAAACCTATACCCAGATCAGTGTCTCGCCCGAGGACGATATCGAACTGCGCCGTGTGACCCTCACGAACCGTTCCGACGTGCGCCGCACCCTCGAGATTACGAGCTATGCAGAAATCGTATTGGCAACGCAGGCGCAAGACGAAGCCCATCCGGCGTTCAGCAACCTCTTTGTGCAGACCGAGCTCGTTCGGGCGCGACAGGCGATCTATTGCACACGTCGTCCGCGTTCCACGGAGGAGCACCCTCCTTGGATGACGCACATGATGACCGTGCAGGGGCAGACCGTAGGCGAGCCCTCGTACGAAACGGATCGCGCCCGTTTCATCGGCCGGCATCGAACGCTCGCTGCCCCTGCTGCCCTGGTGGGGAAGTCACCGCTTTCCAACAGCGAAGGCCCGGTGCTCGATCCGATCGTCAGTATTCGCCAACTGGTGGTGCTGCAACCGAATGAATCCGTTCAGATCAACATCGTCACTGGGGCGGGTGAGTCGCGCGCTGCCGTTGATGCACTCACCGAACGATATAGCGATCCGAGCCTCACCGATCGCGTGTTTGACTTGGCCTGGACGCACGGTCACATCCTGCTTCAGCAGCTCAACGCGACCGAGGCCGACGCACAAGTCTATGGCCGATTTACAGGGTCCATCATTTATGCGTCAGGCACGCATCGTGCCAGGGCGAGCACGCTTCTTCGCAATCGCCGAGGTCAATCGGGTTTGTGGGGCTATGGAATCTCGGGCGACGTGCCAATCGTGCTCGTCCGAATTCGCGACCACGATCGACTCTCCCTAGTGCGGCACGTTGTGCAGGCGCATGCCTACTGGCGGCTCAAGGGGCTCGCGGTGGACCTCGTCATTTGGAATGAGGACGACTCGGTGTACCGGCAGACGCTCCAGGAGGCGATCATCGATCTGGTTGCTGCCAGTCCGGAGGCCTCGCTTGTCGACCGTCCTGGCGGCGTTTTTATTCGCCGCGGCGAACAGATGTCTGAGGAGGATCGCGAGCTGCTGCAGACCGTTGCGCGGGTTGTCTTGCTGGATGACGGCGGAACGCTGGTCGAACAAGCCGATCGGCGCGGGCGTGCGGATATCGCCATTCCTCAATTGAAACCGGTCCGCCGCCGCCCCGAGACCGCCGCGGCCGAAGGAGCGCCCTTTCGCGACCTGGCATTTTTCAACGGCCTTGGCGGATTCAGTCGCGACGGTCGCGAGTACGTGACCATCCTGCCATCCGGTACGACCACACCAGCCCCATGGGTCAATGTCATCGCCAACCCTGGGTTTGGAACCGTTGTATCGGAGGGTGGAAGCGCCTACACGTGGGCGGAGAACAGCCATGAATTTCGCCTGACACCCTGGCACAACGACTCCGTCACCGATGTCAGCGGCGAGGCAATGTATGTGCGCGACGAAGAGTCGGGGCAATACTGGTCCCCATCACCACTGCCGGCCCGGGGGCACAATGCCTACGTTGTTCGGCATGGCTTCGGCTACAGCATTTTCGAGCATACGCACGACGGGCTGACCACCGAACTGTGCGTCTACGTGGCGACAGATGCCCCCGTCAAATTCTACAAACTCAAAATCACCAATCGCTCGGGACGATCGCGACAGTTGTCGATTACCGGCTATTGGGAGCTCGTATTGGGGACCGCGAGAAGCAAGTCGCTCATGCACGTTGTGACAGAGGCTGATCCCGCCACGGGCGCCATTCTGGCAAAAAATGTCTACAACCCCGAGTTCGCTGATCGCGTGGCGTTCGTCAACTGTAGCGAATCAAGTCGCACGCTCACCGGAGACCGCGCAGAGTTTCTGGGGCGAAACGGAAAACTGGCGACTCCCGCAGCCCTTGGACGGGTTCGACTCTCGGGGCGTGTCGGCGCAGGCTACGATCCCTGCGCTGCCATTCAGGCGCCGCTCACCCTCGAAGACGGACAGGAACGGACGATCACGTTCACCATGGGATCAGCGTGCGGCGCGACGGAGGCCAAGGTCTTGGCCCATCGGTTCCGCAGCGTTGACAGCGCCAACCGGGCCATCGAGGCCGTATGGCAGTATTGGAGTCGGACACTGGGCGCCGTCCATGTGGAGACTCCCGATCCCGCGGTCAACTTTCTGGCGAATGGCTGGCTCGTGTATCAGACTCTCGCTTGTCGGATGTGGGCACGTTCCGGTTTCTACCAATCGGGCGGTGCATTCGGGTTCCGGGATCAATTGCAAGACGCGATGGCCCTGGTCCATGCTCAGCCTCAATTGCTCCGCGAGCATCTGCTGCGAGCAGCCGGTCGGCAATTTCGAGAAGGAGACGTTCAGCACTGGTGGCATCCGCCAGCGGGGCGTGGAGTGCGGACGCACTTCTCCGATGATTACCTCTGGTTGGCATTGGCCGTGTGCCGCTATGTCGCCACGACAGGTGATACCGGCGTGCTGGACGAGCGCATCCCCTTCTTGACGTCACGCGCCTTACGCGACGACGAGGAGTCGAATTACGATCTGCCGATTGTGTCGGACGACGTCGGCACGCTCTTTGAGCACGCCGTTCGTGCGATCGACAATGGCTTGCGATTCGGTATTCACGGCCTGCCACTGATGGGTTGCGGTGACTGGAATGACGGTATGAATCTCGTCGGCCAGCATGGGCGGGGCGAGAGCGTCTGGCTTGGGTTTTTCCTGTTCCATGTGCTGACGCAGTTTGCAGAACTGGCGCGGCAGCACGGAGATGAAGGCCTCGCCGATCGTTATCTGATCGAAGCAGGCCGACTTCGGAGCAACCTTGAGGAACACGGCTGGGACGGCGAGTGGTATCGTCGGGCCTATTTTGATGACGGCACGCCGCTCGGCTCGGCAGTAAACGAAGAGTGCCAAATCGATGCACTCTCGCAAAGCTGGTCGGTGTTGTCAGGTGCTGGCACAAGCGAACGTACCAGCCAGGCCATGGAGAGCGCCGATCGCCGGTTGGTGAAACCTGACGACCGCCTGATCCTGCTCCTGGATCCGCCGTTCGATACATCAGATCTCAATCCCGGGTACATCAAAGGGTACGTTCCCGGTGTGCGCGAGAATGGAGGACAATACACGCATAGTGCGATCTGGACAGCGATGGCTACTGCCGCGATGGGAGATAGCTCACGCGCGTGGGATCTCTTCGCGCTCATTAATCCAATTTCGCATGGCTCAACGCCAGAACAGGTTTCCGCCTATCGTGTTGAACCCTACGTGGTGGCTGCCGACGTGTACGGCGTGGCCCCGCACACGGGCCGAGGTGGCTGGACCTGGTACACCGGTTCCGCGGGCTGGATGTATCGCCTCATTATTGAATCGTTGCTCGGGTTGAAGGTGTCTTCTGACCGTCTGGAAATCACTCCCCACCTCCCGCTACACTGGCCGAAAATCCAGATTCACTATCGTTATCGCGAGACCTTCTATCACGTTACAATCGAGCGGAGCGGGGAAGCCTCGCAGGGAAACTACATCACTCTGGATGGAAGGGCGCTGACCGATGACTTTATCACGCTGGTCGACGACCGCAGAGACCACACGGTCATCGTCCAATTGCAGCCGATGGAAATCGCAGTGCCTTCGCCATAGAACTCGCCCGATTCAATTCACTGCGATTGTCTTCGCGGCTGTTGCAATGGCGTGGAATGTGGCTCATGGCTACGATCCGCTCGACGTTCCGGCTGCGGCGGTGGCTGCAGCGCTCGATCTCGATGTGAACGACGGCAGACGGGAACGGACGATTCCCGTGCGTATCTTTCTTCCGTCCGATGGCGGAAAAGCACCTCAGGCTGCTCCGGTCGTGCTCTTCAGTCACGGCCTCGGTGGCTCGCGAGAGATGGGGGCGTACCTCGGGAAACACTGGGCGGCCCGTGGCTATGCCGCCGTGTATCTCCAGCACCCCGGCAGCGATTCATCGGTGTGGCAGGACGTGCCACGGGCTCAACGGATGGCGGCGATGCGGGAGGCGGCCTCGGCGAAGAACCTCCTGCTTCGCGTGGAGGACGTGCCCGCGGTGCTCGATCAGCTCGCTGCGTGGTCTCGCGAAGAAAACCATCCTCTTGCGGGCAGGGTTGATCTCTCACGCGTCGGCATGTCTGGCCATTCTTTCGGGGCGCAGACCACACAGGCGGTCGGTGGGCAGCGGATGCCGCTGGTTCAGAATCGATTCGTCGAGCCCCGCATCAAGGCTGCGGTCATCATGAGCCCAGGCGCGGCGCAGGGACGGACGGATCCAGCGGATGCCTTCGCGGACGTGACGATTCCTTGGCTCCTCATGACGGGTACGGATGACGTGTCTCGAATCGGTGGCCAGACCGTGGAGTCGCGGCGCGCGGTCTTTCCCGCGCTCCCGAAGGGGAGGGCCTACGAGCTCGTGCTCGATCACGCTGAACATTCCGCGTTCACTGACCGGCCGCTTCCCGGTGATCGCGAGACCCGTAACCCGAATCATCACCGGGCGATCCTCGCCACGTCGACGGCCTTCTGGGATGCGTTCCTGCGGGAGGACGTCGAGGCCCGCGGCTGGCTCGATGGTGACGGCCCTCGGAGGGTGCTCGAAGAAGGCGATCGCTGGCAGCGGAAGTAACGAGAGCGCATCCGAGGTACATGGAGCGGCCATGCGCGCAAAAATGCATGGAAGCCCCTCGCGGCAGCGAGGGGACGGTGGGTCCTTGGGCGAGCCCGTTTGAAATAGAAAACTGGACGGCCTTCAACCCGCAGTCCCCCGGCTATCGCCGAGGGCTTCAACTCAGTCGAGGCCAACACTCGCCCCACCAACCCCTCGATTCGCTCATCTGTCTGCTTTACGGCGGCAAGGGTCAGCTCAGGATGCCGTGAACGACTTCACCGTGAACGTCGGTGAGTCGGAAGTCGCGGCCCTGGTACGGGAAGGTCAGGCGGAGGTGGTCGACCCCCATGAGGTGGAGGATCGTGGCGTTGAGATCGTGAACATGGACCTTCTGATCGGGTGTCACGATGTTGTAGGAGTAGTCGTCGGTGGCACCCCAGGTGAGCCCGCCCTTCACGCCGGCGCCTGCCATGAGCATCGTGAAGCACCGCGGGTGGTGATCGCGGCCGTAGTTCGTTTCCGTGAGCGCACCCTGGGAGTAGATCGTGCGGCCGAATTCGCCCCCCCAGACGACGAGCGTCTCATCGAGGAGGCCTCGCTGATCAAGATCGTCGAGCAGGGCGGCCGTGGCCTGATCGGTGTCGTGGCATTGGCCGCGAATCGCCGCGGGGAGACCACCGTGGTGGTCCCAGCCCATGTGAAAGAGCTGCACGAACCGCACGCCTTGCTCCGAGAGCCGCCTCGCGAGCAGGCAGTTGAAGGCGTAGCTGCCGGGTCGCTTGATGTCGGGGCCGTAGGCGTTAAGCACGTGCGCCGGCTCATCGGAGAAGTCAACGATCCCAGGGACGCTGGCCTGCATCCGGAAGGCCATCTCGTACTGGGCCGTACGGGCGGCGATGTCGGGATCGCCGAGCAGGCTTCCACGGGTCGCGTTGAGCGCACCGATCCGATCAAGCGTGGCCCGGCGGTGGTCTCGAGAAATCCCGGGCGGGTCGGCAAGGTAGAGCACCGGGTCGCCCGTGTTCCGAAATCGCACACCCTGATGAATCGTCGGGAGAAATCCCGAGCCCCAGAGCCGGTCATAGAGTGGCTGATCGTCCTTCCGGCCTGACCCAAAACTCGTCAGCACGATGTAGGCGGGCAGGTCGGCGTTGTCGCTCCCCAAGCCGTAGCTCACCCACGAGCCGATGCTCGGCCGACCGGCGAGCTGGTGGCCGGTTTGAAAGAAGGTGATTGCCGGGTCGTGGTTGATC
>CAYZHH010000114.1:0-10672 GCA_964478275.1 uncultured Candidatus Kuenenia sp.
GCAACCCCGAGCCACAGTACGGTCTCACTGCTATCCTTACGCTACACGGCGCAATGAGGAGTCCCCATGCATCTGCCCGCCTGGCGTTTTGGAAAGCCCTACGAGTCGCTCGAGCGTGAGACGCTCGTTCACTTTCTCACCGGCGAGACCGTCGCCGAAGTGAGTCAGATTGGCGGCGCGATGCTCGCCCGCGATCTCCAGAAGGCGACGATAGCCCGACAGGCTCTCCTTGCGATCGACCCTGAGGAGATCGTCGAGCGACTCCAGACCGCGGGCAACCTCTACGCCCACGGCACCGTCACCGTCGGTGACACGCCGCAGTCACCGTCTGACTTCGTGAAACAGCAATCGGCCACGACGGGGCTTCCCGAGAGCCTCTGCAGGGCCAACATGGACAAGAACATGTTCGTGCTCTCGAACATGGACCGCATCCTCGACGCCCTTTCCCGCGGCCTCGACCCGAAAATTCTGTGGCAGGGCTACGGGACCGAACACCGTGGCGTGACCGTGAGCTACCAGGCCTGCTCCCCCGTGCTTGGCCTCGTGCTGCCATCCAACTCACCGGGTGTGCATACGCTCTGGCTGCCGGTGGTGGCCCTCGGCGTGGGCCTTGTGATGAAGCCAGGAAGCCAGGAACCGTGGACGCCCTATCGCATGGCTGCGTGCATGATCGAGGCGGGCATTCCGGCCGAGGCCATCGGACTGTATCCCGGGGCAACTGATGTGGGCGCGGCCGTCCTCGCCACCTGCGGCCGCAGCATGATTTTTGGGTCCGCCAAGACCGTCGAGCAGTATCGAGGCGACCCTCGCGTCCAGGTGCATGGCCCCGGCTTCTCCAAGATCATTCTCGGCGACGACTGTGTAGACGACTGGGAGCAGCATCTCGACATGATGGCCGACAGCGTGGCCATGAACAGTGGCCGCGGCTGCATTAACGCGTCGGCTATCTACGCCAGCCGCCATACGAAGGCCATCGCGGCGGCACTCGCCGAACGACTCGGGCCCATCGACGCAAAAATGCCAGATGATCCTGACGCGAAGCTCGCTGCCTTTACCGTGCCCGGTGCTGCCAAGGCGATCTGGGGACAGATCGAAGGATTGCTGACGGCCCCTGGTGTTACGCATGCGACGGAGTCGTATGGCTCGCGGCTCGTGGAGCATGACCGATGCGGTTGGCTGCGACCGGTCGTGGCGCACGCGACGAGCCCGGAGCCCGAAATCACACGAGCCGAGTACATGTTTCCCTTCGTGACGGTGGTCGAGTGCCCCGAGACAAAAATGCTCGATGCAATCGGGCCGACGCTTGTCTGCTCGGCAATCACCCACGACACCGCGTTCCGCGGCCGCCTCATCGCGTGTACGCAGATCGACCGGCTCAACATTGGACCGATCCCGACGACGAAACTCGACTGGCTCCAGCCACACGAGGGCAACATCATCGAATTCCTGTACCGGTCGCGGGCGTTCCAAGTGGCGGATGGATCGTCGCTGCGTAGCGGGACTGCGACGGCGGCCACTGGGTCCGTCCGATGACTTCCTCCTTTGAGTTTCGCCCCGGGCCGCGGCTCGTTGTCGGTCCTGGCACGCTCGGCCGGCTCGGTGAAATTGCCCGTGCGATTGGCGGAACTCGGGCGCTCATCACAAGCGATCCCGGCATCGTGGCGGCTGGCCATGCCGCTGCGGGCGTGGACTCGCTCAAGGCCACCGGCATCGAGACCACCGTGTTTTCAGGCTTCGGCGAGAACCCCTCCTCGACGGACGTCGAGGCTGGCACGGCCGCCGCCCGCGAGTTTCGCCCCGACCTGCTCGTCGGACTGGGTGGTGGCAGCTCGATGGATCTGGCCAAAGGAATCAATTTTCTCCTGTCTCGCGGGGGACGCATGCAGGACTACCGAGGCCGCGGCACCGGTGCTCAGCCGATGCTCCCCTCAATCGCCGTCCCCACGACGGCGGGCACCGGTAGCGAAACGCAGTCGTTCGCCCTCATTACCGACGCCGAGACCGGCATGAAGATGGCCTGCGGCGATCCCGCGGCGGCCTTCCGCGCCGCAATCCTCGATGTGCGGCTCACGCTTACGCAACCCCCGCGGGTCGCAGCGGTCACGGGCATCGACGCGGTCACGCACGCCGTCGAGAGTTTTGTGAGCACGGCCGCTACCGCAGCATCGCGAATGTTTTCCATAGAGGCCTGGCGACTGCTGGCTCGGGGGCTGCCTCCTGTGCTGACGGGCAGCGGCGACGAGCACGACCGAGCAGCTGTTCAACTTGGGGCCGCCTGGGCCGGCCTCGCGATCGAAAACGCAATGCTCGGTGCCGCGCATGCCATGGCCAATCCTCTCACCGCCGCCTACGGCATCGTGCACGGTCAGGCAGTTGGCCTGGCGCTGCCGCATGTCGTGCGATTCAACGCCGAGGTCTGTGCCGATGCCTATGCCGAGCTCTTGACCGTCATCGGTATCAATGCCGACTCGCTGACCGCAGGCGAACGGCTCGCCGGGTGGCTTGAGGACCTCCTCAGTGTGGCGGGATTGTCTCGGTCGATATCTCCACTCGGCATCGACCATCCCGACGTGCCGGCGCTGGCAAGCATGGCGGCCACCCAGTGGACGGGCGGATTCAATCCGCGCCCCCTCACCAACGCCGACTGGCAACGGCTCTACGAGGTCGCATGATGAACCGCATGATCCTCGCAGCAGGCTTTGCGACGATTCTGCTGACGGCGCCTCGCGGGCTCTCGGCAGAGCCGGCCGCTGACATCGCCCCGGCCGACGCCTGGCCAACCGCCCGTGGCTGCCTTGCCGGCACCGGCCGGTCGGCTGCGCTGATCGCCCTGCCGCTCAAAGAATCCTGGCGACGGGATTTCGAGAAGACATCGTTCGCCACGGTTCCCATCATCGCTGGCGGCATCGTCTACCTGGGCGATCTCGATGGGCATTTTCATGCACTCGAGCTCGCCACCGGAAAAACGGTCTGGACCTTCGAGACAAAGGAGTCGGGGTTTGCATCGGCGGCGGCCCTTACTGATGACCCGGCGCTGCCGCTTGTCGTCGGCGACGATATGGGCCTCGTCCGAGGGCTCGACCGGCAGACGGGAGAAGTGCGTTGGGAATACGCGACCGAGGGCGAAATCTCAGGCGGCCCGACCATCCTTCCCACGCCCGACGGGCCGCAGGCGCTCGTCGGCTCGCAAGACGCATCGCTCTCCTGCCTCGATCTCGCCACGGGCAAACTCCTCTGGAAACACTCGATCGCCGACCAGATTCGCTGCGGGCCCACGGTCGCCCGGCGAGCAGACGGCGACCGCGTCTTTCTCGCCGGCTGTGACGGACGGCTTCATGTGATCGACGCAGCGACCGGTACAGAAAAGGGCTCGGTCGAGATCGGCGGACCGACCGGGACCACGCCGGCGGTTGCCGACAATCTCACGTTCTTCGGCACGGAGGGAGGAGGCTTCTTCGCGATCGACTTCATGAAACCAGCGATCGCATGGCAGCATCAGCCAAAAACTGGCGGCCAGGCATACCGATCGAGTGCGGCCGTCGCCGCAGGGCTCGTGATCGTGGGCACTCGCGGACGTGCCGTCCAAGCGTTTCGAGCCGCAGACGGCAAGCAGGACTGGCGGCGGCCCATGCCTGGGCGTGTCGATGCCTCTCCTATCGTGGTCCGCGCCACGGGAAGCGAAGCCAATCCGGGAACGCCAGCGCGGGACGTCGTCCTCGTTGCCGATGCCCGGGGCACACTCGCGGCAATTGAACTGACCAGTGGCGAGCCCGCCTGGCATTTTGATGCCGGCGGGAGCTTCGCAGCTGGTCCGGCCGTCGCCTCCGGACGGGTCGTCATTGCTACGGAAGACGGCACGATCTGGTGTTTTCAGGATGACAACTGACCGAACGGCGGAAAAGTCTCCCCGGCTCCGCCAACTGTCAATGCGTCCTTTCCCTGCATTTTGGGGGGCCAGCATGCCGATTGAGCCTGCGAGAACCATTTTACGGTCAGGGCCGTAGTATTCGCTGCAACCTGACACGGCAGCCAGCCCAGGGGATGGCTGCCCACGCGGGTGAAAGGAGCTGCAATCATGCCTCGAAAAGACTCGCTGACCAATATGCGGGCGATCCTCGTCAAGCGGAGGGACGCGCTCCGCAGCGCCCTCGCCGGTGATCTGACGCTCCTCAAGGAGCTGAGGAGCGAGTCTCCCGGCGACGTCATCGACGCCGCCTATGACTCGGCCCAGGACGAGATCAGTTCGCAGTTGGCCGAGGTCGAGAGCCGGGAGCTCGCCTCGATCGAGAACGCGCTCCAGCGCATGAAAGATGGCGCCTACGGGCAGTGCGAGGTGTGCAACGGCCGGATCCCGATGGCAAGGCTGGATGCCCTCCCATACGCCACCATGTGTATCGGCTGCCAGCGGGACGTAGAGCGGTCTGGTGACGCGGCCTTCGGCCGACGGGCCGCCGAGGAGATCATCGGCGGCGATCTGGAATATTGACTGGTTTTCTGGGTATCCTCGCAGGATGTGGTTCTTCCTTCTGCGGGGTGTCGCATGGTCTTGCCGACCGTCCGTGTTTGTCTCTGTTTTGCCTTCGCACTCATCGTGGTTCATGGTCCTCTCCAGGCCCAGGATTCGTCGTCGCGGCTGACCCCGATCGAGGCGACGAGCGGCCCGGATGACCGGGTTGATCCCATGCGCCCCGCGCGACTCACCGCGGCGGAGCGAGAGCGGCTCTTTGATCAGGCCGCGCGCGAAGCGGCGCCGCTCGAGCGGCAGGCGATGCAACTGCGGCGACTCTCGGACCTTCTTCGCCCGTCGGTCGTCCACATCGACGCGACGAAACGTCTCCCTCGGCCGCGAGGTGGCCGCACGACCGAGAGCGAAGCTGGCTCTGGTGTGATCGCCGAGGTCCAAGGCCGTATCGTCGTCATCACCAACCGCCATGTCATCGACGGCGCCGAGCTCGAGGCCATCGCGATCCGACTGGACGACGGGAGGGAGCTTCGGCCGCGCCGGTCCTGGTCTGATGTCGGCACCGATCTGGCGGTGCTCGAACTGGTGGCCGATAACCTCGAGCCGGCTCGGCTCGCCCGCGGAGACACCCTGAAGATCGGTGACACCGTCCTGGCGATTGGCAGTCCTTTCGGCCTCTCCCACTCGGTCACGCTCGGAATCGTGTCGGCCAAGGGCCGCCGCGACCTCGAGCTCGGTGCCGGGGCCGTCCGCTTTCAGGACTTCATCCAGACCGACGCCGCGATCAACCCGGGCAATAGTGGCGGCCCCCTCGTCAACCTCCGCGGTGAGGTGGTCGGCGTCAACACGGCCATCGCCAGTAACTCCGGCGGCAGCGAAGGGATTGGCTTCGCCATTCCCGTCACGATCGTGCGGTTCGTAGCTGAGCAGCTCGTCGAGAACGGGACGGTAACCCGCGCCTACTTGGGCGTTGCTCTCGACCGTGAGTTCACGCAGCCGGAGGCCCATCGCCTGGGCATGGTGCGGCCCGTGGGGGCCCGCGTGGAGAGCGTCACCGCCGGAGGGCCCGCTGCGAAGGCCGACATTCGATTCAATGACGTCATTCTCGAGTTTGACGGCACGGCCATCGATGATGACGACCACCTCATGACCGTCGTGGGCATGACCACCGTGGATCAGTCCGTGAAGGTCGTGATCTTCCGAGACCGCGAGCGAATGGACATCGAAGTTCCCGTCGCACGGCGGAGTGATTTCGAGTAAAGCCTCGACCAGGTCAGGCAATACTGTTCGGCACGGCGAATGCAGGATGGCGGCCTAACACCATTGCCAGGTCAGGTGGCGTCACCCGACGCTGCAAGGCCCCGCAAGACGCAGTCCTGCACGGCTGCTGCTTCGCATGCCACGAGGAGATCGGCATTGGGATGCTTGCTGCGGGTGGTGCGCCGATCGATGACAAGCATCCCGGCCGTCAGTTCACCGGCTGTCTCGACATCCGCCACAACAGTCTCACGTTCGAAGAGCTCGGGGTTGGTGACGGCTACCAGCGCCGCGACGTCGTGAAGCCGGATTCCTTCGCTGCCAAGAAGCTGACGCCACGCCCGAAAACTGCTCGCGAGCATGGGCCTGAGCATCTTGCCAACCCGCGTGAACTCTCGCGGCAGGCAATCAAGGAGGTCAAAGCCATAAATGACCTGCCCCGTTGTCTCGAGCGGCACGATCGTCTTGGTGACCGGCTCTCGGACAACATGCCGCGCGGCGACCGGATCAGAGGCAAAATTGAAATCGGCAGTCGCGGTCGCATCTCCGCTCCCCTGACTCGTGCCCCCGCTGATGACGATCCCGCCGATAATCTCGGTAATCCCGGGATCCCGCTGGAGGACGCGTGAAATGTTCGTCAGCGGCCCGAGGGCGAGGATCGTGACGTCGCGTGGATGTGCCTTGATCGTCTCCCATATCACCTTCTCGGACGGATGCCCACCATGGAGCGGCACTCGAGGCAGGTCGAGGCCGCCTAAGCCATCAACGCCATGCACGCTCGCCCGACGCGGTATCCACAACGACTCGGGCGACGCGTCCCCGATCCTGGGCAGACGCGGAGGATCGAGAAACGTGACGAGGGCCTGGAGGTTGGCTGTCGCCTGCTCGGCTGAAACGTTGCCCGCGACCGCCGTGACCGCCAGCACCTCGAGCCGCGGGTCAAAGAGTGCCATCGCCAGGGCAATGGCATCGTCGATCCCAGGGTCGCAATCGATAATGAGCTTGCGAGGAGCGGCAAGTGCCACGGCAATAGACTTTCTGGACCGGATGGGATCCCACAGGGGAGCCATGATCCTACCCGACCGCGCCGAGGCTGGCGCCCGGCAAGTCTTTTGCGAGTGGGCTGTAGAATCGTGAGCCTTCGTCCGCCGGATGTGCCGTACACCATGCCCCTCTTCCCCGATCTTGCAGACCGCATCGTCGCCCTGAAGCACGGTGAGCGGATGTCGGAAGACGAGGTTTGTTCGCTCGTCGATGGGGTTCTCGCAGGCGAGATTGACCTCGATGCATTCGGTTGTTGGCTGGTGGCGCTTGCTGACGTGGGCGAAACCTCCGTGGAGATCGCCGGGGTCGCGGCGGCCCTTCGCGGCCGGATGCTGCCGCTCGACGCCGGCCTGCCTGAGGGCACCATCGTGGCCGATACCTGTGGTACCGGTGGCGACGGCTCGGGCTCGTTCAATATCTCGACCGCGTCGGCGATCGTGGTTGCAGCGGCTGGCCAGCCGGTGGCCAAGCATGGCAATCGCGCCGTATCGAGCAGGACTGGCTCGGCCGATGTGCTCGCGGCCCTGGGAGTGCGAACCGACGCGCCGGTGGAAATCGCTGCCCGCTGCCTTCGTGAAATCGGTCTCTGCTTTTGTTTTGCCCCCGCCCACCATCCCGCGATGGCTCGTGTGGGACCGCTGCGCCGATCCCTCGGCCGGCCAACCGTATTCAACCTCGTCGGCCCGCTCTGCAATCCCGCTGGTGCGAACGTGCAGGTGATCGGCGTGGGCCGCGCCGCAGCCGTCGCACCGATGGCTGAGGCGGCGAGGCGACTCGGGGCCACGCGGACGCTTGTCGTGTCGGGCTCCCTCGCCAGTCCGGCTGGTGACCCATCCCTCAAGCCATTCGACGAGGTGAGCCTCTTTGGGCCGACGGATGTGATCAATGTCTCACCCAGTCGCGTCGTGCGGTATCGCTGGATGCCAGAGGATTTTGGGCTGACGACGCTATCTCCCGAACGCATGGCCGACCTCGACGTCGCCGGTCCACCGGAGAGTGCGGCCGCGATTCGCGATGTACTCGCGGGTGTCCCGGGCCCGCGGAGGGATGTCGTCGTGCTCAACGCCGCGGCGGTGCTCTTCGCGGCCGGGCGAGCGACGACTCTCGTTGCCGCGTGTGAGCATGCCGAACACGCGATCGATTCCGGCGACGCTGCGACCCTCCTCGATCGGTTCATCACGATGTCGCAGCCGGCCTGACAGGCAAAAGAACGCTGTCCTCCGCAGGAACCGTAAGCGGTTTGTCTGGTTCGCCTCCGTCAGGTTCATCGGTTTCGCGATGCCCGGTATGCTCGTCGCGGAGTTTGTGTCGCGCAGGGACCAGGCATCGACTCCGTCTCCAGGGAAGGGGCAATCGCGGTGGAATCGAGTACACGTGCAGCCACCGGCACATCACGGCGGATCGTGGTCTCCAGCAACTGCCAGACCGGTGGAATCGCGGCTGCGCTCCAGGCATTTTTTCCCGACGACCAGGTTGTCCCGGTCCCCATGCCTGCCATCGATGAGCATGGGTCGCACCTTGCCGAACAGCTCCGAGACGCAGATGCCTGGGTGAGCATCGGCCGTTTCAGTCTTGTCGAGAGATACCAGCTGACGTCGATCCACCTTGTGCGCATCCCCAAACTGATCTTCACGGCGTTTCACCCGGACCTTGTCTATGCCAGACGGCCTTCCACTGGCACGCTGGTCACACCGCATTACAACTCCGCGATCGTTGTGTGGGCATACCGAAACAACGTCGCGGCGAGGGACGCGGCGGCCCTCTTCAACGAAACCACGTTCCACGAGCTCGGCTACCTCGATCGATGGAACGACAGCACGAGGGCACTGGAAGTTCTCTTTCGAGAGTCAGACTTGGACTTTCGCAGCTTCTATCTTGCAATGCGGCGGCAGGGCGTGTTCATGCACACTCCCAACCACCCCAAGGCGATCGCCCTCGCGAGCGTAGCCACACTCGTCGCCCAGAAACTGGGAGCCGATGCCGACGTCCTGAATCAGACAATCGATATCAATGACGCCCTGAATCACGTGATCTGGCCAATCTACCCTGGCATTGGCGAGAGCCTGGCGCTTCCCTCAAGCTACGCATGGAAACTGGAGGGGGGCAAGGTCATCCGAGGCCCACTCGCGTACGTGGAGAGCTCCTATCACACCTACCGCACGCTCGGCATCGCCCCCGACGATCTCGAGGCCGTCGCGGTGAAAACGGCACCCCCAATTGACGACATACTCTTCAACCGCGTGCTCGGCTCGCACCTTCGAGGCGCTGCGTGAACAACCCCTACGACAGCCTGAGTGACGCATGCTTCTGGTCGAGGGCGATGCTCGGCCCTGCACCGGGCCATGTCGATCCCGTCATGCGATCCCGCGTGATCACACCTGCCGACAAGGTCGCCACCATCGGCAGCTGTTTCGCCCAGCATTTGTCCGCGTCCATCCGGTCTGCGGGCCTCACTTATTATGTCGCTGAGGCTGCTCCGCGAGGCATGAGCGCCGAGGAATCAACACGCCGAAACTACGGCGTCTTCTCGGCACGCTATGGGAACGTCTACACCGTGCGACAAGCCCTCCAGCTGCTCGAGCGCAGTCTTGGTCGTTTCTCGCCAATCGACGCTGTTTGGGCACGGGACGGCGGTTTTGTCGACGCCTTCCGCCCGACCATCGAGCCCGACGTGCATCGTTCGCCTTCCGAGGTTACCGAGGCGGCTCACACACATCTGCAGTACGTGCGGGACGTCTTCACCTGTTGCGACTGGCTGGTGTTGACGCTGGGCCTGACGGAAGGGTGGCGATCGCGAATGGACGGTGCCGTCTATCCACTGGCCCCAGGCGTCTGCGGCGGCAGCTTCGACGCCGAGAAATACGAGTTCGTGAACTTCACGGTGCAAGAAGTCTGTAGCGATCTCGAATGCCTGGTGAAGCGGCTGTCTGAGGTGAACCCGAAGATTCAGATCCTCCTGACTGTGTCGCCGGTCCCGCTCATCGCTACCTACGAGCCAAGGCATGTGTGGGTCTCGACCACCGTCAGCAAGGCTGTGCTCAGAGTGGCTGCCGACGAGGTGGAACGGCGATTCGAGAACGTCCTGTATTTCCCTGCGTACGAGATCGTCACCAGCCCGACGAGCGGGACGGGCTTTTTCGCAGATGACCTCCGACAGGTAACGCCACGAGGAGTGGCCCATGTGATGCGGCTGTTCGCCAAGCACTTCATTCAAGGGGGCGACCAACGGCCCCACGTTCCACCCGTCGGGAACCACGTCAGTATTGGCGTCAACGAGAGTGAGGACATCGTCTGCGACGAGGAAGTTATCGACCGCGCCCTGCGCGAAAGTGGCTTTGAACGCCCGGTCTGCTCCAATGGCAACGCCGAGGAACGTGAACGGGACGGGCGGTAGGGCAGGAGCAATCTGCCGGAAAACCGCCCGTACGTCCGCACACTCGAGCTACCTTGCGACAGTAAATTCGTTCAGCAGGTGTCTCAAAGCCATTGACACGTTCCGCTACCTCAGCGGCACCTCGAGGCCGTCGTAGGCGAGCTCGACGCCGGCGGGCAGTGAGCCGCTGGTCTCCTCATGGGGTAGTTCGTGGGAGAGGTGTGTCAGGATGGTTCGCTTGGCCCGCGTACGAGTCGCGACGGCAATCGCTTCGGTGAGCGAGAAGTGCGTGGGGTGACGGGTGTGCCGCAGGCAATCGAGAATGAGGACGTCGAGCCCTTCCAGAAGAGGCCACGTGGCATCCGGAATGCCGCTCGTGTCGGTGCAGTAGGCGAGGTTCCCGAACCGGAAGCCAAGCACATCAAAGGGGCCATGCTCGAGCCGCATCGGGATAACTTTCGCGCCGAGCACCTCGAACGGAGTCGTGCCAACTCGCTCGAACGTGAGCTTGGGGACGCCCCCGCCCGCGGGCGGGG
>CAYZHH010000115.1:0-2995 GCA_964478275.1 uncultured Candidatus Kuenenia sp.
TTCAGACGCGCGGCCCACATCGTTGCAAGGGCTCGCGAGAGCGTGTATGAGGTACCGCCGTACACTCGATAGGAGGCCTGCTCATGAATGACGACACGATACGCGAATATCTTCGCCGAGAGCCTTTTGAGCCCTTCGTGATCCGGATGTCGAACGGGGAATCGCACGAGGTACGGCACCCGGAATGTGCCTTTGTCATGAAGACGAAAGTGCTCGTCTACTACCCGAAGAATGACCGAAGCGTCATGTGCGCCCTGATCCATATCAACGCCATCGAAGCCCTCCAGGCGAACTGACGCCAGCTCGTTGTCGCCACACGAGTGAGTGATCCGTGAATGCCACCCCGCTTCTGTCGAAGCTGCTCGCCGCCCTCGCAAAGGAACATCTCGAGGCAGTGCTCATCGGCAACGCCGCGGCGGCGATCCACGGGGCACCCGTGACCACCCTCGACTTCGACTTCATGTTTCGCGAGACCCCGGCGAACATGCGGAGGCTCAAACGAGTGGCCGTCACACTCAGACGCCACGATCCTCCGACCGTACTACCCGGTGTCGCGGCTCTACCGGATGAACTTCCTCCGCCGCAGACTCCCCGGCGGCGGAAGTTGCCTGTAAGACTCGCAGAGCCTCGGGCCTCTGGGAGCCCGGGATCTCCGGGACTGGGTGAATGCGGTCGCCAAGCTATACTCGCTCCATCGCGAGGACGAAATCGCCACCATGCGAGACCCACAACTCGACAGCCAAAACCTCCTGGGGGCGGACGAATGGGCTGCGTGGTATGCCCTCTCGCCGCTCGAGCGACTGGAAGAGAGCTCCAAACTTTGGCAAACCTACCTGGAGCTGGGAGGTTCGCTTGACCCCGAGCCCGATACTCAAAGTCCTTTCTACGATCCAGACGAATGGCGTGCGTTCGCTCTTGATGGGCGGCCAGGCCTGCGTGTTGTACGGCGGAGCGGAATTTAGCCGCGACACCGACATTGTCATCGTCGCCGACGCCGACAATCTCCGCCGACTCCAGTCCGCATTGGACGACCTCGACGCGGCACCCATCGCGGTGCCACCCTTCGAAAAGGAACATCTCGACGAAGGCCTCGCGGTCCATTTCCGATGCCGGCGACCCGGTGTCGAAGGGATGCGGGTGGACGTGATGAGCCGGGTGCGCGGGCTCCCCGATTTCGAGATGCTCTGGCATCGCCGAACGACCGTTGATACAGGCAGCCAAACCATCGAGGTGTTGTCGCTCCAAGATCTCATCACGGCAAAAAAGACCCAGCGGGACAAAGACTGGCCGATGATCGCGAGGCTCGTGGAAGCCCATTGGGCGCAAACACCACGCCCCGCGGCCGATGCCGCCGTCGAGTTTTGGTTTCGGGAACTGCGTTCACCCGGCCTGCTCGCCCAACTTGCCCGCGAGGCTCCCGGAATGTGCCGGCACATCGCGGCTCACCGACCGCTCCTGAAGGCCGCCCTGGACGGCGATGAAGCGGCCGTCACGCGGATGCTTCAGGAGGAACAGAACCTCGAACGCGAAGCAGACCGCGCCTACTGGGCCCCGCTCCGCGGCCGTCTCGAACGCCTTCGCCTCGACCGTCGCACCAGCGGCTGATTCCCCACGGAGCACGGCGTCACGCCGCGTTGATTTCATGTCGCCAGAGCTGGCGAAGGAAGTCGCGCCACGGGAGGAGTTCGATGCCGTCTTCTGAGCGCCGGGGACGTGGGCTGCGGCAGACGAGGATGCAGCGGCTCTTGGGATGCTCCTCGCGCCATCCGCGGAGGCCCTTGAGCTGATCGCTCGTGGGGCGATCGGTAGACTTGACCTCAATCGCCACCTCTGCGTTTCCAAGGATGAAGTCGACCTCGATGCCCGAAGCGGTTCGCCAATACGCCACAGGGAGCCCGCTCCCCTTCGGAGCATAGGAGGCGTGGGCCCGGAGCTCCATGAAGATGAAGTGCTCGAACGCGGCGCCGAAGTCACTCGACCCTGGTGCCAGTGGCCCGCGGCCGGTGAGCTCATTCACGAGCCCTACGTCGAAAAAATAGAACCGGGGTGCCTGAATCACCCGGCGTTTGGCCCGCTTCGTCCAGGCCGGCACCCCCGTGGCAACGAGCGTATCGACGAGGATGTCGAAATAGCCGCGGACGGTGTTGGCGGCGACGCCGATCTCCCGGGCGATTGTGGCGGAGTTGACGATCTGGCCATTCGACAGCGCGGCGGCTTCAAGGAACCGCTGGAAGGCTGGAAGGTTGCGGGTGAGCGCCTCGGCAAGAACCTCCTCCCGCAGATAGTCTCCGACGTAGGCCTCGAGCCGTAATGCGGCCCGGTCGGAGAGGTAGTGCGGGGGAAGGAGGCCCCGGTTGAGGGCGTGCTCTCAGGAGAGGTCGGGAACCTCCGCCGACGTCAGTGGCAAAAGCTCGTGCCGTACCGCTCGCCCGCCGAGCAGGTTGCCGCCGCCACGGAGCAGTTTCCGCGGGCTCGATCCCGTGAGGATGAACTTCAGCCCATGGCGACTGATCAGCGAGTGGACTTCGTCGAGGAGGGCGGGGAGTTTTTGGATCTCGTCAATGATGATCGGCTGCTGCGAGCGGGGCAGGGCCACACACTCCTCGGATAGCAGGCCAGGGTCGGCAGCCAGCCTGCGGAATTCACGGGCGGAGAGGAGGTCGTAGGTGGGTGCGTTTGGGAAGAGCGTCCGCAGGAGCGTGCTCTTTCCCGTCTGGCGGGGCCCCCACAGGAAGCAGGAATCGGCGGCAAGCAGGGCGGCATCGATGGTGCGGATTAGCATGATAAAACGCAAGCCTCGTGCGTTTTATCATAGGCTGCAATGCGGCATGGCTGCGGGGGCTCGCACGAGTGGCTAATATGTACAATAGTCCACTGCCACCGGAGGCTACGCCATGAACGCCGACGCCCTTCGTGAGTTTCTTCGCCGCGAGCACCAGCCAGCGCTCGCAGCGCTCGCAGCCGAATCGCGGCGGCAGCTGCCTCTGAAAATACA
>CAYZHH010000115.1:3095-10584 GCA_964478275.1 uncultured Candidatus Kuenenia sp.
GGCAGCGAGGGGGCAGCGGGCTGTTGGGCAAGCCCGTACGTGATTGGGAATGGGATGGTGGGTTACCCGCAGCCCCACGGCTGGCGCCATGGGCTTTTATGCGGAGGAAGCTGTGCGTTCCCGGCCCGCTTCACTTGGTCGCGACACACGGCTGGCGCCATGGGCTTTTATGCGGAGGAAGCTCGCACGCCCCGCACCCGTGGGCCGCTGCCCTGTCACGAAGTGCCAAAGCCCTGGCACACCGCAACTTCAAGGCTCGCGACCTCAGCGTCACGGAGCATCGAGAACTGTGCCTGCCGCTTTGTCGCGCACAGCGTGCCACCATTCTGCATGCAGAGGCGAATGAAGAGATCGAGCTTGCCGTCGGGGAGGTCGACCACGTCCTGCATGAGCCGCTTCGTGCGGTCGTAGCCGCGGAGGAAGGCCAGCTCCTCCGGCAGATCCCGCTCGATCGCCTGCTGCACGAACCCGAAAAGAGCTTCCGCCTGCAGCGTCAGATCGGGAAACCGGTACCAGGGCGCCCAGTCGCCACGGACGGTCATCTGCCCGTCCTCGTCGAGCCGGAAATCAACGAGCCCGAGCAACGGCCGCGAGAAGGCTTGCAGTGAAGCGTCGTAGCCTCGCGAATCACGGAGCATCGCAGCCGACAACGGCACCATGATCCCCGGTGGCGTGAAGCTGCGCGTGGCCAGAATGTTGTGGATCAGGAAGCGGTGGATGCGGCCATTGCCATCCTCGAACGGATGGATGAAGACGAAGCCATAACCGATTGCCGCCGCATGCACGACCGGATGAATCCCCGCCTCCCGGAGCCTTGAGTCGGCCGCCATGAGCCCGCCCATGAGCGATGGCACGTCGTCTGGCCGCGGACACACGTAATGCACCCGCTCCTGCCCGAACGTCACCGTTTCGCCAACGTAGTTTTGCCGCGTGCGGTAGTCGGCCTCGCAAAAGCGGGGATCGACAATCGCATTCTGGAGCGCCACGAGCTTCGACTTCTCGCACCAGTGTTCCCGGGAGGCGCGGGCAAGCAGGGCGACGAATCGCATCGTCCGGTCTGGTGTTAGCGATTTACGCTCAATGGCAAAGGAGCTCTTGGTCTCCTTCGTAGAGAGGTAGGAAAGCGCTCGCTGCAGGACGTCTGAAGGACAGTCGGCGACCAGCGCAGCCACCTGATCACCGAAGTTTATGGCGGCGAATGTTTCCAGGGCTGACGTTCGTCGAATCACGGGCGAGAAGGAGCGGTCGCCGAGAAGGTTGTCGTTGATTCGGTGTCGGGATACCAGGCGACGGTGCGACGCCGTGAAGCACTCCTCCGTGGGAATGAGGTCGACATAGTTGCCGCTGGTCATGTCGGACAGCGGGAGCCGCCGGCCGGTGAGCCACTCGAAGAGATACCAGAGCCGCCGGCGGTACTTGCCGAAGGGGGCGGCGGCGATGAACGACGTCAACGCGGCTGCATCGAGCACCTTGAAGACCTCGGCCAGAAGAGCGAGGTTCGTGCCGTCATACTTGAGGGCGAACTCGAGATGGTCGAAGTCGGACTCGCCTGGCCAGTACGACGCCACATAGGTGTCGAGCACACTGCCGTCGGATGCGACCGACTCCCGTCGTGCCCCACCCGATGCAACGATCGACTCGTGCCAGTTGGGAACCACCCTGATGGCATGACGCTGGATCAGGCGAGCGTAGCCGGCCAGCCCAAAGCCCTCAGTCTCCGTTTTCACGACAGCGCGCCCTCGCCGACGAAACGATTACGGCGACAAAAAAACGATAGTACGAGCTATTTTTTGCGCGAAACCTATTGCTTATAGCTCGAGCGCAAGAAAAACAATTATAGCTCTTCGGAGTGCAGTCGTCAAGCCGCCGCGGTCACGGAGTGCCGGAAATCCGCCCGCTCACGCGAACGCGGCGACGCCCCTGCGGACGGCCTTGTCTACCACGGCGTCCGGAATGCCCGCGGCCGTGCCTGGCACCACGTGCACATCGCCGGTCGCGACGTCGTACATCATCCCCACGATCCCCACGCGGCCCTCCGACACGAGCCGTTCGATCACCCCGCTCCTACGACGGATTTCCCGAACCGCCTGCATCACGTTGCGGCGGGCCATTTCGTCGGTGACCGCCTGCTTCCGGCCAGGGGACGCGTCAGGAGGAATGGCGCACATCGACTGATCGACCACGCGACCGATCGAGCTCACGATCGATGCCAAGTGCGTACACTCGGGCGCTACTGGGGCCTCGGGATGGCAGGCCGATTGCCAGGCCGCCCCAACCGCTCCACACCGCGTGTGGCCGAGCACGACGACGAGCTTGGCACCAGACACCGCCGTGGCAAACTCGATGCTGCCGAGCACCTCATCGGTCGCAACATTGCCCGCCACGCGGATGCTCAAGACGTCGCCGAGCCCGACATCGAAGAGCAGCTCAGCGGGCGAGCGAGAATCGATGCAGTGGAGAATCGCGGCCGCGGGATGCTGGCTTGTCGCCGTGGCGTCGATCTGGCGGCCGAGATCCCGCTTCATGCGATTACCGCTGGAGAACCGGGCGTTGCCCCTCAGAAGGAACTCGAAAGCTTCCCCCGGCGTGAGCCCCTCCTGAACCTCGCGCGACGTGAAGTCAACGAATTGGATCTGGTCGGCGATGTCGTATTTTTCACGGAAGCCACGGGTGCTGACGCTCACGCCACGCGCCGGGCCGATGTCATCGCGATACTCGCGGATCGTGGCGAGGATGTCGGGGTCGATATACGCAGCCTCATGGGCGTCGATGAGGACATGCTTGCCATGGAGAATGGAGTCGAGCGTGTGCCGCAGGGCCGCGCGATTCAGGAAGCTCACCTGGTTGGCCAGCTCGATCCGCGTGACGTCGCCTGCCAGATGATGCTCGACAAACAGCTTCATCGGCCGCCTGAGGTTGCTCCAGAGAATGAACCCGGCACTCACCACGAGCCCAAGGAGCATTCCGATGAGTGGGTCGCTGAGCACGATCGCCACGAGCGTGACCATGTAGGGAACGAACTGATAGCGGCCCGCGGCCCACATCTCGCGCACGATGGCAGGGCTCGCCAGCCGAAGGCCCGTGACAATGAGGATCGCCGCGAGGCATGAGAGTGGAATCAGATTGATCGCCCACGGAAAGGCGACCAACGCCACGGCCAGGAGCAGTCCGTGGATGATGCCCGCTCGCTTCGTACGGCCACCGGCGTCGATATTCACGCTCGACCGCACGATCTCGCCGGTAAGCGGTAGCCCACCGATCAGTCCCGATACGCAGTTGCCGATGCCCTGCGCGATGAGCTCTCGATTGGGGGGCGTGGTCCGTCGTTGCCGATCGAGTCGGTCTACTGCCTCGGAGGTGAGCAAGGCCTGAATCGATCCAACCACGGCGAGCATGAGGGCGGCCAGGTAGACCGCGGGATTCCCGAGCACAGCAAAGTCGGGCTTCGGAAAGCCTGCCACCAATTCACGAAAACTCGCCGCCACCGGCACCGACACGCGATGGCTCGGCTCGATCCGCCAGGGCTCACTGAGATGCCCCGAGGCAACGAGCGCGTCGAGCCCAAAATGGGCAGCGACACCGACCGCCACCACGACGAGCGCCGCCGGCACACGGCTCTGCTTCGTGACCGACCAGCGGTTCCAGACCACGATCAGCACGAGGCACGCCACACCGACCGCCGACGCGCCGATATCACACGCAGACACGAAATGGAAAAGCTCGGTGAACGTGGTTTCCTTGTCGGCCACCTGGAAGAACGACATTTCCCCCTCGAAGTCTTTGTCGTAGCCAAAGAGGTGGGGAATCTGCTTGAGGACGAGGATCACACCGATCGCCGAGAGCAAGCCGCGGACAACGCTCGTGGGCACGAACGCCTTGAAAAAACCCCCCTGGGCCAGGCCGATGCCAATCTGGAAAAGCCCCGCAAGGATGGTGGCCACGAGGACCGCTTCGAACGAGCCCAGCGCTTCAATCTGGAGGGCGACCACCGCGATGAAACCGGCCGCCGGGCCGGAGATCATGAGCGGCGCCCCGCTGAACCAGCCCACGACGAGCCCCGCCACGATCCCGGTGAGGAGGCCCGCCATCGCTTCGACCCCCGACGCCCCGGCGATGCCGAGACAGAGCGGCAGCGAGACGAAAAAGGTCACCAGGCCAGCGACCAGGTCGTCCGGGAGATGACGGGAATCAAACGGGGAACGTATGGTGTCGCTCTGCATGGCCGTCTCTGGAACCCCGGCCTTACGTTATAGACAGCCTGGGGCATTCGCGATATGAGCCTTTCCGCCCCTGGCGTCAACGAGAAGCCGGTGATCCGCCTGGGGTTCGCCGGGTTTTGGGATGATTTCGATCCGCGGACCAACTTTCTCACGCGACTCCTCGAGCGTCGCTGGACCGTCGAGCTCGTTGACGAGCCCGACTTTCTCATTCACTCCTGCATCGGTCGCGGCCGGAACCTGCACCGCCGCTACGACTGTGTGCGGATCTTCTACACCGGCGAGAACGTCTGGCCCGACTGGTGCTCGACCGACTGGGCCTTCACGTTCGAGTACTCCGAGCACCCGAGGCATGTTCGCCTCCCTCACTGGCCGTTCTATGTCGAGCCCGAGCGGCTTGTGAAGCCCGCTGAGCTTTCTGACATCGATGCGATCCTCGCCGCCAAACCGCGATTCTGCGGCTTCGTGGTCTCCAACCCACGCTGCCGCGTTCGCAACGAGTTCTTCCGCCGGCTCTCGAAGTACAAGCGGGTGGATTCGGGCGGCAAACTCTTCAACAACGTGGGGGGCCGTGTGGCCGACAAGCGAGCCTTCCTCGCGGAGTGTCGGTTTACGATCGCCTTCGAGAACGAGTCGTATCCCGGCTACACGACCGAGAAGATCGCCGAGCCGATGCTCGTGCAATCCATGCCCATCTACTGGGGCGATCCGCTTGTGGGCCGCGACTTCGACACGCGAAGCCTGCTCTCGTTTCACGACACGCCGCCAGGCCCCGGCGTGTCGGAGTCAGCGGCCCTCGACATCCTCGTGGATCGTGTGATCGAGGCCGACCGTCATCCCGACCTCTACGCCCGCATGCTCACCACGCCCTGGTATCACGGCAATCGCGTGCCGCCCTGCGCCGACGCCGAGACCATCCTCGCGCGCTTCACAGAAATCGTCACGACGCCAATTAACCGCGTGTCTCGCCGCCGCGGCCCCGCGCGGCGACTCGGGCTCGACCGGCTCCCCGATGCCGCCGCCAGCATCCGCCGCCGCCTCACCCGCAAATGGCGTCAATGGACCAGCGGCGCGTGAAGGACTGCGCGATACCCATTCGCCGCCGGCTGACCGTCATCTCAGGCGGATATCTCGTCAGATTCCGCAAGCACCTCTTCGAGCAGCGTGGCGAGGCTCATCTCGCCCGCACTTCGCTCGACGGTCATCCGCTCCGCGTCGTCGGCTGTCCGCATGATCTGCCGAAGGTCCCGACGGCTTTTGTGGCTGCCCTTGGAAATCCACACGAGCTTTGAGAGGACTGCGTCGGCGCGTGACGCGACCGGAAGCATCACGCCCTCGAAGATTTCCAGCCGTACCGAGCGATCGAGTTCACCGGGGATCATCTGCCGCGGGTAGAGATCAACCTTGAGTGACTCGGCGAGGTCAAATGCCTGGAACATGCCGGCTTCTTGCACAGAGCGTCGGGCCGTCTCGGTATCCACAAGGAAGCCCGCCGTCCGCAGGCCGGCCAGAAGCGCATTGAGCCGCTCGGCCGTCGTGAGCGGATCGATCACGACATCGAAGTCTTGGGTCATTCGCGGCTCACCATAGGCGAGGGTGGTCACGCCTCCGGTGAGATGAAACCGGATCGAGAGACGCTCGAGGACGTCCGCGAGGCGGATGAGCGTGTCGCGGAAGGCCTCAACCGGAAACATCACTGTTCAATCCAGCGATGGCAACATCGATCAGCCGACAGGTCGCCGGTTCGCTCCGGTAGAGACGGCGGGCAATCTCCAAACGGAGGCGCTCCACAGGCATCGGGCCCTCCTCTGCCACGATCTGGCGGCCAAGCCACCGGCGGCTCCAGTCGAGCATCGCCATTCCTCGGGCGACTTTCTCGGCCGGCGTGAGCCGATCCATCGCTGCGCGATAGGTCACTTCGATCGATGAGGGAAAATCGAGCATGCCTCGATTATGCACGATGGCGGAGGTTTTTTCGTGGGTCGCCGCCGCCGCCAGCATCCGCCGCCGCCTCACCCGCAAATGGCGTCAATGGACCAGCGGCGCGTGATCCCGCACGGCCCTACCGCCGCACAGGCACGAGCGGTGGGATCACAATATCGGGAGTCGCGTCGGGCGAACCGGCTGGCGGGGCGTAGCTCGCCGGCACCTGGGCAGGCTGCTGAATCGGTTGGGGCATCGGCTGCGGGGCCGGCTGAGGAACCGCCTGTAGGGGGGCTGAGGCCTGCTGAATCGCCACGGGCTGGGCGGGCTGCACGGCCACTGGCATCGGACCACCGGGCACCAGCACCTGGGGGGGGCGAGCGCGGGCCGTGACATCATTGATGAGGGCGGCGACTTCCGGATGGTAGGCCAGGCCATTCGCGTTGTAGATGTCGGCCGGCGTCACGCCAGCGCGACCGTAGAGCATGGCATTGGCGTTGGGATCGAGCGCCAGGCTCGCGCCGTTGACCGACACCCCAAGGAAGAGACCGCGGGAGCGAGCATACGAATAAATCTCAGCACCGAGCCTCGCGTCGGTGCCGGCATTCACAGAGCGTCCGATGGGCCCGAACGCAACGTTGGCATCGGCCCCGAGCGTCACCTTCTCACCGCGGATCATGCCCTCGAGGCTGCGGGGTGTCGCAAACACGAGCACGAGATCGGCCGCCTGCACGCCTGCCTGAAAGCCGAGACTGCCGCCCCCCATCGTGACCATCGCCGGCGGGCTCCACGAACCGTCGCTGCGGCGCACAAGCAACACACCCTTGCCGAAATTGACGCCGAGGATGAAGCCCCCCTTGATCATGTTCGGAAAAATGGCGATGCCCTGCGCGGCGCCCAGCATGGCCGGCGGGATCGACTCGATCTGAAGGCTGCTGAACTCGTCGAGCGCCCGCTGCGACGCGACGACGGTCCGCAGCTCTTCGGTAGACGGCGGGAGCGCCACCTGGCCTGGCGCGGTGCCAGGAATGGAGGCGGCAAGGCAAGCGGCAACAGCCGCGACACATGAGAGGCGCATGGGCGAATCCTTTCGCAGATGCGGGGCAAGCCGCACGACAACCGCGCGGCGCCGAGAGCCTAGCGAATCCGGGCAAGCAGGGTCGAGCCCGGATTTCGGTGCGGGGGCACGAAGGGCCGCCGTTCCGATCACGAGCGGTCTCGCCCAACGGCCAGCCGGTCGGGCGCCGCCTGCACCGGTCGCGTTGACGGAATAGAAGCCCCTGGCGCTAGCCGGGGGACGGTGGGTGGAAGGCCATCCCGTTGACCATCACGCGCGGTCTCGCCCAACG
>CAYZHH010000116.1:0-10526 GCA_964478275.1 uncultured Candidatus Kuenenia sp.
AAGGCCCTCCACCCGCAGTCCCACGGCTAGCGCCATGGGCTTCTATTCGGGCGAAGCCACGGATGGCCTGCGCCGCGTAAAGCTAGTCCCACGGCTAGCGCCATGGGCTTCTATTCGGGCGAAGCCCTCCGACAAGCTTCGGTCGGCTAGAGAAGGCTTTCCAGAAGCAGCCGCATCTTGCGGAGCTCGGCGACTTGATCGACGCCCTCGATCGGTGCCATGTGGGCACAGATCGCCCGGGCGTAGCCTAAGCGCTCGAGCTGCGCCATGATCTTGCCGTACTCAACGCCCCCTTGGCCGATCCGCACCTGAAATATGTCGGGCTTCGTGTCTCGCAGATGCACGTGCATGACGTACTTCAGGATCGACTCCCATGACGTGGCCTTTTTCATGCCGTAGATGAAATGGCTGGGGTCGAGCGTGACGCCGAGCCCTGGCACGTTGCGGCAGAGCGACGCGGTCGTCTCCGCGTCTTTCGTCATACGGTCGGCCGTGGTTTTCACCGCGACGACTGCGCCGAGCTTGGCGGCGATCGTAACGAGCTTCTGAAGCCGCTCGATTTCGACGTTGAAGGGTGTGCCGGGCTCCGACGCCTCGACCACCATCGTCACGACGCCAAGCGACTTGGCCAGACGGCAGCAGGCGTCGAAATGATCGAAGAAGACCGGGCTGTCGGACGCTGCAAACGACACAGCCACCGGCCGCAGCCGCTGGAGGTCGCTGCACGCGGCAATCGCCGCCTCGGGGTCGGCCGCCACCTCGGCCGGCAGGAGATGCCCGCCGGTCTCGTGAACATCGAGCTCGACGGCCGTGAATTCGAGCTCCGCGAGCCGCTCCATCGCGGCCTTGAGCGGCATATGGGGAAGGCATTCCGTGCTGACGCAAACGAACACGTGCAATCGCTCCTCTGAAACTCGCGGCGATCCATCTGCCGCGAACCCCAAAGGGTAGCGACCGACGCACAAAGAGGGCAACCGCACGCGGGCGCTCATGCCGCGTACAATGGCGTGCCAGCGGCCCTCACACGGCCGGTTCTGTCCAGCATTCAGGGAGCAAGCGAGCATGTCCAGCGACCAACAGCAGCCCACGCGGGTGATTCTCGAGCAGCCCGGGAGCTGGAGTCGCTGGAGCACGCGGGCGGCCTGGATTGTGGCCGGCATTTCCTTCATGTCGGCCCTCGGAAGTGCCGCGGCCTTCTCACAGTATTTTCAGCGCGACGCCCAGGTCGTCGAGAAGTGGCACTCGCTTTCCCGGTCGGCGGGCGACAAGGTGGCGATCGTGACCGTGGCCGGGGCCATCATGGGGGGCGACGGATTTGCCCGGGCTCAGCTCGATCACGCCGCCGACGACCCGTCCGTCAAGGCGATCGTCCTGCGGGTCGATTCGCCCGGCGGCACCGTGAGCGGCAGCGACGAGCTCCACCACCGTCTCTCGCAGATCATCGCCGACCGCAAGCTGCCAGTCGTGGTGAGCATGGGGGGCCTGGCGGCCAGCGGCGGCTACTACGTGGCGATGGCCAATGGCGGTCGCGACGATGTCATCTTCGCCGAGCCTGCCACGCTCACGGGCTCGATCGGCGTCATCATTCCGCACTTTGATGTGTCGGAGGCGCTCGGCAGGATCGCCATCCGCGACGACTCGATCGCGAGCGGGCCCCTCAAGCAGATGCTGAGCCCCACGAAAGACCGCTCACCCGAGGTGGCGAAAAAGGAGCGGGAGATTCTGCAATCGCTCGTGGACGGCATGTTCGTGCGGTTTAAGTCGATCGTGAAGGCCGGCCGCCCGAAGCTCGATGACGCTGCGGTAGACGCCGTCGCCACGGGCCAGATTTTTACGGCCGAGCAGGCGAAGGAAGCCGGCCTCGTGGACCGCATCGGATTTCTTGACGACGCGGTGAAGCGAGCCGTGGAGCTTGCCGGTCTCAAAGAAGAGACGGCGATGGTCGTGAAGTACACCAAGCCGAAGGGCCTCTTCGACGAAGTGCTCGGCGGTCGGCCATCGGGCGCGAGCCTCTCCCTCGAAGCCTTTGCCGAGCTCGCCACCCCTCGCGCCTGGTATCTCTGCAGTTGGTGGCCCGTGCTCGTCCGCAGCGAGTGACCGGAGCTGCCCGGGGAGCCGCTTAAGGCTTCTTCCGACGATCCTTCATGCCAGCGGTGAATTCTTCTCGCGAGACCCGTCCGTCGCCGCTCGTGTCGAGCTTCTTGAAGCGGCCTTCGGCCTTGGCGGCAACCTTCTCGGGCATCCCGGTCTTGAACTCCTCGAGCGACAGGACACCGTCGCCGTTGGCGTCTTTCTTTTGGAAGAACTTGGCGGGGTCGCGATCCTTCTTCGGTTCATCGGCCGCGAGGGTTGTCCCGGCGCTGACACAGGCGACGGCAGCGACGAGTGCGCGAATGCTGAACGAGCGAAACATGGGGCTATCTCCTTGATGGGTTGATCGGGCCTGTGCGTCGGCCCACTGCCATTTAACGAGCGAGCCCGTCCAGAGTTGCAGCCCCCACGGCGGCCAGGGCGGCGTGGTCGCCTGGGGTCGGCTTCCGGCCGGTGACGCGGGCGAGCGCCAATCGGCACCAGCACTCCGCGGCGACGACGGCCTTTTCGTCGCCCGAGGTATCGGCATGCCAGGCGACGGCGAGGACGCTTGCGAGGTCGCGAACGTCTTGTGATAGCACGCCAATTTCAAGCTGGTGGTTGGCGAGGCCGCGGCCATGACGCCGGATGGCGCGATCGATCCGCCGGGCCGTCTTGGCCAGAAGCCGCCGAGCAGATGCGGCAGACCGACGGAGCGGCCGATCCAGAATGGTGGAGTCGTGGTGACGGCTCGAGAGGCGAGCCATCAGACGTGCCCGCCAGGCGAGCCAGGCGGCTGCGCGGCGCAGCGATCCTGCTTCGCGCGGAAGAGATGCGAGAGGATGCCCCTTGGCGATGCCGCGAAAGAGGGCGAGCCCAAGCAGATCGCTCTCCCCTTCATACACCCCGACCGCCAAGTGATCGTGGAACGCATCGCCAAGTGGATGGCCAACCAAAAACGCCCGGCCGCCATGCACGCCGAGCGCGTCCATCGCCGCCTCGCGCACACATGTGCTCGCGACGATCTTTGCGGTGATTGCCTCCCATTCGCCGCCGCCGCCATCCACAGCCGCCGCCGCCCACATGCTCACCGCATCGCACGCAGCGATCGACGCAGCGATCCGGCCGAGCCGTCCTTGGATGAGCTGCCGCGAGGCGATCGGCTGGCCCCACGTGTGGCGACGCTTGGCATGTTCTACGGCATGCGAGAGCACGAGTCGCAGCGTGCCAGCGGCCTGGGCAGCCAGCGTCGTGCGGCCACGGTTAAGGCCATGCCACACGATCGCCATGCCATCGCTGCCAGCGGGCGGGGCCAGCACATCGTCTGGGCTCACCTCACACTCCGAGAATTCGAGGGCAGCGTTGGCGGTGTGCTTGAGGGGATGAATGGCATAGTGCCGCAGCCGAAACGTGTCGGTATCGGTGTCGGGCAACTGGACGAGCACGACGGCCGGCTTTCCGTCGAGCATGGCAAGAATTTTTACGAGCCGACCGTGAACGGCGTTCGTGATGAACATCTTGGTGCCGGTGAGCAGGAGCCTGCCGTCGCGGCGTTCGAGCATCGACTGCACACGGGCAAGGTCGCAGCCGGCGTCGGGCTCGGTGGCCCCAAAGATGGAGAGCGGTTTGCCAGCGGCGAGGCCCGGCAGAAAGCGCGCCTGCTGCTCGGGCGTACCGAAGGTGGCAAGTGCCGAGACGGCGCCGATCGATGAATGCACGGCGAGCATTCCGGCGGCCGTGGGCACATTGGCTGCGAGCCGCGTGATGGCTCGCGCGAGATCGACCATCGACGCTCCCGCTCCACCAAACGCTTCGGGCACCGCCAGCCCCCAGAGGCCAGTCTCGCCGAGCGCCGCTTCGGCAGCGGCCGAGAATTTTCCACGCGGGGGCGGAGGTGGATCATCGATCGGTGGCGTCGGCGGCAGGTCGCCCGCAGGCGGGTCGTAGAGCGTGCCCGCCTCACGAAGCCGCGCGATCTCGGTTTCGGCTCGCTGGATCACCGCCTCGACCGCCGAAGCCTGGGGCTCGGCCGCGAGCGCCGCCGCCGCGGCAAAGCCGCCCGGGCCGCCGTGCCACACGGCAGACACCAAAGACTTCACATCGCCATCACGCGATCCAAGCCCCCGGCGTGAGCCGGGGGGCTGCGGGTGGTGCACCGCCCCGTCGTCCACTCCCAAGCCGGCTCGCCCAAATTCTCGCCGTCCCCTCGCTGGCGCGAGGGGCTTCCATGGTTGTCGCAAGCCGTCGTCTTCTCGGAAAAGGTTCCTGACACCTTTTTCGATCACGTCGCGGCGAAGTTTTTGTGACGGAGTGATTTCGCCGCGTGATGCATCAAAAGGCCGGTCCATCACGACCACGCGACGCACACGCCACGCTCGTGGCAGGTGATGCTGTCGCCGCGCAAGCCGCCGGGTGAGCCACTCCACGAGCCTCGGATGGCGCACCGCCGATCGCCGCGAGAAGACGACAATGCCAAGCCGGCGGAGCGTGCGGCGGATCACCGCAGGCTCCGGCACGACGACCGCGAGAGGCCAGCCATCCGAATCGCTGACAACGCACACCTGCGCCACCGCTTCATCCTCGGCAAGCGCCCGCTCAACTTCGGCGGGAGGAAGTTTGATGCCGTTTGGGAGCACCAGCACATCCTTGAGACGACCGGTGATGCGGAGATTTCCTTCCGTGTCGAGCTCGCCGACATCGCCCGTCTCGAGCCACTCGGAAAGCGTGCGTGGTGGCTCATGCGGCTCAATCACGGCAGGTGCACGTGAGGGCGTCTTCACGAGCAACTGACCGCAGCTCTCCGCACGATCGTCGATGCGCACTTCGATGCCGGGAAGCAGGAACCCCACGGAGCCCGGCCGGCGATTCCGCGGCGTGGCCACCGCCACCACCGGCCCCGCCTCAGCGAGCCCATACCCCTCGACGAGTGGCACACCTCGCGCCGCAAACAGCTCCGCCGTTCGCTCGCGGAGCGGCGCACCGCCTGAGATGCACACGCGCACCTCGCCCCCGATCGCCGCGGCCAAATCAGCGATCTTTCCGCTTCGCACGCCTGCTTCGAGCCGCTCAAAAAACGCGGGCACGCCAAGGATCACGGTCGGTGGCAGCGCCCTGCATGCGTCGAGAAGTTGTGTGCGATCAGCGACCACATTGAGACAGCCACCTCGCGCCACCGCGGAGTAGAGATCGCCGACCCGCGCATAGAGATGGCTCGCCGGGAGCCAGGAGAGACGCACATCCCGTGGGTCTGACAGAAACACGCCAGACACGGCCCGGGCGTTCCAGGCGAGCGACCGCTGCGAGTGGACCACACCATGCGGGGTCCCCGTGGTGCCCGACGACAGCACGATCGTCGCTGGAGCATCGGGATTGGTTGCAGCGACGCATGCGGCGAGCGCGTCAGCAAGGCCAGCCTCATCACCGTCGTTCCGCGCGAGAAAACCGCCGGCGGGCCGCGACACGACAATCCGACCAGGCACGTCGGCGGCACCGAGCGAGCCGGGCCGCGCAGGGCCACTGAACACAACACCCTTGGGATCGAGCCACGCGAGTTGCTCGCGGTGTTCTGCCACCGAGGCATCGTCATGCAGCGGCACATGCACGAGCCCCGCCAGCAGACACGCCACATCAACGGCGATCCAGTCGGGCGAGTGTGGACCGACGTGGACCACGCGATCACCGCGACCAAGCCCAGCGGCTTCCATGTGCCTCGCGGCCTGGACCGCCGCCACGGCCAGCTCCGACCACGTCCACATTGTGACCGCCCCACCATCAACAACGGCCACCGCGGCCCGGTCGGCCGTAGCAGCCACCCGCGCAGTGAAGAGGCCAACGAGTGTGGCCTCAGATTCGGCCAATGCGCCATCAGCCCGTGTCGCATCTCTCGATGATTGAATGCGCGCCTCGTCACTCATCGTGAAATCCGCGAGGGGTTGCCCGTGCCCTGTCGCCGGCGTTGTTTGCAAGCGAAGCCATGGATGGCGAAGCGCAGCAAACATCGAGTGAGCGAAGGCCAGATTGGCCGCAGCGAACGTCCGGCGATGGGGCACGGGCAACCCCGAGCCGCGGACGAGCGAGCCGCGGACGAAGCCGCGGACGAGGCCGCGGACGAGGACAGGCACCTGCCCCAAGGAAAACGAGCCAGTCCCCGAGCCGCCTCATCGCGACGACTCCATTCGCTCAAAGAGCACGGCGATGCCCTGCCCCAGGCCGATGCACATCGTGGCCAAGCCATAACGGCCGCCGGAGTCGCGAAGCGCGTGCAGGAGCGTCGTCGTGATCCGGGCGCCGCTCGCCCCGAGCGGGTGGCCGATGGCAAGCGACCCACCCCGCACGTTGACTCTCGCCGCGTCGAGGCCAAGCTCGCGAATGCAGTGAATCGCCTGCGCCGCAAAGGCCTCGTTGAGCTCCACAAGATCGATATCGGCAAGCGTGATCCCAGCCGCTGCGGGCCGCGACAGGAGCTTTCGAGTCGCCGCGATCGGCCCAGTGCCCATCGCGGCGGGCGGCACGCCGATAACGGCCGTAGCCACGACGCGGGCCAGTGGTTCGAGTTTCTGACGAGTGGCCTCGGCCTCGCTCATCACCACCATGGCCGCTGCGCCATCGCTCAAGGGCGCGCTCGTCGCGGCCGTGACGGTGCCGATCGTGGGCAGGAACACCGGCTCGAGCGCCGCCATTGCCTCGAGGGTCGTGTCGGCCCGGATCGACTGGTCGATCCAAGCCTCGATGATCGCCCCCTGTTCGTCATGGCCCACCACCGGCACGATCTCGTCTTCAAAAAGGCCAGCGGCCGTGGCCGCAGCGGCGCGTCGATGGCTTTCGACGGCGTATTCCTCCTGGGCACGGCGACTGATGCCGTGCGATGCAGCAAGGTGCTCCGCGGTGAGCCCCATCGAGAGCATGCCGCGGCTTGAACGGGCGAACACCCGCGGATGGATGTCGACGGCCGACTCCATCGGTAGGTGATGCATGTGCTCGACGCCGGCGACGACCTGCACATCTGCCGCGCCCGCTGCGATGGCGTGGGCCGCACGAGCAAGGGCCTCGAGCGACGAGCCGCAGAGACGGTTGACCGTCGTGCCCGCGGTGGAGAAAGGCAGGTCGGCCATGAGGGCGACACACCGCGCCACGTTGCCGCCGAGCTCGCCGCGCTGCTGCGTCGCGCCAAGCACGACATCCTCGATGGTGTCGGGGTCCACGCCGCTGCGTTCAACGGCAGCCCGCACGACTGCCGCGGCGAGCTCATCGCCGCGCACGTTTCGATAGAGGCCCTTCTCTGCATGGGCCCGGCCGATCACCGTACGGCAGCAGGCAACGATCACGGGCGTCGTGGTGTCTTTCGCCATGGCTGTCACTCCGTGAACTTCCGGCCGGATGCTGCCCGCTCCAAGAGGCTCGCGGTGGGCTGCATCCGCACGCCGAGGTCGGCGAGTGGTTCCAGACGCCGAAGTATCTCATCGACACCGAGCGAGTCGGCCCAGGCCATGAGGCCACCGCGGAACGCTGGAAACCCGAGGGCGTGGATAACGGCCAGATCGATGTCGCTCGGTTCGCGGACGATCCCCTCGTCGAGCACACGCAGCGCCTCGAGAAGCATCGGCAGCAGGAGCCGGTCGGCGATCGTGCGATCGGTGTTGTCGCGGGGCGGCAGGGCGTAGCGGCTCACGATCCTCGCCGCGTCGTCATCCACGCCAACGATCCGCGCCTTCGGTCCCGTGCCACGGAAGCGATAAAAACCCACTCCGGACTTGCGTCCGAGGCGGCCTGCCTTCACGAAGGCGGGGATGAGCGGCGAGGCGTCGATGCGATCGCCGTATGCCGCCGATAAGACAAGCCCCGCGTAGAAAGCGGTGTCGAGGCCGATCATGTCGTAGAGCTCGATCGGGCCCATCGGCATACCGAAGCGGCGGGCGACGCGATCGATCCGCGCGGGCTCAACGCCTTCGCGGACCATCTCGATCGACTCGTGGAGATAGGGCATCAACACGCGGTTGACGAGAAAGCCGGGGCTGTCGCGAACGACCACCGGGCATTTTCCGAGCCGCTTGGCGTGGGCTACGACCGCCGCCACCGTGGCATCACTCGTGGCAGGCCCCCGGATGACTTCCACGAGGATCATGCGACGCACGGGATTGAAGAAGTGCATCCCGCAGAACCGCGACGGCTCCGAAATCGCTTCCGCCAGTTTTGCGATAGGGTTCGTGGAGGTGTTGGTGCCGATGATCGCGGTCGGGCTGACGGCCCGCTCGATGTCGGCGAGCACTTTCTGTTTGAGGTCGGTGCGTTCGAGGACGCTCTCGATCACAAGGTCGGCCCCCGCAAGCGCCTCGAGCGATGTGGCCGTTTGCAGACGGCCCGCGAGGGCCATCGCCGCGTCGGGGTCGGCGCGTTTGGCCCCGCGGTCCCACGCGGCCTCTTCCAGGATGCCCGGCACGCTTCGAGCCAGAGCGTCGGCATCAATATCCACAAGCGTCACGCCGAGGCCGCTTCGCAGATGCCGGGCGGCGATGCCGGCGCCCATGATCCCGGCGCCCACAACCGCAGCCCTCGAAATGGGCGATGGTGCTTCGGCCACGGCCCTGCCCACGCCCGGATCACGACGGTTCCGCTCGCCAAGTCGAAAAACTCTCAAGAGGCTGCGGTGGACCGGCGTCGCCGCGAGCCGGGCGAAGGTCTTGGATTCGAGGTGGCTCGCTGCCTCGGCATCGAGCATGGCTCCTGCAAGGATGGCCTCGAGGATCGCTGGCGGTGCGGGGTAGTGGCCACCGGTGCGACCAAGGATCACGACTGCGGTGGTCGCTTCGAGAAAATCCCGCTCGGCAGGATCGAGCACAACCGGCTCGGCCAGTCGGCGGCGGCGCTCGGCAACCACGGCACCGCTTCGCATCGCGATGATGCGACCCGCGGATTCAAGGGCGACGTCTGGCGGAACGCACGCGTCAACGAGGGTGAGGCGTTCTGCCGCCGGCCCATCGACCGCCTCGCCCGAGGCGATGAGCTCGATCGCCGGGCCTGGCCCGATCAGCCTGGAAGCACGAACGGTGCCTCCCCATCCCGGCAGGAGTCCGAGTTTTACTTCCGGGAACCCGAGCGACGTGTGCGCGGCATTTGTTGCCACGCGGAAATCGCAGGCGAGCGCCAGTTCGAGGCCGCCGCCGAGGCAGGTGCCGTCGATCACGGCGACGGTTGGCCAGGATGCGGAGAGCCGCCCGAAGATCGCCTTGCCGGTGTCGCAAACCTGCTCGACCTCGGCGGCCGGCATCGAGCCGAGGGCATCGATCCGATCGAGGTCGGCCCCGGCGAAGAAGGTTCCTTCCTTTGTCGATCGCAGGATCACGCCCACGGGCCTGGGCCCTCGGCCGAGGTCATCGAGCGCCTCTGAAAGGTCTGAAAAAACCTGCCGGGTGATGACGTTCTGCCGGTGGTCCCGGACAGCGAATGAGATCGTCGCGATACCGTCGGCCGCTCGCTCAATAGTGAGGGTGGCAAGTTCCCGGACGCTTGCGGGCATGGGCGGGTTTATTCTGGCTTGCCTGGAACCGGAAAACCGGTAGTGTAACGGCAATTCTTCACGCCCGCCGAAGGTGGAGAGGCCCATGGAGGTTGCGCCCCACGCATGAACGCCCACACACGCCACGCCACAGCCAGCGACACCGCCGACCGACCCTCAGCAGCCATGCTCGTGGTCGCCTGGCTCTTCCTGGTCACGCTTGCAGTCGTGGGCCGAGCCTGGCAGCCCGGCTTGAACATCACGCCGATGGCTGCGGTCGCCCTGGCCGCCGGAGTGATTTTTCCTTCAACGCTCCTGGCGGCAAGCGTGCCCGTGGCGGCGATCGCCCTCGGTAATCTCTTTTTGCCTGTCCACGATCATCTGCTCATGGCGGTGGTCATATTCGCCGGATTCACATGGCCGGTTCTGCTTGGTCGCTTCGGCCTCCTGGGCAGGGTCGGCAGTGACACCCGCTGGCCCAATGTGGTGGGCGGGGCGCTCGCCAGCACGATCGTCTTTCCTCTGTCCGACTGTGCTCACTGGCTTTTGACTGACATGTACCCGAAGTCCGCCGAGGGCCTCCTCGCCTGCCTGGCGGCTGGGCTTCCGTTCTACCGTTGGGTCCCCGTGGGTAACGTGGCCTGGAGCCTCGGAGTGTTTGGCATTCTGGCTGGTATGGTTGCCGCGGGTGACGCCCTCGCAGCCCGCGGGCTTACCGCCGCCAGCGTTGCCCGCGACACCCGCTTGACGGGCGGCCCTCAGGCCTGAGAATGCCCTTAGAGGTGGGTGTCGCTTCATTATCGACACCCACCATAAAAACGCGGGAATGGCGGAATTGGCAGACGCGCCAGGTTGAGGGCCTGGTGGTAGTAATACCGTGCAGGTTCAAGTCCTGTTTCCCGCAACTTTACGTGAACGAAGCCATCCATGGCCTTCGTTCACTTGGTGGGTAGCCGCCGCATCC
>CAYZHH010000117.1:0-10523 GCA_964478275.1 uncultured Candidatus Kuenenia sp.
GGTCGCGAAGCGCGAGCGTCTCAGGGCGAACAAATCGCTCCCGTCCCTCATTTCCTAAAACGAGCGCGGAGGCCGTCACCGGCAAAACCGTGAAAAGCCACGTGCAGGCGAGGGGTGGTCGCGAGCTGAAGGAGCCCTCGCCGATCCCGAGGCCGAGCCGCCGATGAGCAGGTTCCTTGGCCAATCCACGCTGGGCCGATACGCTGCTGCCTCACGGAGGAATGGGCCAATGGGCTCGCACAAGCAGAAAAAACACGAACGCGATCGAGCCAGGTTCGAGAGACGGCGGAAGTCGCGACGGCCCGACATCGTCGCTGACCGGGCTTCTCCGCCGGCGGAGGCGAAGTGGCTGAGCCAGGCCCCCGTGGCTGAACCGGATGAACTGGCCGAGGATCTGGCCGTCTTCGATGCCAAGACTCGCGCCGACTTGCCTGAGCCGATGCGCGTGGAAGCGGAGCTGGTCCGCGAAGCACTCGATCTCCATGCGGAGGGCGACTCGGCCACGGCACTCGAGCGGGTCGCCGGAATCGGCCGAAAAAGTCCGTATTCCGATTGGCGGCTCCTTCTGCGCGGTCTTGCCCCGTTTCAACATGGCGATCTCGCAGCCGCCAGCGACGCCTGGAAAAGGATCGCCCCGGACCGTCGCCCCGGTCGCATCGCCGCCGCCCTCACGGAAGGCTGGTTGAAGATGGCCGCCCCCGCGTCGAATCTCACGGCACGTTCCGCGGTCCTCGAGCTCATGCGGCGAGCCTCGATGATGGCCACCGCCAACGAGATCATGACGGTTCGGCACCACGACCCTAAGCAACTCGTCTCGGCCTCCCAGGCCGCGCTCGTAATCCGCTTCGAGTAACAATACCGATCGCTCGACCCCGACTTCGTCTCGATGTTCACCGCGGCCTGCCGGGAGCTGGCCTTTGAACAGCCCGATGTGCCGACGTTCTCCGCGCTCTGCGCTGAGACCACCGGCCCGTCAGACGATCCGCGATCGAATCGGCTGCGATTTCTCTATCTCGGAACCTTCATCGATGCCGAACGGGAACGCGTCCAGGTCGCGCGGGAATACATCGACCGCGATCTGCCTCGGCTCTCCCATATCCCGGCCTCCCTACGGGCGGCCATGGCCAGTGTGATGCTGGAGCAGGCGGCGGCCAGCTTCCTTGACCAGGAGAAAACGTTTGGGGGCGCGGCCTTCATCTCGTCCGACGATATCGGCCGCGCCGAACGTCTTCTCCGCGAGGCCATCGACCGCTACCCTCGGAATCGGCTCGCCCATCAAGCCCTGATCGACCTCCTCGAATCAGAACCAGGGCGAGACACGCCTCACGCAGACGAATCACCGTCGCTCCTGGCGGCGAAAGAAGCCTGCCTCGCCATCTTTCCCGATCACTGTGAGTACCTGCTCGACGTGATCGGTCACTGCATCGACCACGGTGATTTCGTACGGGCGGAGCCGCTTGTCAGGGGCATGGCAGACAAGCGCTTCGAAGGCCTCGACGCGCAGGCGATGCCCTGGCGATTCGAGCTGGAGCGGGCCACGTGGCTCGCCCGGAAAAACGGTGCGACCCCAGACCTCCGTATCGCCCTGGAGACGGCACTCACATGCTGGCCAAAGTCGCTTTCGCGGCAGTGGATTCCGTTCCTCGAATCGGCGCTCCTGCTGAGTGAAGGAAATCACGCGAGCTTCGAAACGGCGGTTGCGGCTGCCCGTGTCGGGTGCCAGGAAGGACTGCTCGCCGATGCCATGCTGGCCGATGCCCTCGAGCGGTTCCACGTAGCGGAGCCTGAGATCGATCGGGCCTGGCTCCTGGTGGTCCGCGGCGCAAGCGATATCGGCATCGACGGCCCCATCGAGCCGCTCATCGCCACCGCTTGTTTTTTGAACGATCTCGAGCAACGGGGGCTGTCCTTCTCGGCCTCGCGCTCCTCCTCCAAGCTCATCGGCACGGCCTTGTGCCGACGGCTCGAAGGTGCTGCGAAATGGAAGCTCAGCAGCCTGCTGGGCGACGGCGGGAGACTGCCGGAAGACGATCCAGCGTTCTGGACCGCATTCGAATGGATAGCGGAGCATGATTTTTTCGGCACGGTCAAGGCTACTCGCGAGCCACGTTGGATCGGCAAGCCCGCCGATACCCATCCGCGGGCGGCCGCGGCGACTCTCGACTGGCTCGAGCGCACCGCCCCTGAAAAGCTGCTTGGGCGACGCAACCAAAAGCGGCTCGCCCTTGTGGAGAAAGCGGCAACAATCGAACCCGACCCGACCATGCGGGAACGGCTCTCCGAGATCGTTCGCGAGGTAACGGCAACGATCGCGGCGGAAGAACACGCCAAACAGTTCAAACGCCGCGGAGGTCGCCGAAACCGCAAGCTTCCCAGCCCGGAAGAAGTCGCTCGGATGTCGCCGGCTACCCTGCCGCGCTTTCTGCAACTGATTCTGGAGCGTGGTGGCCCCGATGCCGTTGTCGAAGCGGTGAAACTCTTCTCCGGGCCGCAGACCCCGGGTTCTGCAGATCGGTTGGCCGACTTTGCCAATCGCCTCGGCATCACGCCGATGGAAATGATCGAAGCCATGATGGCGGATACCTGACCCGATGCACAGCACCCCTCACACCGCTTTGTCGCTTCATCCGGAACGGGCTGCGCATCTGGTCCTCGGTATCGCGGCGACCGCCACTGCGGAGGAGGCCAGGGCCGCCTACCTGGAGGCAGTCCGCCTTCACCCACCCGACCGCGAGCCCGAGCGGTTTCGGGAGCTCCATGCGGCAATGGAATCGTTCTGCGATCCCATGGACCGTGCCAGGCAAGCGTTCCTGCGCCCGCAGTACCGGCCCGCTCTGGCGGGAATCGTCGCGGCTGCGGCCACACGCCCGCCACGCCTTCCGGTGCGGGTGCTACTCGCGCTGGGCAATCACGACAGGCAGGACCGGCAGCCATGAGTGACGATGGCCTGGAACCGGACCTCGCCGACGCATCAACGCTGCTGGGCGCCACCGACATCGTCGCTGCATTCACGGCGCTTCGGCACGAGATCAAGCTTCAGGTCCGCGCCGCAAGAGACCTCACCTCCGACCTCGATGGCCTGCTCGATCGCTGCCTCGAGCGGCATCTCGCAGGAGTGGCAGGTCGCTTCGACCATCTGGAATCCACCCTCCGCACGTTGTCTCGTCAACCGGCAGTGGGCGGCGGCGAACAGGCACGAAGGCTTGCGGAAGCATTGACCGAGATCGAAGACAGTATGGAGCGTGCCGCCGGCGTGGTCAGTACCCAGGCCGCCGAGATCGATGCCCTGGCGGCGGGCTTCGGTGGCGAGGCTGTGGGCGATCACGGCACGCCAGCGAAACATGATCTCGCGGCGGATTGGCGGGGTAGTGTCGGCGCGGCGCCATGGCTCATCCGCATGCTGGCACCTCGGTTCGTGCGGCGGCTCCAACACCTCTTCGATCAGGCGCGAACCCGTGCCGGCCGCGCCGAGGACGTGGCCCGCGCAGCGGCGCTCGCGCTCGCCGACGCGCGGCAAGGCCTTGAGCTCCTGCTTGTGCGAACCCGCCGACTCATGGAACAGGTGGGTATCCGGCGGCTCGATGTCCTCCACGAACCATTCGATGCCGATCGGATGCGGGCCATCGACGTGGTCGAGGATTCGGCGGTGCCGGATGGGCACGTCGCCGAACAGCTCCGGCCGGGATACCTCCTCCACGGCACCGTCATCCGGGCAGCCGAGGTACGGGTGGCACGGTGAGTTGCAGGGTCATCGTTCAAGGGTCAGTGTCTGGTCTATTTTTCGGGAAATCGAAAAATGATACGCATGACTGATCTGCCGACCGATTCCCCCGTGATCGGCATCGACTTGGGAACGACCAACAGTGTCGTCGCCGTGTGCATCGACGGCCGCGTCCGCGTGCTGGAGGAGGATGGTACGGCGATCGTGCCGTCGGTGGTCGGCATCGCCATGGATGGCCGCCTCCTCGTGGGGCAGTCGGCACGCAACCAACTCGCCGCGTTTCCGGACCGCACGATCGCCTCGGTGAAACGCCGCATGGGGCAGGCGGTGATGCTGCCGATGGCGGGCACCTCGTATTCGCCGCAGGAGATCAGCGCGATCATCCTGCAAACGCTCAAAGCGCGGGCCGAGCGTGCCCTGGGCGGTAGCGTGAGTCGTGCCGTGATCACCGTGCCGGCGTTTTTCGACGAGCAGCAGCGGCAGGCGACGCGTGAGGCCGGCGCCCTGGCAGGCCTCACGGTCGAACGGATCATCAACGAACCCACGGCGGCGAGTCTCGTCTACCACCCGGGCTCCGACGAGCGGCGGCAGATCATGGTGTATGACCTGGGCGGCGGCACGTTCGACGTGTCGATCGTGCGGATCGAGCAAGGCGTGGTCGAAGTACTCTCCAGCAAAGGCGACACGAGCCTCGGCGGCGATGATTTTGATGAGCTGCTCGCGCGGCATGTCGCCGGGCAGTTCCTCACCGAGCACGGCCTAGACCTCTGGGATGAGACGGCCACTCGCTGGCGGTTGCTCACGGCCTGCGAGCGGGCAAAGTGCGAGCTCTCCACGTCTGCCAGCGCGAGGATTCTGGAGGAGTTCATCGGCACGGTTCGTGGCCGGCAGATCAGCCTCGATGTGACGGTGACGAGGAACGAGTATGAGCGGCTCATTCTGCCGCTTGTCGATCGCACCATCGATTGCGTGGACATCACGATCCGCGACTCGGGGCTCGCGCTTTCCCAGATCGACGAGTTAATCCTCGTCGGCGGCTCGACGCGGACACCCCTCGTGCAGGACCGGCTCCGCGGAGAGTTTCGCCGTGACCCGAAATGGAGCGTCGATCCGGACCTGGCCGTGGCACTCGGAGCAGCTACACAGGCTGGAATGATCGCGGGCCAGTCGGTCGGGCTGGTGCTCATCGACGTGGCCACGCACACGCTCGGCGTGGCAGCCGTGACCTCGGGGCGGCACGGTGACGATCTCGTCTTCGTGCCGATCCTGCGGCGGAACGCCCCGCTCCCGGCCCGTTATGAAGACTCCTTCTCCACGCACACCCTCGATCAAGAGAAGGTCGAGATCCGTGTGTACCAGGGGGAGAGCCCGCATCTCGAAGACAACCGCGCGATCGGAGACTTCTTTCTCGAGGGCGTCAACGCCTCGGAGGGATGCGACGGCAATATCCTCGTGCGGTTCGAACTCTCACTCGATGGCACGCTCGAGGTGACCGCCCTGGAGAGCCGCACCGGCCTCTCGAAGCGCTTGGCGATCGTCGATGCCCTGTCACGGATGAAGGAGCACGATCCGACGAGGCCAGCCAGCCGACTGGCTGGCCTGGCTGGCTTTTCGGCTGCGATTGGCGAAGCGACGGAGGGGGAAGGCGATAGACCATCGGCAGCATCTTTGTCGCCAGGTGCCCCGGGAGTGGGCGACCGATCGGGCGATGCGATTATTCATAAGGCACGCCGCGCCTTGCCCTCGCTCGGCGCCGAGGATGCTGCGGATGTCGAGCGGCTCCTGGGCTTGATCGAGGAGGCCCGGGACTCGCATGGTGATGCCCTGCTGAGCGGACTGTTGGCCGAGCTCGAAGATCTGCTCTTCTACACGTCGGGCTGACGACGGCACGACAGTCCCGCGATCCCGCCACAGCTTCCATGCCACCAGCGTCAACCGCCGACGAAGCGATCATTTGCCCGGTCTGTCGGGCGGTGCAGCCGCTTCAGCCGGTGTGTCGCCGCTGCACTGCCGATCTTGGCCTCTTTGTTCGAGCCGTGGAAAGCCGGCGGACGGCCAGTCGCCACCTGGCCCGCGCGGCGGAGGCCAATGACACGGCCACCGCGAATCGGCTCCGCGAATACCTCCGCTGGCTCGGCGGCCGAGAATAAGACGTCCAGCGACCCTGCCCTCCCTTCATGGCGCGGCAACCAATCGCGAAGTCGCGCCGCAGTGTCCAGCGTCGGAAGCGTCACGGGCTGCCAGGCAGATGAACCTTCCTGAAAAAGTCAGTCACCATCGGACCTTGTCACGGGCGCTCGCAAAACACGAGGCTCGGCGGCCCGATTTCTGTAAGAATGATTCCATATGGTCAGGCAATCCTCGGGTTCTTGTGCCCGCCACTCCGGCCGATGAGCCTCGGGCCGTATCACGCCGCTTCCTCTCGAGCCCCCCGTGTTGAGTCAAGACCCGATGGACATGCCGCCCCCACCCGTTGCGATCCCTCAGGCCGTCGTCGAGACCCACCACGGGATCGAGGTCGTTGACCCCTACCGTCACCTCGAAGACATGGCCGATCCCTCCGTGCAGGCGTGGGTTCGGTGCCAGGCGGATCATGCGGCGGCTGTGCTGGCGGGGATCCCGGGCCGTGATCAACTGCGGTCGCAGATTGACCAGATAGCATCCCGTGCATCGCCAGCGGTGGGTGCGATCGAGCGACTCGCCGATGGCCGACTTGTCTGCTTCAAGCAGCCTCCCGATGCCAACGTGGCGATCGTGTTCATGCGCGATCCGGCTGGCCACGAGCATGTGATCGTCGATCCGGCAACGCTGCCCAGGCCTGCCGCGGGTGGCCACGTTGCGGTGGGCTTCTTCCGAGTCTCGCCGGACGGCAGCCGGCTCCTCTACGGCGTCGCGGCATCGGGCTCGGAAGAGGAGACGCTTCGCGTCCGCGAACTGGCCACGGGGCGTGACCTTGAGTTCACCGCCGACCGGCTCGAGACGGTGTACGCCAATCCGTCCTGGCTGCCCGACAGCCGCTCGTTCACATTTTCCCGCCGCCGCGCCCTGGAGCCCGGCACGCCGCCCGACGCGACCTACCGCTTCACGCAAGCCTTTCTCTGCACGCTCGGGACCAACGGCGAGCCAGATCGCGCGACGTTCGTCTTTGGCCACGGGGCCGCTGGTTCACCCTCCATGGAACCGATGGATTTTCCGGCAGTGATCGTGCCATCGGGATCTGCGTGGGTGATCGGGCAGGTGACGCACGGTGACGAGGCCGACATCTCGCTCTGGACAATGCCCCGGGCCGATCTTGGAAAGCCCACCGCCACGTGGCGGCCTGTTTGCACCAAGAAAGACCTCGTCACCGATTTCGCGGTGATCGGCGATACCATCTACCTCGTCACGGCGAAGGATGCTCCGCGGTTCAGGGTCATCCGCACGACGCTTTCGAATCCCGACCTCGCGACTGCCGAGACGATCGTACCCGCGGGCGAGTCGGTGGTGAGCGGTGTCGCTGCCGCGGCCGACGCGCTCTATGTGGGCGTCACCCATGGGCCAAGCCGCGGAATTCTGCGAGTGCCCTACGACCGGCCGCAGGACGCCACAACGATTGCGATGCCCGCCGACGAGCCCTCGGCCTCGATCGCCGCGGCCGACGCCACCATGACCGGAATCCTCGTGCGGGGCGGGTCTTGGATCCGCACCGGTCGAGTGCACGCATTCAATCCTGCGACAGCCACGCTCACCGACACGAGCCTCGTGCCCGTCGGTCCGTTTGATGCCCCCGAAGGCCTCATGGCCACGGAAGTTCTCGTGGAAAGCCACGACGGCGTCCGGGTGCCGCTGTCGATCATTCACCGCGCAGATCTTCGCCGCGATGGATCGAACCCCACGATCCTCTCGGGCTACGGTGCCTATGGCCACTCGACGCCGATGCAGTTCACCACGACAAACCTTGCCTGGCTCAAACGAGGCGGCATCATGGCCGTCGCCCACGTTCGCGGTGGCGGCACCTTCGGCAAGGCCTGGCATCACGCTGGCCGCAAGGTCACCAAGCCCAACACGTGGAAAGATTTTCTGGCGTGTGCGGAGTATCTGGTGCGGGAAGGCTACACATCGTCAGCCCATCTTGCCGCACGTGGCGGAAGTGCCGGCGGCATTCTCATTGGCCGTGCGATCACCGAGCGGCCCGACCTCTTCGTGGCCGCGAACATCGCCGTCGGCTGCACCGACATGATGCGGTTCGAGATGTCCCGCAACGGTCCACCGAACGTGCCCGAGTTTGGAAGCCGTGCCGACCCAGACGAGTTCCGCGGCCTCCTGGCGATGAGCACGCTCCACCACGTCTTCGACGGCACGCCTTATCCGGCGGTGCTCTTCACGCATGGCATCAACGACCCACGGGTCGAACCCTGGCAGTCGTTCAAGGCTGCTGCCCGCTTTCAAGCTGCGACCACGAGCGGTCGGCCGGTGCTCCTACGGATCGACCACGAGGCAGGGCACGGCATCGGCTCGACCCGCTCCCAGCGGCATGCGGAGATCGCCGACGTGCAAGCGTTTATTCTGTGGCAGTGTGGCGATCCGGAGTTCCAGCCGGATCATGCGTCGAACGAAACCGTCTCCGAGGCTCTCTTGAAACCATGAATCACATTCGCTGGGGTTCGCTCGTGTCGCTCGTGCTCGTCGTTTGTGCGGCTTCGTTCGCGATGGCAGAGTCGTCGTCAGTGGTTCCGGGCAAAACCCACGACACGCGCGACGTCCTCGGCTGGACGCTCCATGTGAGCAAGACCCTGCTCGCCGACGAGCCCGATGCGACGGCCGAGGCCATCACCCTGCTCGAGAAGCAGCTTGCCGAGATCATCCGCGTTGTGCCGCCGGCTGCGGTCGCTGAGCTCAAGAAAACACCGCTCTGGTTTTCAGCCGAGTACCCGGGCGTGCCGCCGAGGGCTGAGTTTCATCCGGATGCCGACTGGCTTCGCAACAACGGTCGCGATCCGGCCATGGCCCGCGCCATCGAGTTCACCGATATCCGGACCTTTCCGGAGGAATGTGATCGCATGCCCAACTTCGTCCTTCACGAGCTGGCTCACGCCTACCACTTCCGAGTCCTCGGCTCCGATGATCCCGAGATCAAGGGCGCTTACGAGCGGGCAAAGGCCGCGGGGCTTTACGAGCGGGTCGAACGGCGTCACGGCGGCGACCGGCCGGCGTCGTTCGGCCGTGCCTATGCGATGACCGACGAGAAGGAATACTTCGCCGAGGCGACCGAGGCCTACTTCTCGAGGAACGATTTCTTTCCGTTCGCGCGGGAAGAATTGCGAACCTACGACCCGCGGGTGTACCAGGTGCTCGAAGCTGCCTGGGGGGTGAAGCACGAGCCCGCCCAGCCCTGACGCTGCTGTTTCCGGACGGTTTTCACGCTTGCGTTCAGGCCATTTCTTTCCTAGTCTCCCCGTCCCGCCGGGCCTTCCGGCGGAACCCCAGGGAGGTACGCTGATGGCGATGACGCTCGGGGAAATCGCGAGGCTCGTCGGCGGCACGATCGTGCGGGGCGAGGCTTGTCTGCCGATCGCCTCGGCGGCCACGCTCGATACAGCCTCGGCGGCCGACGTGACGCTCGTCGATTCCCGCGACAAGCTGCACTCGCTGGCCAAATCAGCCGCTGCTGCGGCGATCGTGCCCACAGGTTCCGGGTCGCTCGACCGACCTTCGATCGAGGTGGCTGATGTCCATGCTGCCTTCGCTGCGGTCATTGCGTGTTTCAGACCCCCCCGTGTCGCCCCACCTCGGGGGGTGAGCCCGCAGGCCTCGGTCGATCCCGCAGCCCGCGTGTCCGCCGATACTGAGATCCACCCCTTTGCCACGGTGGGCCCTGATTGCGAGATCGGTCCCGGCGTCACGATCCACTCGGGCGCCAGGCTCATGGCCGGCTGCCGTATCGGCGCGGGCACCACGATTTTTCCAAACGCGGTGCTCTACGAGAACACGATCGTGGGCGCGAGGTGCATCATCCACGCGTGCGCCGTGCTCGGTGCCAACGGCTTCGGCTACAAGGTGGCCGACGATCGCTACGTCCTTTCCGCTCAGCTTGGTCAGGTCGAGCTTGGCGATGATGTCGAGGTGGGGGCCGCCACCACCATCGACCGCGGCACCTACGGTCCGACACGCATTGGCGATGGCACCAAGCTCGACAACCTGGTGATGATTGCCCACAACTGCCGCCTCGGACGGCACAACATGATCTGCTCGCAGGTGGGTGTCGCGGGGAGTACGACCACGGGCGATTGGGTTGTGATGGCCGGCCAGGTGGGGGTTCGCGACCATGTTCACATCGGAGACAAGGCTGTGCTCGGGGCTCGCTCGGGGGTCTCGTGTGACATCGAGCCAGGGAGAACAGTCCTCGGCGAGCCAGCTATCGACGTCCGCGATCGCAAGCTCCAGCTGGCAACGATCTCGAAGCTGCCCGAGATGCGGAAGGAGCTCAAGGAGCTCGGCTTCCGGATCCAGGCGCTCGAGCGGGCATCGGCCGGGCCCGCCACGCTTCCCGATGCCGCGTGACGCTTCGCATCTATGGACGTTTGCCATCCGCTCTCCGACGCGCCGTCCCTTGACGGTGAAATGATCGGCCTCATCGCCGGCTGGGGACGATTTCCGGTTCTCGTTGCTGAGGCGATCCGACGGCGGGGCGGCCGAACAGCGATCCTCGCGATCCGCGATCACGCCGATGCGGCCCTCGCACCGCTTTCCGATGTCGCCGGGGAAGTGGGCGTGGCGAAGCTCGGGCATGCGATCGAGTTCTTCAGGCGGCTCTCGCAAAGAG
>CAYZHH010000118.1:0-2750 GCA_964478275.1 uncultured Candidatus Kuenenia sp.
CAAACGGAATGCGACGCTCGATACCGACCGCGTGAACCTCGAAGAAGTCTTTGCCGCAGCCGAGGACGGTGATGCCCTCTATGACTGGAAGGCATCGGAGACCAAGAAAGAGGAGACCGCGCGACAGAAATTCGATGCGTTCCCCATCGACGCTACGACACTCGACGCGGAGCTGCGGCTTCGGACGTTTCCAGCGTACGCCGACACGGCACCTTTCGACTGCCCGAAGACCACGCAGATCCTCGAGGATGCTTGGAAGGTGCTCGAAAAGAAGTTCGTCGTGGACCCGAAGAATCCGAGCTCGGGCCGCGGCGGCACCACAGAGGCCATTGCGCTCATCGCCTCGGGCAAGCCCGAACACCTGAAGCTCGTCCGCGAATGGGTCCGGGGCCCACACTGCAAGCAGTGGCAGCCGGGCTTCGCAGGCTCGATCGACATGATGAAACCAAGTGGAATGCTGAGCTGGCACGTCGGCTTCGTGGGGCTGCCCTGCGCGATCTACTACGACGCCACAGGTGACGACTATGTGCTGCCCGCCCTCAAGGAATGGGCGGTGAAGACGGCGATGGGACAAAGCGCGGGGGGAACCTGGGGCCACACGTTCGCGTGGCCTGCGTTCAACGGCGGCGAACTGCACCGATCGAACCCCGGCTACGGAGCCCTCAACGCCGCCGGCAACCATTGCTTCTTTCTCCTGGCGCTTGCCAAAAAGTGCGGTATTGAGCATCCGGAGATCGACGCGGCCCTCGAACGATCCCGGCTGTTTTTTGGTTCGTTTGTGGACCAGGGCGCGCTTCCTTATGGCGATCATCCCGCTGCTGATACCGACGACAGTAACGGCAAGAACAGTGGCACCGCTTTTGCGATGAAGCTCCTCGGTGATGACTACGCCGCCAAGTATTTTGCGACGATGGCGGCCCATGCGTCGTTCACAGCGAGGGGCGGCCACGGTCACGACTGGCACACGAACTGGTCCAGTTGGGCGGCGAGCCTCGTTGGCCCCGACGTTCGCATGCTTGCCGAACGCAACATGCGGTGGCGGAGGACGCTCTGCCGACGGCACGATGGGAGCTTTGTCTACCACTCCCCGACTGGGTCCAAATACAAAGCCCTCCGCGACCCGACCGCGACGGAAGTGCTCCACCAGGCAGTAGCCCTCCGGAAAACGCTCATTACGGGCAAGGACCCGGACAAAAGCCTCTGGCTGAACGACCGCGAACTGAAGCAGTTGCTTGCTAGTGCCCGGGGTCAGTTCAACGATCCCTGGCTCGATGCCAAGGTCGGCACGCCGTGGAAGGACCGGTCGACCGACGAGCTTTTTGATCTCCTCGACATCTTCATACCCAAGGCCCGACGGCAGGTGGCCGAGGAGCTCGGAAAGCGATTCAAGGCCGGTGAGAAGGCAATCGCCGAGCGTCTTGTGAAGCTCCTCGAGAGCGACAACGCCAGGTTCCGGGACGGGGCCGTCCGTGGGCTCTACTTCTGTGGGCCCGACACAGTGCTTGCCAACCTCTCCGCGATCACAAAGCGGCTCGAAGACTCCCACGACTTTGTCCGTATCACGACGGTGGCCGTGGTGTCGCAGACCGCGACCAATGCGGAGACCCAGGCGGCGCTGCTGTCCGCGGCGACAGCCCCACCGCAGGCAGTCGCCCCGAACAGTGTCCGCAACGCAATCCAGGGCCCACTCTTTGGTGGCGACACGCCGCTGGCAAAGTCTCCGTTTTCTGCCGGCTTCGACGAGAGGCTTGTCCGCGACGCCCTCGAAGGGCTCCTCACACTCGACCCGGTTGGCGGAAAAGGCTTCCTCAATTCACGCCTCAACGTCTGGGACAAGGACACGGTCGTGCGCCTCGCCGATCCGCTCGTTTTCATCGCCGAAGAGGAGCAGCTCAACGACCAGATGTTCGCGGCTCGCGCCCGGCCGGCCCGGACGATCCTCCAGCGGCACGGCTACCAGGAAGGCTTCGACAGCATGCTCTGCCGGCTCAGCTGCCAGGCCGAGCTCCCCCGGCACATCCGGCCGTTCGTGACGATGGTCCACCCCAAGCACGCCCTCTTCGATCCTTCCATCGTCCAGCAGAAGCCGGCTGCGTTCCGTGAGTATCTCGACGCTTTTCAGACCATGATCGTCGATAATCCACTCGTGACGGTCAAAGACACGAGCGACGAGTTGGCCACGCCCGTTCCCTACACCTCGCTCGTGACGCTCATTGCGTCGGCTCCATCGTCGGCCCCGTGTCCGAGCATCGCCGACGATGTCCGAGGCCTCTTCTTGAGCACGCTTGCGGCGGCCGGGAGCGACGCCGAAAAGATTGCGATCTGCCGTGAGACGCTTGCCGACACGTCGCGGCGGACGACATTCCGGGCCACCGTGGCAATCGATGTTCTTGCAGACATGCTCGGGCCGGATGCGCTCGATGATCTCGTGCCACTTTTTGTACGGGATGATCGCCGCGTGCGAGACCTCGCGCGACTGCGGGCTGCAGAGCTGGCGAAGGCCGACGGCGGCAAACAGCTCGCCGCTCGCTTTGCTCGAGAAAAGAATCCGGCGGTGCAGGCGGGAATCCTTGCAGTGCTCGGCCAAGCCCGCGGGGAGGCCGGCCTGCCCGTGGCGCTCGCCGCGCTTGAGCATGATGATCCCACGGTGCGCGGGGCCGCGGCCGAGGCTGCCGCAGCGATCGGCGGTGCGCGGGCGGTCGAGCCCCTACTCAGTCACTTCACCCAGGCGTCGGCACCGGACGACCTGC
>CAYZHH010000118.1:2850-10411 GCA_964478275.1 uncultured Candidatus Kuenenia sp.
CGTCGGCACCGGACGACCTGCGGGGCACTGAACGGGCTCTTCTGGTACTTCGGGCAGATCCAGCCGTTGCCACGCGCGTGCGTGATGCGGTCATCGCTGCCTTGCCGAAGGCCGAGGGCCCGCGGCGAGAGTCCATTCTCTGGCTGCTTGGCCAGTTTGGCGACGCCACGAGTCTGGCCGCGCTCGAGAAGGCAGGAGCAACGAGAGTGGCCGCCGAGTTCCGGACGGTCGTGAGTGCGCTATCGTATTCCCCCGCAATCGAGGCCGACGCGGTGCTGCTGCGGCTGGCGGCGTCTGACAAATCAAAGGCGCCGCTCGTGGCGGCGGAGTCGGTCCGGCGGATGGTGCTTGGGCCCAAGGGCTATGGCGATCGCACGGACGACCAGCGGATCGCGTTCGCTCGAGCGATCCTGACGCTCGCCGGCGACACACGCCTCGTCACCTTTCTCGGCCGGATGGGATCGCCGCACGCGATGCCGCTCCTGGTCGATCAGTTGCGAAAAGGGCATAAAGCCGCCGCCGAAAGCGTGGTTGTGAATGCCGAGTCCATGAAGCCGCTGCCGCCCGCCGACTCGGCGATCGTAGCCCAGGCACTCCGCGACGTGATGGAGTATTTAGAGGTCACGGTGCTGCGGGGCGGGCCAGAGGGCAAGGATTTCAGGGAATATCCGGCTGCGAAGGCCCTCCAGGCCCGAGCCGGCAAGGCGCTCGTCAAGGTCCACAAGCCCGAGGCAGCTCCCATCCAGGGCTTTCAGGGCCTCGACATTGATCTGTGAGGAGCCATGACTGTCAAGCTCGCCGTCAGTGAGACCGGTGAGGGCAAGCCGCTTGTCGTTCTGCACGGGCTCTTTGGATCGAAGCGGAACTGGGCGACGATTGCCCACAGGCTTGCCACGAATCATCACGTCATCTCGGTCGATCTGCGAAACCACGGCGAGAGCCCGTGGGATGATCGTCACGACTACCCGGCAATGGCCGCCGATGTCGCCCGGGTGATTGCGGAAAGAGCCGTTGGCTCCGCAGCGGTGCTTGGCCACAGCATGGGAGGCAAGGTGGCGATGCTCCTCGCACTCGAGCACCCGGAGCTCGTCGAGCGGCTCGTCGTCGTCGATATCGCGCCAGCACCCTCCGTAGCCACGCCCGTCGAGTTCGTCCGAGCCATGCGGGCGGTGCCACTCGATGCATTTACGAGCCGGCTTGACGTCAAAGAGGCGCTCGCCGACGCCATCCCCGACCCAACTGTCCGCGGGTTCCTGGCGCTCAACGTCGCCCCGAGCCCAGCCGGCCTCGTTTGGACGGTCAACCTGGCCGCGATCGAACAGAATTTCGACATGATTCTCGGCTTCCCAGATGTCCCCCTCGGGACGCTGTTCACCAAGCCGACGCTGTTCCTGGTCGGCGGCCGGTCCCCTTACGTCCAGCCGCACCATCATGCGGAAATCGAGCGGCTCTTTCCCCAGGCCGTGATCGAGGTCATCGAGGGGGCCGGACACTGGGTCCATGCCGACGCCGCGGAGGCCTTCATCGGGGCCGTGAGTCGCTTCCTCGAGGGCTGACGTGGGCAGCCCGCACCCGGCGGCAAACCATTCCTTCATGGGATCCGTACAGGATTCTCACAAGGCCGGGCTGGACCGCGCCCGTAGGATTCGTTTCGACCGGGACACCGAACGCCCCGGCTCCCCTTTTTGGCCAGGGAGGGTTTTGACGATGAGTATGAACCGTGACGAGCTCTTGTCGCTCTGCGACCGATTCGCCACCCGCCGCCATGTTCTCGTGGGGCGACTGAGTGTGGAGATCATCGACCCCGTCGATGACCCGGCTCCCGAGATCATCCGCAGCTTCCGCCAGGCGGAGATCTCCGAAAGCGAGAAGAATGCCCTCCTGTCGCTCGTTCGGGCAGACGAGGAGGAACCCGGTTTCTGCGACGAGATGGTCTGCGTCACCGACCCCTATGCCGACGCGCAGGCTGCTGGCAGCGACGACGATATCGGCTGACCGCCTGGAGCCCGACGCTTCCCTGCCTGCAGGGCCGCGCAGGGCATTTCCACGGACTCTCCGCGTCTCCACTTCCGGCAGCCGGGCCCCGTGGTTTAGTGTCTGGGGTGTATGAGCCATCCGCGGGAGATCGTGATCACCGGTGTCGGCGTCGTCAGCCCGATCGGGATCGGCTGTGACGCCTTCTGGCAGGCGCTCGCCGCGGGGGAAAGCGGCATTCGTCCGGTTGATCTTTTCGATGCCAGTTCGCTCCGGGTGCGGTTCGGCGGCCAGATCCCCGATTTCGACCCGAAGCAGTATGTCCGGCCGCGAAAAAGCCTGAAGGTGATGAGCCGCGAGATCCAAACCGGCTTCGCCGCGGCTGATCTCGCCCTCACAGACGCCGGCATCGTGTCCGGGGGCGTCCAACCCGATCGCTTCGGCGTCGTCTTCGGCAACGACATGATCTACGCCGATCTCGAGGATCTCGAGCAGGCCTACCGTCGCTCGATCGCACACGGGCAATTCGACTTTCACCTTTGGTCGGAGGCCATCCACGAGGAGCTGCATCCGCTCTGGCTCCTCAAGCACCTCCCCAACATGACAGCCTCGCATGTCGCGATTGCCCATGATGCGCGGGGGCCCAACAACTCGATTGTGCTCGGCGACGTCTCGGGGCTGCTCGCCATCGCCGAGGCAGCAAGCGTGATCAGCCGCGGCTGGGCCGACGTGATGCTCGCCGGGGGCACGGGCTCTCGGCTGCACCCCACGGCGCTGGTCGCCCGCGGCGATGCCTTGCTCTCACACCGCGCCGATGACTTCCAGGCGGCCTGCCGCCCCTTCGATCGAGATCGTGACGGGATGGTCAATGGCGAGGGAGCCGGGGTGATCGTGCTCGAGTCTCGCGAACATGCCGAGCATCGCGGGGCCACCATTCGGTGCGTCCTCACCGCGACAGCGGCGCGATGCGAGCCACGGGCTCGCCGCGATGGCCTCACTGGCTCGTCCCTCCGCCAGGCGATCCGAGCCGTCTGCGACGCCGCGGGGATGAAGCCATGCGACGTCGGCCATGTGAACGCACACGGCGTGAGCACGGTGGAGATGGACCGTGCCGAGGCCCGCGCCATCGCGGCCGAGCTGGGAGACGTGCCGGTGACCGCTCCCAAAAGTTTCTTCGGGCACATGGGTGCCGGCGGGGGCGTGGTCGAACTTGCCGCAAGTATTCTGGGGCTCGAGCGGGGGCTGGTGCCTTCGACGCTCAACTACCACACGGCCGACCCGGAGTGTCCGGTGAACGTGGTTCACGGAGGCCCGCTTGCTGGGCGTCCCTCCACGGCCGTGAAGGTCAACTTCTGCTCGACCGGCCAGGCCGTGGCAGTGGCGATCCGACGCTGACCGGGGCCTTCGTTACCAGCTTCCGTTGAAGCCGAACGACAAGCCGTTGTAGAAGGTTTGGCCGCCTACATCGATCGCATTGTTGTCTCGATCGTCGAGATTGAACTGCCGCGTGGCGGTGGCCATGCCTGCCACCCAGAGAAAATCGTAACCGACCTGGAACGAGAAGTTCGGCGTGACTTGCCACCCGGCGAAGAGAGTGAGGTCGCCGATGAAGCCTGCGGCGGTCTTCGTCTGCGCGTCGGTGAATGACGCGAACTGCGGGGTGTTAGGCCCTGTGGCCGTGGTATTCACTCCGGCTGCCGCCTGGGACGTGCTCGCAAATGAAAGCGCCGGGGCGGCGCGGCCACGAAGGCCCCAGTAATAGAACTCGTTTTGGCTGATGAGCTCGCCGCCGACATTGAGGCCGAGCAGCCAGTTCTGGGTGTTGATGTTGTAGACGCCGCCGAAGTCGGACGCTGCTATGCCAGGCCTGGAGCTGGTGAGCGAGAAGCCTTCATTCACGTTTGCCAGGCGCGGGCCAACGATCAGGGCTGGGAGCCAACCTCGCTCTGCATGCTTCGTCCAACTGCCGTCGGGCGACATGATGAGCTTGTCCCGGCCGAGCCGTCGGCGAAGTTTGTAGTTCCACTCCCAACTATTGAAGTCGGAGTTGAAGCTGGTGGTATATGTCCCAGCGGCGTTGAATCCCGGGAAGAGGGGGTCGAGCGGCGTGAAGAGCGTATTCCCACCCAATCCACCGTTCCACCCGGAGACGTCGTTGTAGGCCATCCCGCCGTAGTAGACGAACTCAACAGCGCGATCGCGATCGAGGTAGTCGCGGCCGAGAGACTTGCCGATCGTCGCCCGAGCACCCGGGGCCACATTGAACGGCTGGGCGAACGTCGTGTAGGTGACGTCGGGGTATGACGTGTCTAGCGCGATGTCTCGCCGGTTGTTGATGCTCCGGCCCATCCAGAGGCTCTCGCCCCCGACGTACCAGCCGCCGTTCCAGAACCAGCGGCCCGACGACGCCTCGAAGGGCATCTCATCGAAGCCTTCATCGATAAACATGCCGTCGAGAGGCCCTGAGACCACGTCCACCATGCCAGCCGGCGGAATGCCTGCCGCATCGCGAACCACGTTCGGCGGGACGATCAGTGGCTTCGCGGCGGGCGTCGGAAGGGGCTCCGCCTCGGTTGCAAACGGCTCGAGCATGAGATCGCCGTCGAAGGCCACAGGGGCCACCACGGCGAGGTCCGGCGGCGCGGGCGCGAATTCGGCCGCTCGGCTGCCAACACCCGATGCCACGAGCGCCGTCAGCATGAGCATCCAGGCGAGCAGGGAATGCGGTGAGGCGTTCACGGGAGCAGCTCTTGTCACGAGGCAGGCGCGGAACAATCCACGCAGGTGGCTTGGTCATCGTCATCGGAGCAATCGCTTCGACAGGAATTTTCGTCAGGATCACCTTTCATCCCCGCAGATTCCCTGAATTGCCAGGCTGATGCGCGGCGATCGCCCGGCCATACGCCTGGTACACCCGAGACAACCGGACGCCCAGCGGCCCCGCTGGAGAGCGACCACCCCATGTTTCGATTTCTCCCAGACGAGGACGGAGGTGCCAACCGTCCTGGGGTGCATGATGGTTCTCAATCGCAACCGAATTCTGCTGGCGGGCCTGCTCCTCTTTCTCGTGGGCGTGCAGTTCCGCGTCGTGTCGTCATTCACGCTCAATGAGCGGTCGAGCCAGTTCGTTGCAGCGCGGCTCGGCGGCGGATCAGCCGCGATGGCGTCATGGCAGGCCCCGCCTCTCCGCAAGGTTATCGAGCCGCCCCGCTGGCTGGGGCTGGCCATGATGAGCCTGGGGGCTGTGCTGACGGTGAAGGGGCTCTCCCTCAAGGGAAGCTGACGCTGCCGAAGGCGTCATCTCCAGGCACTTCACGCAATTCTCACGTGTTTCGGCGATGCCCCGTGGATGCGGCCGCGGTAGCCTCCTCTTCGACGGCGGAGCACGCAGTCGCCCCGCCGGCCTCACGGAGCCGCCACGATGAGAGTCCGCTCGCTCTTTCTCTCCGATGTCCACCTCGGATGCGGCTTCTCGCGAGCCGCCGAGCTCTTCGACTTTCTCGGCCGCTATGAGCCCGACACGCTCTACCTCGTCGGCGACATCATCGACGGCTGGAAGATGAAGCGGAGCCTCGTCTGGACCGACACCGCGAGCTTTGTCGTCCGCCGCATCCTGGGCATGCTCAAACGGGGCACCCAGGTCCGCTACGCCACGGGCAACCACGACGAGTTCCTGCGGCCCTTCGCTCCGCACACCTTCGGCCACATGGAACTGGCCGACCAGTTCATCCACGAGACGCCCTCGGGGGAGCGCCTTCTCGTGATCCACGGCGACGTCTTCGACCACCTCACGAAGCACGCCGCCTGGGTCTACAAGCTCGGCGACCGCGCCTACACCGCCGCCCTCCACATGAACGCCTGGATGAACGCCGGCCGCCGGGCCCTGGGCTATCCGTATTGGTCCTTCAGTTCGATGCTCAAAACCAAGGTGAAGTCGGCCGTCAACTTCGTCAACGATTTTGAACACTTTGTGGCCCGCTACACGCGGCAGCAGGGCTGCACCGGCGTGATCTGCGGCCACATCCACGTGCCCGCCATTCGCACGATCGACGGCATCGCCTACTACAACTGCGGCGACTGGGTGGAGCACTGCACGGCGCTGGTCGAGCACCTCGACGGCACGATGGAGCTCGTCGCCTACGACTCGATCGCAACGCAGACGACCGGCTCAGGCCAGAGCGTCACAGATTCGTTGGCGCTCCCCGTCGGGTAACCGCCTCCCGGCGGCCTCGGCCCGTTCACGCCCGCCGGCGGCGGCGGAGTGCCGCCAGGGCCACTACCCCGAGGCCGCCGAGAAGGGCGTAGGTCGAAGGCTCGGGCACGACGACGAGATTGAGACTGCCGGTGGCGAAATATGCGGACTTCCCCGAGCCGACATCAAAGTAGGCATTGCCAGTCCCAAAGTTATTGAGGCTGCCCCAGTCAGTTTGGGTGGTCGCGATGAGCTGGAACGTGCCAAGCCCGACCGTGCCCCAGTCGATTCCCAAGAGACTGCCAACACCGAACGAGTTCCCAAATGTGATGGTGCCACCCACCGTGATCCAGTCCCGATCGAGCGGATTGCTCGCAAGAGCACCCGAAATGTCGAAGAACGATCCGTTCACAAAATCTATGGTTCCCGTGACCGTACCTGTCCCGGCGAGCGTGCCACCTGCTTCCACGGCGATCAGCGCCGAGGCAAGCGAGCCGGTGGCCCCGAGGGCAAGCGTGCCGCCACTGATGGTGGTGGTACCCGTGTAGGTATTCGTCTGATCGAGAACCCAGCGCCCCGCGTCCGTCTTCACGAGGCTCGTGGCACCGGAGCCATTGTTGCCAATGACCTTGCCAAGCGTGTTGGACCCGGTGTTCGTGCCGCCGAGCGTGAGGGTTCGGGTCTGGTTGTTAGTCCCATAGGCGAGCAGGGTTGCGGGTGTATCGAACGAAAGCGTCCCGGCACCAGACGACTCGATCGTGGCGCCGTGGCCCGCCGAGGTGCCATTGACCGTGAAGGCGTGATCGGTCGTTGCATTGGCCGCACCGGCGTACCGCAGCGTGGTCCCGTTGCCGAGAAGCAGGCTGGTCGCGAGGTTCGCCGAGGCTCCAACGCTGCTCGCAGATCCACCGTTGGCCATCACCGACACCGCGAGCGTGCCACCGCTCACGGTGGTCACACCCGTGTGGGTATTCGACCCACTGACCACCCAGGTGCCGGTGCCCGTCTTCGTGAGGCTGACCGCTCCTGTGCCATTGTCCGCGAGGGTCGCGGCGAGCGTGTTGTTGCCAGCGTTTGTTCCCGTGAGCGTCAGTGTGCGGGTCTGGTTGGTCGTACCGAAGGCCGTCGCTCCTGTATTGGTGAAGTTGATCGGGCCCGCACCGGAGGCATCGATGCTGGCGTTTCCGGAGAGCGTAAACCCACGATCGGTGCTGACCGTGCCACCGGTGTAGCGAAGCGTGCCATTATTCGTCAGCACGAGATTCGCCGCGGCATTCGAGGATGCACCGATGTTGCTGTTCGCCCCACCGTTGGCCATCACCGACACCGCGAGCGTGCCACCGCTGATCGTCGTATTGCCCGTGTAGGTGTTGGATGCGGAGAGTGTCAGGGTGC
>CAYZHH010000119.1:0-2579 GCA_964478275.1 uncultured Candidatus Kuenenia sp.
GTATGGATCACGAGCCCACCCGTCGCCGCCCCCGCTGGCAAACTCTTGGAGATTTCGGCGCGGGTCTGGGTGCCGTCGGCCATTGCCGGAAGTATCGACGGTCTACTGGTTTTTGATTCCCTCGGTGGGCCGGCGCTCGCCGAGCGCGTGGGTCAGTCGCCAGCGTGGCGACGGATGGTGCTCTACCGGATTGTGCCGCCGGAGTCGGCCGGTGAGCCGGTGGTTGTGACTTTCGCGCTCTCGGGGCTTGGCGAAGCGCGGATCGACGACGTGAGTATCCGCGTGCTCGAACGCAGCGGCAGCGTGGGCACACCTGCGACGCCTGCCACGCTCGTCTCGACGCCGAGCCAGCCGCCGACGACCACCCCGACAACCACGTTTCCAAGTCCGACGGATCTTGTGCAGCCTCGTCCTATGCCACTGCCCAACATGCGACCGGAACCAGCCGCAACCGGATGGCCCGGCACGAACCTCGGCTGGCCCAACCTCTTTGGTGGTAACTCCAACGAGCCACCACCAGGCGTCGGCGGCGGCACGGTCGACCCCTTCACCCGCGCCCGCAGTCAGGCGCCAACACCGTAGCGACGCGACGCCGACACGCTCGCGCCATCCCGTTGATTTCGGTCTCCGGCAAAAATTGTCTTCGGCTGCTTGCCGAAGCCCCCCTCGCTGCAATAGCCTCCGCGGGCATTGGGGATGGTCGCATACCGCCAGCCGCGTGACCGCAGCACGGGCACGCATGGGCAGGGGCTCACGAGAGGAAACACCGTCCGAAGGCTGTGAGCAACCGCAGCGGCCCTTTGACCTTCACTTTGCGGGTGATGATCGCCCAGACAATGTTTCGCTCTTTGCGGAGGAAGCCGATCCATGTCGCGGCGTCGAGGCCCTTCGATTGCCCGGCCTGAAAGACAATCGGCATGCCGCTGATGAAACCGACGACACTGACGGGCAGAACGCCGCCGACGCGCTTGGTTGTTTTGTGGGGGAATTTCTTTTTCGCGTAGTCCTCCGCGTCGGAGTTGGCGACGACATAAATCGTCTCCTCCTTCTGCGTGAGAGGCTTGAGGGTGGACGCGGCGCAAAACGGGCCAACCATGCTCAGCGACCGCCTGCCCGTTGCGAGACCACCGTGGACCGTCCTATCCTGGGCGGCTGGACCAACGCCGTCTTGGTTCAGCGCCGCCGCGCCGCCGAGTCTCTCTGCCTGGAGTGCCCTCATGAGTGTCCTCAGATCGTGTGGTGTTTTCTGCGTCCTCGGTTTGATTCTCGGTACGTCGCTGTGCGCGGCGGAGCCCCAGACCACGCGACCGTGTGAGAACGAGGGGGTGGGCAAAGAATGGTGGGACGGCCAGCGAAACGGGATCGCGAACGACCTCAAGGCCATGAACGGAGACGTGGGACTTGTTTTTGTCGGTGATTCCATCACCGCTCGTTGGCGAGGCTCTCCCGAGGTCTGGAACAAGCACTGGGGGGCGTACAAGCCATTGAATCTGGGGATCGGCGGCGATTCAACGCAGCACGTTCTCTGGCGACTGAAGCACGGCGAGCTCGACGGATATCAGGCACGATTGTTTGTCGTGATGATCGGCACAAACAACATGTCGGATTCTCCACCGGATGTCGCCGCTGGAATCAAGGCCATCCTTCAAGAGATCAAGCTCAAGCAACCGACGGCACACATCCTTCTGCTCGGCATTTTCCCTCGAGGTGAAGGTCTCAATGACCGCAACAAGAATGCCGAGGTCAACACGATCATTTCCACGTTCGAGGGCGGCGAGGTGCACTGCATGGACATCGGTAAAGCATTCCTCTTGGCCAACGGCCTCGTCGATAAAGAGCTCATGGATGACTACCTGCATCTCGGTTCCAAAGGCTATGAAGTCTGGGCCGAGTCTATCGGCGACGAGGTAAGGAAGCTGATGAGCGAGTCCAGCACCGCGTCGATGGCCGGTCCTGGTCCGTACACGAAACTGGCTGGTCTGGCACAGAAAATACGCTCCGGAAACGGGCTCGGAATGGTGCTCAAGACGCTCCACAAGGCCCAAGAGAGCAAGGACGAGGCGCAGGCAGCAGAAGCGAAGATGATGTTTGCTGCGCTCAGCGAAGGTGGGCAAAGAAACCTCGACGCGGCGATGAGCCAGATGGATACGGAGCCCCTGATTGCCCTCACCCTCCTTGAGCGAGTGGCGATTCAATTCGCTGGCTCCGATATCGGCGACAAAGCACGATCGGAAGCGAAGCAGATGCGGAAGGACCCAACGATCATGAAGGGCATCGAGGCCGAACGCCTGTACGCCAAGCTTCAATCGTTTGAAAGAGAGCTTCACCTCGGCCAAGCGAATCCAGTCGGAATCCAATCGCTCACCGCCGCCTGTCAGTCGTTGATCACCAAGTACCCCGGCACCGCGGCAGCCCGCAAGGCCGAGGAACTAATGAACAAATACCGCTGACCTCGCCGGCGGAGACGGCCAGAGCCTCGAGAGCCCGGGCTGCCCCCATTCGCCGTGCGTATCGCAAGGGCCATTGGGAATCGAATCGGTGTGAGGGATAGGGCGCTCAAGGGATAGGGCGCTCAAGGG
>CAYZHH010000119.1:2679-10364 GCA_964478275.1 uncultured Candidatus Kuenenia sp.
AGGGATAGGGCGCTCAAGGGATAGGGCGCTCAAGGGGCAGCGCTGCACAGGGCTGATTGCTGACGGTCGGCCATCGGCACGCGCCTACACTACCAGGGACTGTCCTATCCTTCATGCCGATGGCCATGGTGCACAGCTCTCCCTCGTCGCTGCCCTACGATCTTGCCGTGATCGGCGGGGGAATCGGCGGCCTCGCGCTGGCGTCACTGGCGCAGCGTTCCGGGTTGCGGACGGCGCTCTTGGAAAGCCATACGAAACTCGGCGGCTGCGCGGGGTACTTCGATCGCGGCGAGTTGACGTTCGACTGCGGAGCCACCGCCCTGATGGGCATGGGGCCGGGCGAACCGATCCGGCGGCTTCTGGATCATGTCGGCGTGACGCTGGAAACTGTTCGCACGCCGGAGTATCGGATGTGCCTGCCCGATGGCGAGCTGGTCATGACGGCCGACGACGACCAGTGGGAGCACGCGATCCGAAACCGATTCCCGGATCTTGGCGAAGCAGCCGTGCGATTCTGGCGGATTCAGCGATGGATCGGATCGACGCTGTTCCGGGCCAGTGGCCGGCTGCCACGGGTGCCGATGCGCGGCCTCGGAGATATCGCCCATAATTTTCGTGTGCTGGGACTCTCCGGCATGATCGCCACGCTCGGCACGGCGGTTACGGTTCGTGACCTGATGCGGCTTCTGGGAGTGGATCGCGATCCGCGGTTCGTGGCGATCGTGGCCATGCTCCTTCAAGACACAGCGCAGGCTGGGCCCGAGGTGGTGCCCCTGGCCAATGCCGCAGCATGCCTCCAGGCCTATCGCTTTGGACTCTCGCGGCCAGTGGGAGGCATGCGGGCCTTCGCGGAGGGATTGGGTGAGGCTTTTGGAACCGCCGGTGGTGACTTGCGGCGGGCCACCTTGGTGGATTCTGTCAGGCCAGCCAAGGACACGGGCAAAGGATTTCAGATCACGACGCGGCGGGGCGAGACCATGACGGCCGCTCAGGTGGCGATGAATCTGCCGCTGGACCTCTGCGCGACACTCCTCGGCAGGGACGTGACCGACACGCCGCTCAAGCGGTTCGAAAAGCGTTCGCGACCCGCGTGGAGCGCGTTCACAGCCTATGCCGCCATCGACGCCGCCGCCGTGGCCGATCGACCGGCCCTGTTTCATCATGTGCTCCAGGATTACGCCCAGCCGATCCACGACGGCAACAATGTTCTCATCTCCCTGTCTCCTCCTGGAGATGAAGGGTACGCACCGGCAGCGCTGCGCACGCTCACCATGAGCACCCACGTGACTCCGGAGGGGTGGTTCGATTCGGATCGGCCGGCGTATGAGGCACGCAAGGCGGAGTATGCCGCGCGGATGCGGCGGGCACTCGATCGGGCGTTCCCGGGGATCGACGCTGCGATCCGGCATATCGAGTTCGCAACGCCGCGAAGTTTTGCCCGCTATACGCGACGGACGCTGGGACGGGTCGGCGGGCCACCCGTGAGCCGAAGCCGGTCAAACCTGATGGCCGTCGATGCGGGCGTTCTCGGGCCTGGGCTTTGGGTGGTCGGCGATTCCGTGTTTCCAGGCCAAGGCACGATGGCCGTCGTCATGGGCGCGATGCGGGCGCTCGAGCGAATGACAGGGCGTGACTGCTGCGGGAGCCTCCCCGTGGGGGCCGGGGCCTCGACCTGGACGGGTGCCATGGGTTCCTAGGCTGCTGCTCGCGATGGAGTCTTCACCGTGCGAGCCGCTGCCACGGCCGTGACATCAGCGATGTCGGCTCGCTTGGGGAGAACGGCTACGTGGAGAGTTTCAACGGCAAGCTTCGAGACGAGCTGCTTGCCCGGGAGGTGTTCGACACCTTGCTGGAGGCAAAGGTGGTGATCGAGCGTTGGCGGAGGATCTCCAACACCGTTCGTCCGCACAAACACCGTCCGCCCGCACAGCTCGCTGGGATACCGGCCCCCGGCCCCGGAGTCGCGCCGCCTGATTGCAGCGCCGCTCCACGACGCCCTGGCCTGCGGCGGTGGCATGGGCGCCGCGGAAATCATCGCCGACCCTGCGATGCTCCAAACAAGCGGCGTGCGAATATGGCGAGGGGTGGTGCTGCGGCGGAAAAGAGCTGGCTCGTCGGGATGACCTGTCGGGGCACGGTGGCGGTTTGCCATTCCAGCCGGGCGACGGCGCTGCCGGTGTCTTCAAAGTACTCCATGCGGATGTCGTACCGCTCGCCGGCCACGAGATTGATCCGGCCGCTGTTCACGGTGGTCGCGTGCCGCGTCCAGTTGTTGATGACGAGCTGGTTGTTCACCCAGAGCCTCACGCCGTCGTTGCTGGTGGTGAAGAAGGTATGGCTGCCGGTGGAGAGCGGCTCGATGCTGCCAGTCCAGCGGACGCTGAACGTGTCGCCGGCAATCGACGGATGCGGCGAGCCAGTGCCCCAGTTGAAATTCACCACCGCGTCGATGCGCGAGAACGTCGTGCCAGTGAAGTCACGGTTGTTGAAATAGGTTGCCGTGAGGCCGTTGGGCTGCGGCGGTGTGGTCGCGGTGGCGGTCGCGCTTTCGGAAACCAGACTGCCGTTGAGGGCGACCACGCGGAAGAAATAGGTCGTCTCGGGGACCAGGCTGTGGGCCTGGTGCGCCCTCGCATTGGCCGGCAGCGCGACGCTCACCAGGTTTTGCGTGAAGCCAGCGTCGGTGGCCCGCTCGACGCGGTAGCCGGTTTCCGTGGCGGTCTGGTCGGCCCATGTGAGGTTGATCTGCGTGCCCGAGACAGGCGTCGCCGTCAGGCTGGCAGCCGGCCGCGGAGGCTGATACGTCGGCAGGAACTGGCTCTCCGGCACGACCTGCCGAGGCTGGCTGGCGCTTTGCCATTCGAGCCGGGCCAGCGCGCCCCCCGTGTTCTCGTAGTAGTCCATGCGGATGTTGTAGCGCTCTCCGGCCACGAGCGTGATCCGGCCCGTGTTCACCGTGGGCGCGTGACGAGTCCAGTTGTTGATGATGAGCTGGTTATTCACCCAGAGCCTGACGCCATCGTCGCTCGTGGTGAGAAACGTGTATTGCTGCGTGAAGAGCGGCACGACGGCACCGGTCCAGCGAACACTGAACGTATCGGCACCGAATCCCGGGGCCGGTGCACCGACACCCCAGTTGAAATTCACCGACGGATCGATCCGGGTGACCGACAGGCCGGTGAAGGTGCTGGTGTCGTAGGCGGTCGCGGTCAGGCCGCTTGGATTTGGCGCCGCGGTGAAGGTCGCGGTGTAGGTCGTGTTCACGATCGGCGTTACGACCGTGTGCGTGGCAGCGCCGCCGTCTGACCACGAGTCAAACGTGTAGAGAAACAGATTGTCGCGCTGGCCGGGAGCCACGCCGATCGGCCGTTCGAAGCCGACCACGCTCTGGAAGGTTCGCGGCGCGGTGAAGGGCTGGGCGTCGACGGTGAACCCGCGGCCAGCCGGGCTCGTCTGGACCGTGAGCGTGGATACCGCGGGGAGCACGTCGCGGGTGATCGTCGTGGTGCGGCCTTGGGAATCCACGACAGCAAGCGTGATGCGATACGCGACGTCGATGAGCGTGTAGGGCCCGGTGATAGCAGGCGTGAAGCTGCCGTCGGTCGCGCCAGCAAATGGTTGCACGAACGGCCGGAGCACGGGACTCCCGGAAGCGATGCTTGTGATGTAGTCGACCTGCCAGGTGAACTGCGAGGCCGCAAGCGGACCATCTTCGGGGTCGGTGGCGGTGCCGGAGAACGTGATTGCCTGGCCGGCGTGGAAGAGGCCGCCGGCCAATCCGCTGTCGATCGTGATGGTGGCGGAGGGCGCTTCATTGACCGTGACGGTGAGCACCGCGGGATCGCTCGTGGCCCTGCCGGCAGAATTCGTCACGACAGCCCGATACTGCCCGGCATCGCCACTCTGAAGGTTCGAGATGGCGAGGCTCGCGGTGGTGGCGCCGCTGATGCGGCCGCCGTTTGTCAGGTCGGTCCAGGTGCTGCCGATCAACTGCTGCCAGCGGTACGTGAGGGGAGCCGTGCCGCTTGCGGCCACGCTGAAGCTCGCCGCCTCGCCGACGGCCCGCGTGAGGCTCCCGGGCTGCTGGGTGATGGCCGGTGCCTGACTGGCCGTGGACGTGATCCGCATGATCCGGCCGGCGCCGCGCGTGAGATAGTAAAGGCTACCGTCCGCGCCGACCTTGAGATCCACCGGACTGGATGCGGATGTGGCGAACTGGGTGACGGTGCCGGTCGCGCTATCGCGGACATTGATCCACCCGTTCCCGTAGTCCGCAAAAAAATAGTCGCCCACGTATTGCGACGGAAACGACGCAGTCGTGGGGTTGTAAAACGCGCCGCCTGTGATCGCATACCCCTGGAAGCCGCCGCCGCCGTGACTGTACGCGTAGACCGGACGCGTGAAGCTCGGGAAGCTGGCTTGGTTGAAATCCCCTTCGGTCGTCGCCCACCCAAAGTTTCTGCCGGCGCCTCCCTCGTTGATCTCCTCCCAGGTGTTTTGGCCGACGTCGTTGATGAACATGCGCCCGGTGCCAGGCTGGAAGCTGAAGGTGAACGGGTTGCGCAGGCCCAGGGCCCAGATGAAATCGCGGTCGGCAACCGTGGCATCATCGACGAAGAAGGGATTGCTGCTTGGGGCGGTGCCGTCGGGGTTGATTCGGAGCATCTTGCCGTGGAGGCTACCCAGCGTTTGGGCATTGGCGCCGTTGGCGTTGTCTCCCACCGCGACATAGAGGAGCCCATCGGGGCCGAAGTGAATGGCACCGCCGTTGTGATTCGTCGCACCGCTGAGACCATCGAGGTTGAGGATCGTGACCGGGCTTGCGAGCGTGGGCGTCGTGGTGCCGGCGGCCGTGACCTCGTAGCGAGTGATGCGGTTGTTCGCGCCGCCGGGCAGGGTGTGATAGAGATAGACGTAATCGGTGTTCGCGCCCGCGCCGTCATAGGCTGGATCGAAGGCGATCCCGAGGAGGCCTCGCTCGCCGCTGGAATCGACGCCGAGCGTGAGCGCCGTGTGCGTCGTGGCATCGCCTCGAACGAGCTTGACCCGGCCGGTTTGTTCGAGAACCCACAGCTCCCCCGTCGGTGAAAACTCCATGGCGGTCGCGCTCGCCAAGGAGGCGGACACCGCCGCTTCGGTGAATCCAGGCAGGAGCGTCGCGAGCATCTGCCGCGGCTCAAGCGACTCGACCGTCAGACGACACCCACTCCGCCGCACCGTACGCTGCGCGGTCCGCGTTTTGCGGTTCATGGTGCATCCTCTCCCGACCAGAGCGATCTGGCGATGCGGGAAGTTTCGTTCGCTCGTCCTCAATTATGAGCGTGACGACGCGACCGGACCACCCCCCGGGCAGCACGGCCGCAAGGGCCACCCGGTGCTCACGACCTACCTACCGTCGGGAACGCGATTCAAGGACGGACCCACGGATACACCACGAGGCCCACCACCGCCGCCCCCAACACGATGACCGGCTCTGGGACACGTTTGAATTTCCAGAGAAGGACGATCGTGGCCAGCACCCAGGCCACCTTCGGGAGCTCTGGCATCCCCTCACTGCCGAAGATCGTTCGCCGTCCCAGCACAACCACGGCTCCGGTGAATCCACCGACGAGAAAGCCGATGAATGCGACCGTGATGACGACGGGGCCTGGCGTAATCATCGCGACCGCAACAGCGTCGAGGAATTGTTGGTCGTCGAGCCAGCCGTATTCTTTTACGACGCCGCCATACAGAAATGGAACGATGGCCAAGCCGCTGCCGAAGACGAATGCTCCCGCCTCGGTGAAGAACCATGCGATTCGGCCAAGCGTCTCGTTGCTCGCGACCGGCACACCGGGCATCGCAAAGCCCAGCGGAAACAGTGCGAGACTCGTTGCACCGGTGCCCCGAAACCCACGGGGCGGCGCGCGGACTGCCCAGACAAGCAGTCCGGCACCGAGAACCCCTTCGTGAACGTAACCCAAATAGATGGCCAATTGCGCGGCCAGCGGCCCGGGCATCAATTGCGCGAGAGTGAGGCCTTCCTTGTATTCCGCCTCAGAAATCCAGCGGCGGCGATCAACGAGGTCGCGGTGCATGAAGCCCACGAGCGCGACTCTCGCTGCGTGACGCTGAGCGGGCACCTCCACGTCAGAAGGAAGGAGTCTACGTGGTGATGGGCCACCAGGCCACGGCGGTTCTCGGGCGAGCCCAACGTCGTCTGCCCCAGCACACACCAGCTGCAAGACGCATCCGCTATGCTCAGCACGCGACGGTTGTTTCGCAGTTGATGCATACGCTCTCAGAGCATCCCACCCTTCCGCCATGGCTCGGGCGAGTATTGGGTCACAGAAAGTAGGTTGGAATGGCCTCGGGACTGTTTGTTTTGCTTGACGACATCGCGTCGATCCTGGATGACGTCGCGACGATGACGAAAGTTGCGGTGCAGAAAACATCGGGAGTGCTGGCTGACGATTTAGCACTAAACGCCCAGCAAGTAAGCGGCGTCGAAGCCACACGCGAGATCCCAATCGTTCTCGCTGTCGCCAAGGGTTCTGCGATCAACAAGTTGATCTTAGTACCAGCGGCGCTGGTACTAAGTTATTTTCTGCCCCAGGCCATAACACCGCTCATGATTCTGGGGGGCGGGTTCTTGTGCTTTGAAGGGGTGGAAAAGATCCTTCACACCATGTTTCACTCTCATGCCGAGAGCGAAGCACATCGGAAGACCCATCTCGAGATCATCGCCACACCGGACATCGATGTCGTTGCTGCTGAGAAAACGAAGATCGCGGGCGCTGTACGAACAGACTTTGTTTTATCGGCCGAAATCATCGTCATTTCATTGGATGTGGTGGAACAGTCGTCGTTCATGACGAAGGTCTTGGTCCTATCGGCGATCGGAGTCTTTATGACCATCGGTGTCTATGGACTCGTTGCAGCGATCGTCAAGCTCGACGATCTTGGCCTTTGGCTCAACAAGTCACAAGGAGTGACCAAGGTGTTGGGCACCTTCATCCTCAGGGCGTCACCCTATCTGATGAAAGGACTTTCGGTTGCTGGGACGGTTGCGATGTTCTTGGTCGGTGGTGGGATATTGGTTCATAAGGTCCCATGGTTGCACGATCTGGTCCATACCTGGGTTCATGCCGTGGAAGGTGTCGCAGGTGTTCTCAAGACCCCGACGCAAATGTTCCTCGACGGACTGGTTGGGGTGCTCGCTGGTGCGATTGTCGTGGCCGTCGTTCACTTGGCGAAGCGAGCTTTGCCGAGAAGGCTTGCTTGAATGGCCCCGGTTCGGTGTGCTTTGTTTTGTTTCAGAGTTATGGGCTGTCCGTCGGCTCCGCTGGTGATGATGCGGCCGTTGACGATGACGTCGTCAGTGTCCGTTTCGGTGCTGGCGATGACCAACCGGACCGGCAGCGGAGCCTGAGTCGGCGCGTTGTCGTTGTCGGCGATGGTCACGGTGCCCGAGGTCGTCGCACCCCGGGCGTAGGCCGAGTTGGATGTCAGCGAGGCGGTCACGGTTTCATTGGACTCGCTCGCGGTGTCGTCGATCGGTCGCACGGTGATGGCTCCCGTGGTCTGTCCCGGCTGAATGACGACCGTTCCGCGCAGTCGGTCGAAGTCGCTGCCGGTCCGGTTGGTCATCGCCAGCACCGCAACGGACACTGACGACGTCATCGTCCACGGCCGCATCATCACCA
>CAYZHH010000120.1:0-10343 GCA_964478275.1 uncultured Candidatus Kuenenia sp.
TCGCGAAGTTGGGGGCCAGCACCCCGAGGGACTGGGCGGTCAACGGCGCGTTGTTGGTGCCGACGCCACTTGTGTAGGCCTTCTCCGACTCGAGTACCACGGAAACATTTCGGTCATTGGCATAGGGGAGGAACTTAAGGCTTCGCCAGTCACCCGGAGCCGCCATCGTCGATGAGCCGTCAACGTTCGTGTCTTTGACAATCATGCCGACCGCATCGACGCCCGCGCCGACGGTATCGTCACGCAGCGATGTCAGTACGACCGGATAGCCGGGCTGACCGATGATTTGGACCGTGCCGCCGATACGATCGCTGATGTCGAGCGGCGTGCCCGTCGCGGTGAATCCAGCCGAACTCCCAAGCAGCTTTACGACCAGACTCGAATCGGGACGGCTCTGGAGACGAAGCCCCGTCGCGGTGTGGAAGTTGCCGACGATGATCTCGCTCTGAAGCACGTGGACTATGTCGGTGTCGTCCCAGATGCTCTCGACCGTGATCTCCTCACCCCGAACCACCATGCCGGCGATCGCCGATGCACCGCCCGGGATACTAGCGGGCGAGTACGAAATTTCGTTTTCGGCCGCGAGGAGGCCGACATTCGTGTCGTATTGTGTGAAGCGGTCGATCGAGCCAGTCATCCGACCGACATCTGGCCGGTTCACCGCCGACAGGGCGTTGGCATTGACACTGATGACGGCACCAGCATTCGACCGGAAGTCGTTGTTGACGATGATCGGCTGCGAGCCACGGACGAAGATCGTCGCCTCAGCGTTGGTTCCGCGGCCGGAACGGTCGGTGTCTGCGCGGCCGGCGGCGTTGTTCTCGAGACGACTGTTGGCGATCCGGAAAATCCCCTGATGGACTTCGATGACGTTGAAGAAGTCGAAGAAGCCTTCGATCGGCGTCTCGCCGCCACCGTAGCCGATATAGGCATTGTCGATGCTCGCCGAGGCGCCGGCATTCACAATAATGCCGGCCCAGTTGCCCGCCGCGGAGGTATTCGGCTGCGCACCGTTGGTATCGAACGTGCTGCCGGCACCGAACCGGGCATCGGCGAGGCTCGTGAAGACGATCCGATTGCCGGGCGTGCCCTCGGCGATGAGCTGGCTGATGCCTCGCTCGAGCTCGATTCGAGCGCCCTGAAGTTTCACGACGACACCCGGATCGATATGAAGCCGACCGCTCGCGCGGGCGAACGTATCAACGCCGTCAGACACGTACCCTCCGGCACCGCCAGAAATAACCAGGTTTTCCTGGAGTACGTACACGATGTCGGTGCTCTTGAATCGGGCCGCCACGTCGAGCGTCTCGAGTGGCTTTCCTGGCGCGGTGGCGATCTTCAAGAACAGGCCATTGATCGAGTTATTCCAAACTCTGTTGCCCTTGATCTCCGGGCCGACGCGGCCGTTCGAGTCTTCGAAAGCGTTGGGCGTGGCAGAGATCGCGGCCCCAGCACTGCCCGTAATCCGGTTGAACGCAATCGTGGGCCGAGTGGATTCGAGTTGAATCGGTGACAAGGAAACATTCTGTCCGTCAATAGCGACCTGCCCACCGCCATAGCGAAAGGTCGCCTGATGGACCGAGTTCACAAAGGCTTTTTTTGACGCAGCGTCGGAGTCTTCGCGGAACGTAATGCCGCCCCACTGACCGCCCGCAGGGGCCGGCCCGAAACCGTCGGAATCCCCGCCAAAAACGTCATCATGATATGACGTGAAGATCACCCTAGACGTGGGTGTTCCGAGTACCTGAAGCGAGGCGCCCGCACGATCGACGAGCTCCGACGAGGATCCGACGTCGAGGTTCGTCCCGCGGAACTTGAGGATCGCGCCGGCGTCAATCATCACGGTGACGCCCTGCGGCACCTGGAAAGACGCGCCATCCACCAGGGGAAGGGGATTCACCGCGAGAGTGGTACCGATCAGGTAGGGCGTGTTCGTGGCATTGCCGACGATCCGGATGATCTTTCGGCTTCCGACGTTGTCGATCGCGGCCTTGATGGTGTTGTATGGAGTGGCGATCGAGCCGTTCCCACCGGCAGCCGCAGCCTTGTCGACGAACACCGTGTTCGGCAATGACGCGGTCTTGAACCAAAACTTGAAGGCACCGCCGATCTGGCCGTCGCGGTCGCCGTCGATGGGCTTGCCCGCCAGATCGACGACTGTGTTGAGAATCGTCGCCCGAGGCACGAACGCGACCTTGAGGTCATACGGCCCTTCACTCTGGCCACCGTACCCGGAATCGGCCACCTCCGGATCGAACGCCGTGTTTCCAAAAGCCGTGACCGCGATGTAGTAGGTGCCCGCTGACAGGTCGAGATCGAGGAACGAATCGCGGCCGATGTAGTTGTCGTTGCGGGCGATGAGCGTCCGCACGCCGGCGTCTTCTCGATAGAGCGTGAGGACCGTGTCCACGAGACTGGTGACGGTCGATCCCGGACGGGCCACGATCGTTTCCGCGGTCAGCCGCCCTACCTCGGCGAGCGTGAGCTTGTAGAGGTCGATGTCGGTTCCACTGGGAGCGTAGAGCTGCTTGGCGTGAACGATGTCGTAATCGCCCGGGAACACAGGCTCGATGGGTCCAAGCAGGGCCGTCAGGTTGGCGCCCATGATCGACGGGAGATCGTACGAGTGATCAAGACCCAGTGTATGGCCGATCTCGTGCATCGCGACACGGAACCACGAGCCGCCATACTCGCTCGAACCCCAATTGTCGGTGGAGTCCATGATCGCGCCAGGTTGCCCTGCTGCCGGACCGGATCCAAACGTGCCAGCAAGCCCAGCCGGCCCAATTCCGACCGATGGGTCCAACGCCCGCATGTCGCCCGTCACGACCGTGATGCCGCTGTTCGGCGTCTCGACGAAGCGCACGCCGAGGTAGAGGCTGTAGAGCTCAAAGACCTCGCGGGCCCGCTGCTTCTGGGTTTCCGTGATCGTGTTCTGGACTGGATTGCCGTTCACGACACCGTAGTCGGCGCGGAAGTTGTAGAAAACCGTCTGGATGCCCGTAGCCGGATCGATCGTGGCAAACTCCAGGCCGTGTTCACCGCTGTCAACAAAGGGATTGTGGCGATGCCCTGGCTCATCGAGCGTGCCGGGCTGCGTGAGGAAATTAAGAGCACCCGCAGGTGTCGCGATCGTCGGACGGACATCGATGGCCCCCGACACGAGCACACTGCCGCCGGCGATCGGGCCAAGATTTCGTGCCGTCGAGAAGCTTGAGTTGGCGTCGCCGAGCTCGTTCACGCTCGAGGATGCACTCGGTGCCGAAGCACCGATCTCGAGTCGAAACGTCGTGCCGCCAGGGATGTTAGCCGCGAAGGAGAGGACCGCCCTGCCCGTGGCGGCGTCGTACGAAACGCCTACGGGAACAATGGGCGCTCCCACATCATTCCCGGCGCCATTCACCTCGATGAGCCGGTAGAAGGCAGCGTTGGTGACCGAAGCCGGAAGGAGCGGATCCTCTTGATTGAAGTAGACGTCGATCGTGGTCCGCGACTGCGTGAGGGCCAAGCCGACGCGGGTGACCGGCTGCGGCACCACGGCGGTCACGAACGCGCCGAGATCAAGGCGGAGGTCGATGTTCACGGGAGTGGCCGAGCCGTTGGCATTGGCGACCGAGCCCAGCGAGCTGCTCACCACGATGCCGTACCGATCGTTTAGAAGCGTCTCGGCAAAGCGGATGATCACCTGGTTTTGGTTCGGCGCATCATCCACCTGGATGCTGCCCGGAATGATCGCCACGTCGTTGCCGTTGCCAAACAGATCGTTGATGCCACCGCTGCGCACAATCGAAATGCCGCCGAGCGTGGCGGGATCGATCTTCACGCCAGGACCGAACTTGAGCGTGATCTGCTGGGGAGCGTCGTTGAGCTCGACAGCACCGGCATTCACGCCGGTGACATAGAACGGCGTCGTGCTTTCCGCGAACGCTGCCACGAGGTCGAAGGCCATGACCTGCCGCGGCTCGAGCTGCTCGATCTGATGGCCGTCGCCTCGATAGCCGCGCCGCGCGCGGCGGGCCCGACGGCCCTGCTTGTCGAAGAGTCGCTGAATGGACGTTGTCCACGATGAGAACATGCTGAGTCCCTAGCCAGAGTTTCCGAACGCCTACCCACCCACACCTGCCCACGTCACGTTGCCGGGCCCGAGCCTGGCATCCGACACTGCTGTTTTGTGATCGGATGTGCCAGGATGGCCCAAACAATAAAGTACCGGGAGAGCCTATCATCCGGGAAAATGCAAGACAACGAATCGGTATGCGGCCATGGCAATCACGAGAATGCCGCAGAAACCAGGCTGAAAAAGCCGGCAAGCCTCACCCTTTCAAGGGCCTTTTCACACCGGGAAACCTCACTCCGACACTCCCCGAAAAGCAGATCGATCCCGCCCCTCACTTCCGTTTTTGCCGACTGCGGTGGCTATGACGGCACTCTGAAAAATCACGCAGATCCGCGGGCCGGATCGGGGACTCGAGCGAGGGTAGACTCGGCACGCGGTCGTGCCTGGCACCCTGCGGGCCAGGCAAAGCACGCCAGCGCACGTGGGCCTGGGCCCAGGTCAGGCCAAGGCCAAGGCCGGTCCTTCGACGACGTGCCCTTCGACGACCTGGTCGCGTTTCTCCACGACCGACGCACGACGGACCGAAATGACTACCTCGCCACCCTCGCGCGGTGGAGGGAGTTCTATCCCGACGATCGGTTTCTCATTGCCTTCTATGAAGACGTTTCGGAGCGCCCGCGGGAGCTGCTCGCCCGCGTCTTTCGCCATCTGGGAGTTTCCGCCGATGTGGATTGGAGCTTGTTTCCATACGCCAAAGTGATCCACGGCGGAGCCAAGCTGCCGATGCCAGACTCCATTCGCGAGATGCTCACCCACGAGTATCGAGATGCCATCCGACAGCTCACGAATGAGTTCGATGCCGCGAAGCGCTGGTTATAGGCGCTGCCACGCGGCACAATACGCCACATGTCGCTTCCGCTGCCTCGCATCGTCTCGCTCCTTCCCGCCGCCACGGAGATCGCCTGGGCTCTCGGGCGGGGCGACTGCCTCGTTGGACGTTCGCACGAGTGTGACTGGCCCCTTGGCGTTGAGGCGCTGCCGCCGCTCACGCAGCCCCGCATCGACCCGGCCGCGAGCAGCCACGACATTCACGAGGCTGTGGGGCGTGCCGTGACCCAGTCACCCGGCACGTCAAACGCGATCTTTGCCCTCGACATCGAAGCGCTCTCATCGCTCGGGCCCGACGTCATCCTCTCGCAGGCCACCTGCGATGTCTGCGCGATCTCAGGCGACGACGTCGCCGAGGCCGTGCGGCGGGCTGGCGGCACGACCCGGGTCGTTCCGCTCGGGGCGACATCGCTTGCCGGTCTCTGGCACGACATCCTCACCGTAGGCCAGGCCACCGGCACCGTCGCCAAGGCCCGCGAACTGGTCGCCCGGCTTCAAGCCCGCTGCGACTCGGTTGCCTGCCGCGTCAAGACTATCGTCCGGGCAACACAAGCCCCGCGGCCTCGCGTGGTGGTCATCGAATGGCTCGACCCACCGATGGCGGCGGGTAACTGGGTGCCTGAGCTCGTGAAGCTCGCGGGTGGCGACGATCGCTTTGGCCACGCAGGACACCACTCACACTGGATCGACTGGCCAGCGGTTGCCGCGGCCGACCCCGACGTCGTGATCCTCTCGCCGTGTGGCTTCACGCTCGAGCGGATCGTCACGGAGGCTGCGACCGATGCCGTCTGGCAACACCTGGCGACGCTGCGAGCCACGCGCGAAGGTCATCTCTGGGCGATGGACGGACACCATCTGCTGAACCGCCCCGGCCCGCGGCTTGTGGATTCGCTCGAAGTGCTCGCGGAAATTTTCCACCCGGGAGCCTTCCGGTTCGCGGCCACCACCGCGTTCGCCCGCCTGATCACCAAGCGATAGCGCGCGGCCCACCTGTCTCAAGGGGCCGATTCTGCGTGCTATTTCAGGTCTGACGGCTTCACACCCTGCTTGGCCTTATTGAACCCAAAGGGCATCGGCTCGAACGTGCCCACCACATCGACGCACGACTTCTCAGGGATCGTGCCATCGAGGCCTGCCGCCCAGTAGCAGCCATTGACGAGCAGCCGACGCATTCCCTGGGAGGCCATATCGGTGGACGAGCCCATCGTGGTCGTGAAGACGCGTCCACTCGGGCCACCATCGATGGAATACGTCTTCGTCCAAGCGACCGGCATCATGGGGTCGTTCTTCTCGCCCTCCACCGGCGGCGAGTCGAGCGTCATGCCGGCAAGCACCTGTCCCAGCACAAGCGGCGATGAGTCGCCCGGTAGCGGGAGGCGAACGCCATAGACGTCGGTCGGCCCCCAGATGTCGCCATCGGCGATCCCGCGAAGGATCGGATGCTTCTCGGCGCCCGGCGCCACAAGGCCCCGGGTGCTCTCCGCGCCGTGGTGACCGTGATGGCTGATCCACTTCTCGCCGAGGACGAGCCGGCCAAACCCATCGGCCCATTCCTTCTTCTCGCCCTTGTAGTTGTTGCCGTAGTGGGCGTAGGCGCGATCCTTCGGGATGTTGAAGCCATGGGTTGCCGTTCGCAGGCCGACGACAGGCTTGCCGGCCCGCAGGTAGTCGTCGATTTCCTTCATCTGCTCGTCCGGCAGATTCCGAAACCGCGTCGCGATCACCATGAGATCGGCCTTTCGCAGCGCCTCGAGGCCGGGGATGTTGGTCGTGACATTGGGACTGATCGCGCCCGTGTCGGGATCGATCGCGTAGAGGACCGTGCAATCAAACCCGTGATGCGTCGCGAGGATCTTGGCGAGCTGCGTGAGGGCCTCTTCGCTGCGGTACTCCTCGTCGCCACTGATGAGCACGACGTGTTTTGATTTCCCGGGCCCCTGGGCCCCGGCCAGCGAAACCCACGGATCGTCACCCCAGACGCCCGTTGGCGATGCAAATATCAGGGCAAAGACCAGCACGAGGAGTGGGATTGGACGGATCATTCGGATTCTCCCGTGAATACGGCGGGCCGTGGGGGTGGCAGGCCGCCGAGTGTCGCACGCCGTTCGCTCGGCTGCAATCCACCGGGCCATCGATTCGACACGCGGCCGTCGGCGAACTATGAATGGTCTCGGTGACGAACCCGACTCGCCCCGCTCCTTTTCAGCCGAGACCCGCGTGAGCATGCCCCGCCGCCCATCATCGCCCACCGGCCCCGGTGTCAATCCCCGCTGGCTCGTGGCGGCTGCCGTGGTGGTGCTCCTGGCTTTCGGCCTGGCTCGCGGTGTCTACACGGTCGGCACCGAGAGCGTGGGGGTGATCCAGCGCTTCGGCAGGTATGTCGGCACCGTCGGGCCTGGCCTGCGGTTCAAGCTTCCCTTCGGCATCGACACCGTCACGATCGTGCCCGTCAAGCGGCAGCTCAAGATGGAGTTCGGGTTCGGTACGCCCTATGCCACCAATCCCGATCAGTTCGCCGATGATCCTGCCCGCGAGAGTGACATGGTGACGGGAGATCTCAACGCCGCCCATGTGGAGTGGGTCGTGCAGTACGAGATCAGCGACCCGCAGGCGTTTCTCTTCAACCTTCGCGATCCTGGCCCCACGCTGCGGGCGCTTTCCGAAAGCGTGATGCGCGAGGTGGTGGGGGATCGCACCGTCGATGAAGTGCTCACGATCGGCCGTCAGGGTATCGAGAGCGAGACGATCGCCAGGCTCACCACGCTCGCGGACGACCTCCGCATGGGGCTGCGAGTGCAGCATGTGCAGCTCAAGAGCGTGCAGCCGCCGTCGCCCGTGCAGGCCTCGTTCGATGAGGTCAACCGCGCCCAGCAGGAGCGTGAGGAGATGATCAACAGGGCCAACGGTGAATACAACAAGGTTGTGCCTCGGGCCAGCGGCGAGGCGCAAAAAATGCTGAGCGAAGCCGAAGGCTACGCCATCCGCCGAGTGAACGAAGCCCAGGGAGATGTTGCCCGCTTCGTGGCCTTGCTCGAGCAGTACGAGAAGGCGCCCGAGGTGACGCGACAAAGGCTCTACCTCGAGACGATGGCGGAGTTGCTGCCTCGGCTCGGGGGCACGATCGTGCTTGACGAAGAGGCCAAGCAGCTTCTGCCTCTTTTGAATCTCGGCGGGCCTGCCGTGGGCCGAACAAGGACCGCACCATGAGCCCGCTGCCCATCAACCATCCCCTGCTCAGGTTCATGCGAAGGCTCTCCGACGTGCTCGTCTCGCCGCTCGGTGCGGCGGGCATCATCCTGGCGGGCATCGTGATCTTCGGATGTGCCTATACGGTGGACCAGACCGAGCAGGTGGTCATCACGCAATTTGGCCGACCGGTTGGCGAGCCGATCAACTCCAACAAGGATCCGAGCGGTGCCGGGCCAGGGCTGCACTTCAAGATCCCGTTCGTGCAGGCGGCCAACCGATTCGATAAACGGACCTTGGCCTGGGACGGGAGCCCGGTCGAGATGACCACCCGTGACAAGCTCTACGTGGTGGTCGACACGTTCGCCCGCTGGCGGATCGTCGATCCGCTGGTCTATCTCCAGAGCCTGCGCGACGAGCGGAGTGCCATCTCGCGGATCGACGACATCCTCGGCAGCGAGACCCGAAACGTCGTGGCTCGCCACGACCTCATCGAGCTCATCCGCTCCGACAAGGACCGCACCGCCGAGCGAGACGAGACCCTTGGCGATGTCGAGGGGCTCGTTGGCACGCTGCCACGAATCCAGTTTGGTCGTCGCCAGCTCGAGCGAAAAATCCTCGAGGCGGCGGCACCAAAAATGGGTATCTGGGGCATCGAGCTGCTCGATGTCCGCATCAAGCGGGTCAACTATAAAAAGGGTGTGATTGGCAAGATCTACGACCGGATGATGTCGGAGCGGATTCAGATTGCGGAGCGTTTCCGGTCCGAAGGGGCCGGCGAGGCTGCCAAGATCGAGGGCCGCAAGCAGCGGGATCTCGAGCGGATCCAGTCGGAGGCGTACCGCAAGGTGCAGGAGATCCGCGGCGACGCCGATGCCAAAGCTTCGGAGGTCTACGCCGCAGCCTACGGCGAAAGCCCTGCCGCCGCCGAGTTCTACGCCTTCCAGAAGACACTCGAAACCTATCGCGCGACGCTCGGCGGCAGCACGACCGTGGTGCTCACGACCAACAGCGATCTCTTCAAGCTCCTCAAGCGTGTGTCGCCCGAGCCCGCGGCCCGTGCCGAAGCCGCTGTGGGTGACTGATCGATCGAAGTGCACGACTGCCATGCCCTGGGAGGTGACATTCCAGCCCCCCAGGAGCGTTGGTATGCTGCAAAGCCACGGCTGAACTCCTGCCGTCCTCGCCACGGAGACTTCCCATGCGCACGGGCAACCCAGCGCTCAATACCAACACGTTTGAAAACTTTGGCGTTTACCGTCAGGAAGCGGCGACGGCATCGACCGACCGCATGACGATCAACGGCACGGTTCAGAAAACCTTCTTTCTTCTCGTGTTGGCTTTCGGCTCGGCGTGCTTTACCTGGTCGCGAACGTTCCAGGTTGTCGAGGCCGATCCGAGTGCGGGGATCGGCGCGGTGGCACCGTGGGTCTTTGGCGGTGCGATCGTCGGGTTTATCACAGCGATGGTCATCTGCTTCAAGCAGACGTGGGCGCCGATCCTAGCTCCCGTCTACGCGGTGGCCGAAGGGTTCTTCCTAGGGGGTATCTCGGCAGGCTTCGAGGCCCGCTATCCCGGCATCGTGGTCCAGGCGATAGGCGGCACATTTGGCACGCTCTTTTGCCTCCTCGCTGCCTATCAGTCGGGGCTCATCAAGGCGACGGAGAACTTCAAGCTGGGCATCGTGGCGGCCACGGGCGGGATCGCGATGCTCTACCTCGTCATGTTTGTTGCCAGCATGTTTGGGTTCCCGCTCTTCGCGTCGCTTCACGGCAGCGGCATGATTGGCATCGGTTTTAGCGTGGTCGTGGTCGCGATTGCCGCGCTCAATCTCGTGCTCGACTTCGATTTTATCGAGCAGGCGGCGGAGCGTGGGGCGCCCAAGTACCTCGAGTGGTACGGCGGCTTTGCCCTCATGGTGACCCTCGTGTGGCTCTACCTCGAGATCCTTCGCTTGCTGGCGAAGCTCCAGGACCGCCGCTGAATTCGCGAGGCATGGGGTTCTCAGCCCGGCACGTTACGATCGTGCATCAGCGGGCCCGTAGCTCAGCGGTGAGAGCAGGGGACTCATAAAAGTCATAGACAAACAGGCAAAATACAGTGTTTTCTCCGTTGTTTGTGAGGTTTTTGCCCTAGGAACGCTCGCGAATTAATTCGTCACAATCCCCTGCAAAACCCCATTTGTCCTTGGGTGCGGTTGTCGCGACAACCG
>CAYZHH010000121.1:0-2096 GCA_964478275.1 uncultured Candidatus Kuenenia sp.
CCTTCACGCTGGCCAGCCGGAGTGAGCCGGTGCCGCAGGCCAGGGAAGACCCGCGCCAGTTCGGCAGTGCCGGAGCCAGACGAAGCATTTGCTGCCGAGCGCGGCCGTCGCAGCCCGCTGGCCGCGGCGGAAGCCCCACCGCGAAGGCCTGAGCCAAGTCGCGTCGCACCGGCCCATGTCATTTTGCCAACGCGCATGAGCACCGCATCGCAGGCCAAGAACAGACCGCCACCCAGGAGCGCTGTCAGCAGGATCGCGGCCCCACCCTTGGCGAGATACGCCTCGGCAAAAAACCGTCCGAGACTACCGATGCGGCCCCCCGCGCCCCAGAGCGGACGCGGAGCCCAGTCGGGAAGAAAGACGGCCAGCAGCGAGCAGGTGGCGGCCACGGCCACGACGGCCCCCACGGCACGGAGCGGCAGGTCTGGGAGAGGGCGCCTGCGGAGCATCGCCCCATCGACCGCAACGAGCAGCGCGACGGCAAGCCACGCGCCGATCCCGAGCGCCTCATAGAGACCGGCGGCCGCCACGGCACCGACGAGTCCGCAGCCATTCACAGCCCGCGCGTTCGGAGGGAAGCCTCGCGACAGCGGTGGGTCTGCGGGATCAAATGTGACGAGCGCCACCACCAGGAACCCGCAGGTCGCCAGCAGCACGAGCGCCGCCAGGTCGCGCACGCGGTTGCGGGCAACCGCCGCGCACTGCGGCACGACTCCGGTCCGAGGGGCAGCCAGTGGAGAATGCAGGGGAGCGCGTTCGGCGATCGACATGAAGGCTCTATCCGGGGCGGGCAGGAACTCCTCGCAACTCTACAGGCCGGAATCTGGACAGGCGGCCTGTTGCACAGGGCAGGGGGCCGTCCGACCGTACGGGTCGTATGGGAAGGAACGTCTACGAAGACACTGCGGCCGTGGGCTGGGGCGAGTGCTAGGATCGTGCTTTCGCTTCGATCCCCGCCCTCGCTCGCGCCGCTCTTGATGAACCTTCCCGGATCGCTGTCGATCGGCGTGGCGGCCGGCCTCTTTGCCGCGGCGGCAAGCGCCGTCTCCTACCTCGTCTCGCGACACCACGGCAATCGTTCCCGCGGCGGCAGTTTGCGGCTCCTCGTGCAGGCCCATGTGGTCATGGGCGCTGCATCCTTCCCGCTCATGGTGCTCTTTGTTCCGGCATCATGGCCGCCAACTCTTGCTTGGCTCTGGCCGCTAGCCGGATCGGTCGGGTGCTACCTCATTGGCCAAGCGGCAGTCTTTGCGCTACTCAAACAAATCCCCGCGTCGCGGGTGGCGCCGCTCTTGGGTCTCAAGCTCGTGATGCTCGCGGCGATCGTGTCCCTCGCGCCAGATGGCGGGCTCGATGGGCGGCAGTGGCTGGCCGTCGGCTCGAGCGCCGTAGCGGCCTGGATGCTCCAACGCGGCGGCGGGATCCCGCCCTTGGCCTTTGCGATTCTCCTCGTCGGATGCCTCGGCTTCGCCTGTTCAGACCTCTGCATCCTCGGGCTCATCGACGGCCTCGAACCATCGCTCGACACGGCCGGAAAGCCGATCCAGCGGCTCCATGCCGGGGCACTGGCGATGGCCGTCACCTACGTCGCCTGCGGGGCGCTGGCAATGGTCGCCCTCCTGATCGCTCCGACCCTTCGGCCACGGGACCGCAGTGAGCGTATCGCGGCCATCCAGTACGGGGCCGCCTGGTTGTCGGGCATGGTGGCGCTCTACACCTGCTTCGGACTCGTGGGCGTGGTGTTTGGCAACGTGCTTCAGGCGACCCGCGGCGTGATGGCGGTCGTCCTCGGCGCCTGGCTCGCGCGGGCTGGCTGGCACGACCTCGAGGAGCGTATCGATCGAGACACGTTCTTGCGTCGCGTCATCGCGGCACTCCTCATGGTGGCCGCGATCGGTCTCTATGTCATGGACTGGTCGTCGTAGGGACATCCCCAGCGTAGGATAGGCAGGCGATGGCGGTTCGGGCGACGTAATCAGAGAAACGAGCACATGACTGCTTGGGGCCGCTGTTTTCATGCCGTCGTGATCGCCGTGAGCGCCGTGGGAGCTCCGCGTGCCGCCGATGCAACAGGCCCGGCGCTGCTGACGCAGTAC
>CAYZHH010000121.1:2196-10271 GCA_964478275.1 uncultured Candidatus Kuenenia sp.
CGTGGGAGCTCCGCGTGCCGCCGATGCAACAGGCCCGGCGCTGCTGACGCAGTACTGCGGGGCATGCCACGCGGACGGTGGCGATGAGGGAGGCGTGGCCCTCGACACGCTCCTCGCGTCGCGGCCCAAGGCAGGCGCCGTTCCTGACGAGGCCATCCGAGCTCGCTGGATCGCCGTCTGGAAAAATCTCCGTGCGGAGACGATGCCTCCGGCCGACGAACTTCAGCCGTCGGCCGCGGAGCGCCGGCAGCTTGTCGACTTCGTGTCTCGCGACATGCTCGGCGTGGTTCCCTCGCGGCCAGACCCGGGCCATGTCGTGCTCCGTCGTCTCAACCGCGTGGAGTACGCCAACACGGTTCGCGACCTGACCGGCATCGAGGACAACGTCCGCGACGAACTGCCCATCGACGATACCGGCTACGGATTCGATACGATCGGCTCCGTGCTCGCCGTCTCGCCCCTGCTCATAGAGAAATACCTCGCGATCGCCAGCCGCGTGGGCGGTCGGATTGGCGATGAGGCTGTCCGCGCGAAGGCCGGCGATGGAAAGCAGCACTATCCGGCTCGTCTGCGGCGGCTTTTTCCCCATGGGCCGCCACCCGACGCGGAAGGCGAGCGCGGCGAGCACCTCCGCCGCACCGTCGAGCGTCTCGCAGCGCGTGGTTTCCGCCGACCAGTCGACGACGAGACGCTCAGTCGGCTCGTCGCGGTCGCGGAGTCGGCCCAGGCCCTCCCCGGTGGCTCATTCGAGAAGGGGATCGCGACAGCGGTGACCACGGTGCTCGCCTCGCCGCGGTTTCTGTTTCGATTCGAGGAAGAGGCTGTCGCTCTCGCTCCAGCGACGCCAGGCGCCGTCTTCATCGACGAGTACGCCCTCGCAAGCCGGCTCTCTTATTTCCTCTGGAGCACGATGCCCGACGACGAACTTTTTAGGTTGGCGCGGGAGGGGAGTCTGCGACGGGAGCTTCCACACCAGATTGATCGCATGATCCACGATCGCCGGAGCGACGCCTTCGTGCAGCACTTCGTGGGCCAGTGGCTCAAGACGCGTGACGTCGAGTCGCTCCCACTCGACGTGCGGACCATTCTCGGCCTGAGCGACAGGAAAGCGGGAGAGCAGATCTTCAGTCGCCCCGTTCGGCACGCCATGCGGAAGGAGACGGAACTCCTCTTTGCCCACGTGCTCCGCCAGGGGTTGCCGGCCACCGCGCTTCTCACGACACGACAAACGTTTCTCAACGAGCCGCTGGCACGGTTCTACGGCATCCCAGGCGTGGCGGGGAACGAGATGCGGCTCGTGGAAATCCCGCCCGACACATCGCGCGGCGGCATCCTGACGCACGGCAGCTTCCTCGTGGTCACCAGTAATCCCACGCGAACATCGCCTGTCAAACGCGGCCTCTTCATTCTCGAGAATCTTCTCGGAACGCCACCACCTCCGGCTCCGCCGAACGTGCCAGCGATCGAGGACACTGCTTCCGTACTCGGCAAACACGCGACGATGCGGGACGTCATGGAACGGCATCGCCGTGATGCCCTGTGTGCCTCGTGCCACGCGCGAATGGACCCGCTCGGCTTGGCCCTCGAACAGTACAACGCCGCGGGACAGTGGCGGACCGATTCTGCCGCAGCGACGATCGACACCGCTGGCCGGCTCGTCACCGGGGAGAGTTTCGCCGATGTCCGCGAGCTCTCGGAGCTGATTGCCGGAAAGCGGCGGCTGGATTTTTACCGGTGCCTGACGGAGAAGATGCTCACCTACGGGATCGGCCGAGGACTGGAATACTTCGACGGGCCTGCGGTGAATACAATCGTCCACCAGGTTGAACGAGACAAACGACTCACAACGATCGTCACTGGAGTGATTGCCAGCGTGCCGTTCCAGATGCGGCGTGCCGTTGCGGCCGCCACCCCACCAGCCCCGCCCCACCAGCCTGCCGGAAAGGCGACACCATGAGCGAAACAGACAGCCATCGGCCGCGTGGCATCCTGTCGCGGAGGGCCGTCTTACGAGGCCTCGGTGCCACCGTGGCCCTCCCGGCGCTGGAGTCGTTTCGCCCAACTGGGATGGCACGCGTTTCTGCGGCCTCCGTGACTACGCCGACACGCATGGCATTCCTCTCCATCCCCAACGGGGTCAACGTGGACTGCTGGCGACCGCGAGGGAACGGGAGCGACTTTGAACTCGGCTCTACGCTCGAACCACTCGCTTCCTTCAAGGCTGACCTGCAGGTTATCACTGGGCTCGCCCATCAGTGTGGCACGGCCGGCGCCGACGGTGCTGGTGACCATGCCCGCGCGTCGGCCACGTTTCTCACCGGCGCCCGGCCGAAGAAGACAGCCGGCGACGACATCCACGTCGGGATCTCGGTGGATCAACTCGCCGCAGCGGCCGTGGGGAACGCGACACGGTTTGCGTCGCTCGAGCTGTCCTGTGATACAAGCCGCACGAGTGGTCATTGTGACTCGGGATACTCGTGTGCCTACCAGCACAACATCGCCTGGCGGAGTGCGAACCAGCCGGTCGCGCCTGAGACGAATCCGCGACTCGTGTTCGAGCGGCTTTTCGGCGCGGGCCAAGGTACGGATCGGGCCGCCAGTTTTGCCGCCCGCCGAGCAGCCCAGAAATCAATCCTCGACTTTGTCATGGCGGATGCGAAGGGCGTGCGTCGTGGACTTGCTGCCGCGGATCGCCGCAAGCTCGATGAGTACCTCGCCGGCCTTCGGGAGATCGAGCGGCAGGTCACCCGCTTCGACGCGCCACCGCCGAAGGTGCCCGACAGAGAACTGCCCGACCGACCGCCGCCTGCCCACAGCGAGCACATCCGGCTCTTGGGCGACATGCTCGTACTCGCCTTCCAGACAGACTCCACCCGGATCGCGACGTTCATGCTCGCGCATGACGGCAGCAATCGAAGCTTTCCCGAAATCGGCGTGGGCGACGGTCATCATGAACTATCGCATCACCGCCAGATCAAGGAGTCGCTGGAGAAAATCGCCCTCATCGATCGGTTCTATGCCGAGCAGTTCGCCTATGTCCTCGGCCGCCTGCGAGAGGTCAAGGAATCGGACGGCCAAAGCCTCCTCGACCACTCGATGGTGGTGTATGCGAGCGGCCTCTCCGACGGCAACCGCCACCGCCACGATGACCTCCCAGTCGTGGTCGCGGGCCGAGCCGGTGGCCGACTGGCTGTCGGCCGCCACGTGAAGCTCCCAAGCGAGCAGCCGATGACAAACCTTTATCTCACTATGCTGGACCTCATGGGCGCGCCCCAGACGTCGTTCGGCGATTCAACCGGGCTCCTTGATGCCGTGCGTACGTAACGCGCATGCGATCAGCACGCTCCTCACCCCAAGCCGCGGAAGTTTGGCCGCAGCCGGTAGGAGCCCGACGTATGAAGCTTCAGGATTCCCATGAGCTCGCCGGCCTCGTCGATGGCGGCGAGATGCTCCGCCGCGATCATGCTGATGGCCGATGCGGGAAAGAGCGCGCCCCTGACAGCCAAGTCCACGGCAGGCCCAGCGAGCACGACCTGTGGCAGGTGTGTCACAGCCGCGCCGGCCGGAAGCAGGCACGCCGCGACCGAGTCTGGGCTGACATCGGCCAGTGGCAAGCTCGCATCCAGGCAGAACGGCCCGACGGACGTCCGCACCAGCGACTCCATGACGCTCCGCGTGCCGAGCGATGTCGCGAGGTCGCGGCCGATCGCACGGATGTAGGTGCCGGTGGAACACTCGACAGTGAGCGCAAGCCGTGGCCATTCATAGGACGTGGCCGCGAGGGACTCGATCCGCACGGGCCTGGCTGGCATCTCGATCGCGCAACCCTTGCGGGCCAGCCGGTACGCCCGCTGGCCGCCAATATGCACGGCCGAGTAGTCGCACGGCCGCTGCAGGATCTCTCCACGGAAGGCGGGCAGGGCCGCCAGGATCTCCTCCCATGATGGCCGCCGTGGGTCAGCTTCCTCCTCGACGGGCGTCTCGAGATCGTCGGACGGGCTCGACCGCCCCAGCAGGAAGACGGCCTCGTACCGCTTGGAACACTGATGAATGAAGTCGACAAGTTTCGTCGCGTGGCCCAGGCACACGACGACGACGCCGGTAGCCATCGGGTCGAGCGTGCCGGCATGGCCGACCGTGCGCATCTGGAGCGCCCGCGCGACGGCATTGACTACCCGCCGCGAGGTCGCCTCCGGCGGCTTGTCAATCGGGATCACACCCGTGAATGGGAAATCCATAGAGCTCCGCTACCTCGTTCGCTGACCGGCCCGCCAGCCGCAGACCAGCCCGCACCGCTGCTGGATCGCTGACGGCTCCTGCCACAAGCCGATCGAATTTAAGATCCACGATCGCAGCCGTCCGCTCCGCATCGGCCTTGGCGTGCCCAAGCGGATATCGCACAAGGCCGCCGTCGAGCGACCCGAGTGACGCATGATCGATGACGACCCGTGTCGGGATGCCGTCGGGATAGAGCCGGTCATACTCCGCCCCGCCGTGCTCGATCGCGATGCGCTCGATCAACCCCGCCACCGCCGGCTCACGGATCGCCTCGTCCGAATAGTCGTCGGGCAGGAGCATGAGTGATTCCCAACTCGGGGGCGTGCCGGTGGTGGCCGTCGATGACGCCTTGAGAAGCGTCCGGGCAAGAATGTACGGCAGCGAGTGATCGGCCGACTGCCGCGTGGTCGGGGTTCGCTTGGCCGGGTCGGCGATGATCGAGTAAGCCGGCTCGTAGATCGTGACACGGATGTTCTCGATGCCAGCGAGCTCATGGGCCAGGGCAGGGTGTCGCGCGAAGAGATCGACGAGCGACTGGAGCGCGCCCGCCGACTGATGCTCGTAGAGACCGAGCTTGAAATGCATAGCGTGAATGGCGAAGGCATCGCCTTCGAGGCCGAATTCGAGACCGAAGGGACTGCGGCCGTCCGCGGTCGGCTCGTTGAACCGGTAGATGGCGAGGGGATTGCGAAAGACGTCCTGCGGCCCGATGAAGCCCGCAAGCGCCCGCCGGCCACAGAGGATCGCTGCCTCGGCAGCCAGCGCCGCCGACGCGCCCTTGCTGTCGGAGAGCTGGTGGCCGGCGCGGATCGCGCGGAAGGGCACATAGTGGGCCACCGCCATGCCAATGGCCGACTCCACCTGGTCCTCGCTCCCACCGAGGGCCGCCGTGAACGCCGCCGCACAGGCGACCGTGCCGTGATGGACATGATCGATCGCATACCGTCGCAGCGCAAACACCTCGGCGAGGCGGCCGCGGATCTCGTCGATGAGCAGCATTACGCGCAGCGTCTGGCCACCGTCGAGGCCCGCCTCGGTGGCGGCGGCGATAGCGACGGGATAGAAATCGTTGTGCCCGAACTCGCCCGCGATCCGCCCGCGATCTGCGTCGTATCCAAAATTCGTACCGTTGGAATCCCATTCGCGGACGGCTGACGCATTCGCCGCCACGGCCCGCTCGGTGAGGCATCGACGGCGCGAGCCGAGACAGACCGCACCGGTCGTGCCCGCTGCCGGGGCTGTCGCGAGGGCGTCCCGTCGCAGGACGGAGGGGGCGTTGGCGGCATGGGCAATGGCCGACACGCCGCAGCCAACGCTATCCACATGAAAGCGCTCGAGCAGGTCGAGCGTGGCCTGGCCGATCGGCCGCGGGTCACGGGAGAGAAAGTCGATCGCGTAGGCCGCGAGGCCGCGGGCCTGGTTTGTGTCGGCCGGAAGGAGCCGGGTGGGGCCGTCTGTTGCCGTCGATCCATGGGGCATGGTGGTTCTCATGGGGTGCTGCGGGTGCCTGTTGTACCCGCGGATGCCGCCAATCGCTCTGCTGCGATACACTTTCGGCCATGGATCCGACACGTCTGGGCCCGTATTCGATTCGTCGCCGGCTCGGTCGCGGAGGCATGGGGACGGTCTACGAGGCCGAAGGTGCCGACGGTCAGGTCGTGGCCGTCAAAGCGCTGGCGACATACCTGAGCGATGACCTTGGCCTGCGCCGCCGGTTCGAGGCGGAGATCGAGGCGCTCAAGGGCTTGCGGCATCCCAGAATCGTCCGGCTGCTCTCCTTCGGCGAAGAAGATGGCTTGCCCTTCTTCGCGATGGAGCTCGTGCCCGGTCGCAGTCTGGAGGACCTGCTCAAGGACGGCCGCATCTTCTCCTGGCGGGAAACAATCGCCACGGCCGTCGCGATCACCAGGGCCCTCAAGGCAGCCCATGACCAAGGGATTGTGCACCGCGACTTGAAGCCGGCCAACCTCCTCTTCGGGGATGCGTCGGCGGCTGATGGCGGCGTCAAGCTGGCCGACTTCGGAATCGCGAGGCTCTTCGGCGAGACTGGCCAGACCCAGGCTGGCACCGTCGTCGGCACAGCAGAATATATGGCACCGGAACAGGCCTCCGGTTCGGCAGTCGATCATCGAGCTGATCTCTACGCGCTCGGCCTCGTGATGTACGCGATGCTGACAGGCAAGCCTCCGTTTCGGAGTGCCCAGGTCCTCGAGGTGCTTGTGCGGCAGCGCCGCGAGGCGCCGCCGCGGGTGTCCAAGGCAGTCACCGACGTGCCGCCGGCGCTCGACGAGCTCATCGACAAGCTCTTGGCAAAGAAACCCGATGAACGCCCTGCCAGCGCCCTGGCCGTCGGCCGCTTGCTCGAGACGATCGAGCAGGAGGCAGACCCATCTCCTCCTGCGACCGGTCCCGTCGCGGGGGCCACCGTTCGCGTCGATCGTGCCCCCACCGGCGTCGACCTCCTCGCAAAGACCCGTGGCACACTGCCGGCTGAAAGCTCGCGAGAAGCCAAGCGTCCTGCGACCGCACCTGGGCCTCGGCCTCGGCCTGGGCCCGGGCCCGGCGGTGACGGAGCTACGGAAGCTTTCGTGGCGGCCACCTCCATCGACGCCGGGTCACTCGCCCATCGCACAACCGAAGCCGATCCGAGTCTCGCTGACCCGCGAAGGGCCGCGGCTACTCGGTTCACGACGGTCGCCGACCTCGATCGCTCCATGCGAGAGGAGGCCGCGCGGCAGGCCGTTCGCGATACCTCCATCAAGGCCGTGGTGGGGGTTGTCCTCGTAGCCATCGTGGTCATCATGGCCTACGTCGTCACGCGGCCCGTCTCTGCCGATACCCTGCATGCCCGCATCATGGCGATCGCAGACAACCCGTCGGCCGATCTTCGAGATGCGAAGCGCTCCATCGACACATTTCTCGAACGCTTCCGTGATGATGCGCGGGCCGATCAGATTCGTGAGTTTGCCCACAGTCTCGATCTCGACGCCTTGGAACGACGGGCTCGCCGGAGACTTCCCAAAAGTCAGGTGCCCAGTGCGATCGAGCGAGACTATCGGGCCGCCATGGCGCGGGAGTCGGAAAGCCCTCTGGCGTGTGGGGCGGCGCTCGAGGCCATTCTCGCGCTCCACCAGCGCGAGCCAGCGGCTGCGCAGCCGGCCTCAGGCGACGATGCATCGCTCTGGCTCGCGCTCGTCCGCCGTCAAATCGAGAGGCTGGCTCCCCTCGCCGCCAGCGAGCGGAAGGAAGACGCCGCGAGAGCGGCCGCCACGCTCAAAGAGGCCGCCGCCCTCGCCGCGCAGGCTAGGATCCTGGCCGAGACCGACCGCGAGACCGTGCTCGCCCGCCGACACAAGCTCCTGAAGGGGCTCGTCGAGATGTACGCCGATCGTCCGCATGTCGCCAGCGCGGTCACGGAGGCTCGGCGGCTGCTGGCCGCGCCATAGCACTCCTCGAGCCATCCACGCGTCGCCTCCTCTCGAAAGCTCTTTGTGAACGATTCCCACCCGTCGGCTCTCCACGCCGCCCGTCGCTCATCCAGCCATGCCGCCTTCGCCCGCGCCCGCAGCCTCATCCCTGGGGGCGTCAACTCGCCTGCTCGGGCGTTTGGCGGCGTCGGTGGCGAGCCGATTTTTTTTCGCGAAGCCCAGGGCCAGTGGCTCACGGACATCGACGGCAATCGCTACCTCGACTACATCGGCTCGTGGGGGCCGATGATCCTCGGGCATCGGCACCCGCGGGTCGTGGCCGCCATCGAGAAGGCACTGGCCTCGGGCACGAGTTTTGGGGCGCCGACT
>CAYZHH010000122.1:0-9292 GCA_964478275.1 uncultured Candidatus Kuenenia sp.
CGCCAAGACACCGATCGTCGAGATCAAGAACGTGAACTCCTTCCGCTCGGTCGAGCGGGCGATCGCCTACGAGGCGGTCCGTCAGTTCGAGGAGTGGCAGGCGACGGGCGCGGAGTTCGGCTCCGCGCCCAAGCAAACCCGCGGCTGGGATGATCCTGCCGGGGTGACGCGGGCCCAACGACACAAGGAAGAGTCGAGCGACTACCGCTACTTCCCCGAGCCCGACCTCGTGCCTGTCACCGTCTCCGAAGAGCAGGTGGCAGCGGCACGGGCCGCGATGGGTGATCCGCCGAGCGTCCTGCGGCAGGCGCTTGCCGAGCGGTGGACAATCACGGCGTACGACGCCGAGGTGCTCGTGAACCAAGGCCGCGACCTGGTCGCCTGGTACGAGGAGCTCGCGACGCTCGCCGGCGACGGCAAGGTGGCGAGCAACTGGATGCAGCAAGACGTCCTTCGCACGCTCAACGAGCGCGGGGGCACGATTGGCGAGTTTCCAATGAAGCCCGCCGCCGTGGCCGACATCATCGCGCGGGTGGCGAAGGGCGACTTCGATACGAGCCGCGGCCGTGAGATTTTTGCGGTGGTCCTTGCCGACGGCCGGAGTGTGGCCGACGTGGTGGCCGAGATGGGCATTGCTGCGGTCGGCGACGACGAGCTCGAAGCGCTGTGCAAGGAGCTGCTCGCCGCCAACCCAAAGATCGTGGCCGACGTGCAGGCTGGCAAAGAACAGGCTGCCGCCGGCCTCATCGGGCAGGCCAAGAAGAAGAACGCGAACGTCAATCCGGCCAAGGTTCGCGAAAAGTGCCTGGAAATCATCCGACGGGGATGACCGTTCTGTCGGGAGCAGCCCGAATGGTCAGGAAAGATCCTGGCGGCCGTCTCCTGAGGTGTTCTGGGGAGGCGCGAGCTTGTGCCGCATAGCCCGCCACGCGTCCCCGAGCGAGTCATGCATGGCAAGGCTGAAGGCAGCCTGGCGAACCCAGTGGTGCCGACCGAGGCGGGCGGGGAGATCGGCCGCGATCCACGCGCCGAGATACCCACGATGGACGAAGCCTGGGCGAAGCGCGTGAAGGCCAGCGGCAATCATTTCGCCAAACCTGTCTGGCGCCACGAGGGACAGGGCTCGGAGCGTACACCACGCTCCGGTCCGGGCGCCGTGGCTTGTGAGCGACTGCCGCAGTTCATTCCAGTCGGGGGGCTGCCTCTCCATCATGAAGAGCAGGTCTGCCATTCGATGCAGCCCTGCCGTCGAAGCGGTCGCGTAATCGCCGAACGCGGTGATGACGAGCGCCAGACAAAAGCAGTCCTCCGGGCATGCCGTCCAAACGCCGGTGACGCGAGTCCGCCGCGCGACGACTCCGGATTGCATCGGGATACGGAAGTGACCGGGCCTGTGAATCCCCCAGTGCAGGTCAATCTCGATCCCGTCCCTGGCAAGCGACGTCTCGTGGGTCTGCGCAGGAGTGGGACGATGATCGAATCCCGCACCGCTCAGAACGCGCAGGACACGATCGCGATCCTCAGGAGCAACGAGCAGGTCAATGTCGTCGGCCGAACGGAAGGCTGGGTCTGGCCAGAACAATTCCCGAATGGCGGTGCCCTTGAAGAACGCGTGCGCGATGCCGGCCGCGTCGAGCGTCGCGCCGACCTCCTCCATGGCCGACCGCTGCTGCAAGTAGCGCGCGGCGACCCCATGACGAGCGTCTCGAAGCCCAGGGTGCCCGGTTCTCGCGTGCCACAGGGGTGCGAGGCCGTGCTCGAGGATGCACTTCGTGAGCCGCGGACTCGGGGCTGGATTGGGGGCTGGGAGCGGGTCACCGAAAAGGATGGCCAGTGCCTGCCGGTACAATTGCATGCATGAATCCTAGCATCCGCCTGTTCCGTCGATACCGAGCATTCTCTGCGGCAGAGCGTCGCTCGATCTGGCGGGCCTGGCCGGTGCTGTGGGGTGTTCGCATTCTGCTCAGCGTCAGCTCGTATCGCTGGCTCGAGGCCCAGATCCTCGGCCGTCCGCTCGCCGCCCGAGGATCGCGATCGGCGGCAGACATCGCAATGGGCGTCGAGCGGGCCGCGCGACTTGTGGCGGCGCCGACCTGCCTCACGCGATCCCTCGCCGCTGCCTGGTTGCTTCGCGGAGCAGGGTATGTCCCCCGGCTCCACATCGGCGTTGCCAATGGTGCGGATGGGTTCAAGGCCCATGCCTGGCTGGAATGCGATGGAGACGTCCTGATTGGCGGGGAGATCAAGGATGAATTTCATCCGTTCACGCGGCATTGAGTCGTTCGCGGCATGCGTGCGCGAGCTGCTGGCGGTCCTGCGCGGGCGGGTCGTCATAGCCGTCGCGCTCATCGTCGCGATCATGGTCACGGAAGGGATCGGCATCGTGCTGCTCATCCCGCTGTTGGCCGTGGCCGGATTCGGAGCCGATGCACCGGGCGGCCTGTTTCGAGCCATCGCGGATGCGCTCGCCTCCGTTGGGGTGGCGCTTGAGATACCCCCGGTGCTCCTGGCATTCCTCGCAGCCATGAGTGGCCGCGCGGTGCTTGCCTCTTGGCAGGCTGTGAACGTCGCGATTCTGGGGGAGGAATTTCTCCATCACCTCAGGATGCGGCTCTACCGGGCCTTCATGAATGCCCGGTACGAGTACCTGACGCAGGCACGACCGTCGGACATCGTCCACGCCCTGTCGGAAGAGGTGGGGCGAGTTAGGGCGATCGTCTTCCAGTTGGTGAATCTGAGCGGCCAACTCGTGGTGACCTCGCTCTTGGTCGGCATGGCCTTGCTTGTGTCGTGGCAGGCCACGCTGGTGGCGCTTCTGGCTGGCACTGCCTTGTTTGTCACCCTGTGGGGGAGGGCGTCTCGGTCACACCAGGTCGGCGAGGCGATCACGGATCATGGTTCGCGGCTGGTCGGTGCGGCATCCGAGCATCTTGCCGGCATCAAGGTTGCGAAGAGTTATCACGCCGAGGGCGTTCACGAGCAGGCGTTTCAGAAGTTTTCGGAAGGCGTCGGGCTCGCCGTCGTAGACGCCACCCGCAGCTATGCCGACGTCGCGATGCGATTCCAAATTGCCGCGGCAACCGTGGCATGTGCCGTGGTCTATGTCGCGCTGGCCTGGCTCAACCTCCCGTCGGGGGAGCTTTTGCTTCTTATCGTGCTCTTCGCCCGGCTGGTTCCAAGATTCCAATCCTGCCAGTACGGGATTCAAGAACTGCTGAGCGCCCTCCCGGCGTACGGACGAATCGCTGACCTCACAGCCGCCGCGGAGGCTGCCGCCGCGGGCGCGGTGAAGGTCTCTGGAGACGGGCTCGCACCAGGCGGAATCGCGTTTGAAGGCGTGACCTTCCGCTATCCGCCGAATGGCCGTGGAGGGGGTATTAGGGATGTGAGCTTTCGCGTGCAGCCGGGCGAAGCACTGGCCATCGTCGGGCCCTCGGGCGCTGGAAAATCCACGATCGCCGATCTTCTGACGGGCCTGCTGGTGCCCCTGGAGGGGACGGTGCGGGCGGCAGGGCGAATCGCCTCGGTGGCCCAAGAGACGTTTCTCTTCAATGACACTGTCCGAGCGAACCTTGCATGGGTGCGACCGGAGGTGACCGATGACGAAATCTGGCAGGCGCTCGGTACGGTACGCGCGTCAGAGTTCGTCCAGCGACTCCCCAAGGGGCTCGCGACGAGCGTGGGAGACCGCGGGGTTCAGCTTTCTGGTGGCGAACGGCAGCGGCTGGCGCTCGCGCGAGCCTTGCTCATGAAGCCGAATATCCTCGTTTTGGACGAGGCGACCAGCGGGCTGGACCTTTCGCTTGAGCAAGAAATCCACGAAAGCCTGGTCTTTCTGAAAGGCACCATGACGATCGTGCTGATCTCCCACCGGGACATGCCGGCGTGGATCGATCAGTGCCTGCGGCTTACGGAATACGGTAATTGGCCAATCTCTTGATCGCGCCTATAGTTCTCAAGTACGAAAAGCTGTGCCGCAGCCTCTGCCGCAGCCCCCTCGTTCACAGCATTTTCACTCGAACTCAAACGGGAGACTTTCAAATGACGCACGCATCAGAACCGCACGTTGCCAAGACACCGTCGGAACCTCGCGCACCCTACGCCGCTCCGAAGCTCACCGAGCTTGGATCGGTGAAAGCCATGACCCAGGGCTCGGGAGCCGTAGGAAGCGACGGAGGCGGCTCTATGACGATGATGGCGTGAGAATCGCCTGCCGGAGATAGCCAGCGCGTGTTTTACTCACATGACCCCGACGCGACCGCATCGCAGCAGAAGGCATTCCATAGAACCCAATTCTCGAGGCCGGTCGCTTCGACGTCGACGACCTGCTTTGCAAGGGCATCAAATCGCGGAACGTCGAGCCAGGCTTGCCGCCTGGTCTTGAGGTCGGACAGTTCATGTCGACGAATCGGATCGTTCGTTGCCTGAACGGCGATCGAGAACTCTGCCTTCGTCGACCTTTCCAGGACATCCGTAGGCAGGAGCGGTTTCATCGCTTCGCGGTGCAACCAGCGGTGCTGCATTCTGCGGTGTCGCATCCACTCGTCGGTCGAAAACGCGAACTGCACGATCTGCTTGGTGGAGAAAGGTGACCGCATCTCCATACCCCGCTGCGCCAAGTGGTACTCGGCAAGTTCGACGATGTGATCTCCCTCCACATGGTGGATGCACTGGTAAAATCTTCGCTGGCTGTGGCGAACTGTCCTTGTCAATGCCGGAGTGCCGAGACTCCTCCGTCGCCGAAGCTCAGACCTCAGCCGAGGGCTGAGCCAGTTCGCGTTGCCTGAGTCGCTTGGCACGCATCGTCGCGCAAATCTTTTCAGCGATTCTGGGGCCAGCGGGACGATTCCGTGCCGGAGCAGCCAGTACGAAGTCCGAAACATCCCAAGCTCATGGATGTCTGAACGAAACGCGCGGTAGAGTCCTCGCCAATCCCGCGCCGATAGAAAATCGGCGTAGTACCGCCCGTGGATCCATTGGCCAGTCCACTCATCACCTCCATAACCGCCGATGACGACCACGGCGCCGTCGGCTTTCGCAGAGTCGTATAGCCCCAGCTGCATGACTCCGTTCGGCAGTCCAGGAACATCCCGCCGAGCCAAGGCTTGCTCGCGGTACCAGGCTAACGGATGGTACACGGGCGGGCACTCGCGAATGGACGTGCCGCAGTGACGGCCAACCGCACGCGCGTACTCAACCTCATGGGCCCGCGTGCCGGGCGGAAACGCGAGCGTGTAGCCTTGCATCCCCGGCGCGAGTAGCTCGCCGTGGGTAAACAGATCGTGGCCAAGGGCATAGACCGACGACGAGTCCAGACCACCGCTGACCTCGAAGGCCAGCGGCCGATGCGACCGGGATTGCCTGCGAACGATGTCCCGCAACATCGACCGGTAATACTCGATGAATTCGGCATCGCTACGGCACGGCACCGTGCCGTGAATATCCGGCTCCCACGATGACCGCTGCACGATCCCGCTGCGATCGATGCGGGCTTGGTGCCGTGGCTTCAGCCGATACACGCCTTGCCAAAACGTCTCGTCGAGGGAATACCATTCCTGGCCCAGCCATTCCGCGAGCATGCCTTCGTTAAGGGTTTGGCGAACCCACGGGAGCGTGAACAGCGGCCCTTGCTCTGAGGCGAAGGCGAACCGGGAACCTTCCTGCCAGTAGTAGAAGGGCCGCTTGCCAAAGAGATCTCGCGCCGCATGGAGCCGCTGGTGCTCCGAGTCCCAGATGGCAATGGCGTAATCGCCCTCGAGACGCGACGGATAGTCTTCGCCCCACGCCTCGAAGGCGGCCAGCACGAGCGCCGCATCGTTGGCGCCGGGCATGGCAAGGTCGCGGCGAAGCTCCTCCCAGTTGTCGATCCGGCCGTCCATCACAAGCACTCGCCTGCCGTCGGCAGAAACCAGCGGCTGGGTCTCGGTGAGCGATTCCGGCGTGGCATGCGTCATGCAGTGACCGAGGGCCACCGGGCCCGCGATCCAACGGCTCGAACCGTCCTGGCCCCGATGGGCCATGCGGGCGAGCATGCCGTCGATGAGGCCCTCGGGAATCGGGGCTCCCGAAAAATCGATCACACCAGCGATACCGCTCATGGCACAGCCCCGGGCAGCCCTTCCATGACTGTCCGACTGCGGCACGGATGGCGGCCGTCAACGGTCGTCTTGATGATGGGAATGGCGAGCATCATGATGGCGTGTTCTATTGTCGCTCGACCAGCCGGATAAGTCACCTCATGGCCTCGATGAACGAGCTTCTCGCAGAGCATTTCGAATACCTGGCCGATGCCGTCAAGCTGCGCTGCTATCGGGCGGCATTGCAGCAGGTCGTGCGTCCTGGGGATGTCGTCCTCGACCTCGGGTGCGGCAGTGGCGTGCTCGGGCTCATCGCGCTCGAGGCAGGTGCGGGATTCGTGTACTTCCTCGACAGGACGGCGATCCTCGAGGTTGCCAAGCTGACGGTAGCCGGCGCTGGACTGTCGAATCGTGCCGCGTTCCTAAACGAAAGCTCGTTCGAAGCCACACTCCCTGAGCAAGTCGATGTCGTCATCTGCGATCACATCGGGTATTTCGGGGTCGACTACGGGATTCGTGAGCTCCTGGCAGACGCCCGAGCCCGATTCCTGAAGCCGGGTGGCAGGCTCGTGCCAACGAGGCTGGAGCTGAAGCTCGCCGCCGTGTCGTCGCCAGCCTGCCGGAATCTCATTGGCCGTTGGCGAGGGGATGAGGTGCCGGCAGCGTACCGATGGCTCGGGTCGGTGCAGGCACACGCCAAGAACGGCGTGTCGCTCACGCCCGATGATATTCTGGCATGCGCGCCGGGCGGCTTGTCTATCGCGCTCGGAGAGCCGAGCCCACAGCTTCTCTCGTGGTCGGCGCACTTCGACTGTGATCGCCAAGGACTGTTCGACGGGATCGCCGGCTGGTTCGAGTGCGAGCTTGCCGACGGCATCTGGATGACCAACTCCCCGCTCGCCAAGGATCGCGTGAGTCGTTCCCAAGTTTTCTTGGGCCTCGACGAGCCGGTGCCGGTGGAAGCCGGCGAGCGGGTCGAGGCGACTGTGATGCTCCGGCCCGACGATTCGCTGATCGCGTGGAGGATCCGTTGGCGGGATCGGGAATTCGTGCACTCGACCTGGAATACCCTCGCGCTCGACGGCGAGAACTTCACGCGGGACCGGCGGGATCGCCCCGCCCAACTGAATCACCGCGGGGCCATCGAGCAGGCGGTCCTGGCGTCGTGTGACGGAACGAGGACCGTCGGTGACATCGAGAATCTTGTCTCGCAAGATCGCGCAAATCTCATGCCGACGCCGCAGGCATTGTCGGCGATCATCATGCAGGTGCTCGGACGGTGTACCCGCCGATGATCGACTCAACGCTCGGCGAGCATCGTCCCCAGGCCCCGCTGGCAACGACACCGTTTCATCGGTACACGCTTCCTGATGGAACGGTCTGGACCGAGTTCCACCGCACCGAGGCTGGGTATCTCCTGCGATTTCCGGGGCTGGCCGACTTCCATGTCTCTGGCGACGGCCGCGCCGTCTTCGCCTTTCCAGTCCCGGGGGTCGATCCGTTCACCATCGAGCATCTGGCCATCAATCAGGTGCAACCGCTGGCACTCAGCCGCCAAGGGAAGCCGGCGTTTCACGGCAGCGCGATCGCTGTTCCCGGCGGTGCGATTGCCTTCCTGGGCATGTCGGGGATGGGAAAGTCGACGTTGGCCGCGTTCTTTGCAAGAGCTGGCCATGGATTCCTCACCGACGACGGCCTGCTCGTCGAAGAGACGCTCCACGGGCCGTTTGCCCTTCCGAACCATCCGTCCATCCGCCTCTGGGAGGACAGCCTGGAAAACCTCCTCGACGCAGATGCGCCGCGTGGTGCTCCGGTTAGCTACACGAGCAAGATTCGACTCCTCGCCAGCGACTCGCTCCCGTACTGCGACACGCCCCAGCGGCTCCTCGCCGCATACGTCATGGAATCCGGGGACACGCCCGCTCCGAAGATCGCGCCGCTCGTGGGCATGAATCGCGTGATGGGCTGGCTCCACCACGCATTTTTGCTCGACATCGAGGACCGTGACCTCCTCGCCCGGCACTTCGACTGGACGCACCGAATCAGCAGCGCCGTGCCGACGTTTTCGCTAGACTATCCGCGGGAGTTCTCGCGGCTGCCGGACGTGAGGGCGGCCCTTCTCGCGCATGGAAACCAACTCGACACCTGACATGGACCCAACCCTGAAAGTCGCCGTCCCCCAGCACGTGATGTCTCGAGCAGTCGGTGACGAAAGCGTCCTGCTCGACCTCGGAAGTGGGCTGTATTTCGGCCTCGATGCCGTCGGAGCACGCATGTGGGACCTCATGGCCGAGTCGCGCACGCTTGGCGAGGTCGCGTCCACCGTCGCCGCGGAGTATGGCGTCGAGGTCGCGCGGGTCGAGGCGGATCTCATGGGGTTCCTCGCCACGCTCGAATCGCGGGGGCTCATCGAGCAAGCCTCGTCGGGCCATGATCCCCAGATCCGCAAAACCGATCGTCATGAACACCTCTGATCGCTTCCCTTGGTATGACGGTGCGTGGCTGCGAGCATTCGCCGACGTCCGCCATCACCTCGCTGTCCATGATCCGGTCGCGCTTGCGCAGTTTCTCGCCAAGACCGACGTGTTCCGCACGAGCCCGGAGTTTTCCGCCCGGCATCTGCAGGACGTTTTCACTCCCGACGTCATGGAGCGAGTTCGAACGCTCACGAAATCATTGACCCCGAGTGATCTCGAGTTGCACGAGGCCAAGAGCTTCGGACGATGGGTCGTGCACGATCACCCATACCTGACGGAATTGCAGCGAGAGGCCACGAACCGCGTCTCTGCTCTCTGCGGCGAGGAGGTCGAGCCCTGCTACAACTTCTTGAGCATGTACACGCAGCTCGGCCGGTGCCCAATTCACATGGACACCCCGCAGGCCAAATACACGCTCGATATCTGCGTCGACCAGAGCGAGCCGTGGGATATCCATTTCAGCCAGATCGTGCCGTGGCCCGAAGACGGCGTCGAGGGCGAGGACTGGAGTGAACGGGTGCGATCGGATCCTGGCTTGCGCTTTGAAGCGATCGCCTTAAACCCGGGGGAGGCAGTCCTGTTCTCGGGTAGTAGCCAGTGGCATTTCCGCGACCCGATTCCCAAATCGGGAGGTCGAAGCTTCTGCGACCTGTTGTTTTTCCACTACATCCCGAAAGGCACGGCGGAATTCGTGGAGCCCACCAACTGGCCCACGCTCTTCGGCCGACCAGAGTTGGC
>CAYZHH010000122.1:9302-10099 GCA_964478275.1 uncultured Candidatus Kuenenia sp.
TGCAGCCGCGCGGTGCCGTCGATGTGCGTCACGGCCTCGAGCGAGCCGCGCGCGGGTAGATGCCGGCGGGCGATGAGCGTTGCCCTTCGTCCGGCGGCAGGTAAAGGTTCCAGACCATGACGGGCATGCCTCCGAGGATCATCACGCTCACCACCGATTTTGGGGTCGGCAGCGGCTACGTCGCCGAGATGAAGGGGCGGCTGCTGCACGCTCGCTCACCGGTCACGATCGTCGACATCGCGCATGATATCCCGGCGCATGACATTCCCGCGGCGTCTTGGCTCGTCGCCCAAGCATGCCCGGCGTTTCCCTCTGGCACGCTCCACATCATCGTCGTCGATCCCGGCGTCGGAACGCACCGACGAATTGTGTGGGTGAGGGCAGGAGGGCAGGAGTACCTCGCCCCTGACAACGGCGTTCTCTCACGGGTGCTCGCGACAACGCCGGCGGTCGCGATCCGCGAGCTGACCGTGCCGCACGACGCATCGACGACGTTTCATGGCCGTGATGTGTTCGCGCCGGCAGCCGTGGCACTTATCGACGGGGCGACACCCGAGTCACTCGGGGCCTCGGCAACCGGTCTCACGATGTTTCCGATTCCCACGCCCCAGGAAACGTCAGCCGGCATCGAGGGGGAGGTCGTGTATGTCGATCCCTTCGGCAACCTGCTCACGAATCTTCCGGCCGAGCTTCTCCCGCGGCTGGTCGCCAGCGGCCGGCTCATCGTGGGAGGCCGCGACGTCACGCGGGTCGTGCGAACCTACGGAGAGGCAGCGCCCGGCACCGCCGTCGCACTC
>CAYZHH010000123.1:0-4580 GCA_964478275.1 uncultured Candidatus Kuenenia sp.
CCACAGGCCACATCCTCACCTCCACGAGCGTGGTGCCGCCCGACGCCACCCAGAGCAAGGTGATGTTTCCCGGCTTCGTGCCCCGCAACGGCACGCTCATGGCGAGTGACGCTGGCCTCGCTGCCAGCCTCGTGAAAGTGGACGCCCACGATCTGGCCTTCCTGCCGATCGCGCGGGAAATGCCGCCCCTCGGCAGCGTCGCATACACCGCAAGCGACGTGGACCGCGTGCTGCTCACCAACGGCCGCGCGTCGTTCAGCCGCGGCATCGTCAGCGGGCTCTATGACGTGGCGAAGCAGGGCGAGTCGCTCTATTCGGGAAACGCCATCGAGACGACCGCCGCCGTAAACCCCGGCTCCGATGGCGGCCCGCTCGTTGACTCGATCGGCCGGCTTTGCGGCGTGATCAGCCTCGGCGTCGCAGCGCAGCGCTGGCAGGGCGTGGCCGTGCCCACCGCCGTCCTTGTGAAAAAGTTTTCGGCGCTCACGTCGAAAGATGTGCCGCTCGTGTTTGACCCGCCGGCCGATCTCGCGAGCGATCCGGCCACGGTTCAGGCCACTGAGAAGGCCGCATCGCTCGGCCGTGTCGCGACTTCGGTGGCGCCCTGCCTTGCCGGCATCGAGGTTGCCCGCACGTTCCTCCCCGAGGAGTTGCCACGGATTTCCTGGGATGAGCGCCGCCGGGCAATCAAGAACTACGACAAGCTCTCGAAGGACGACCAACAAAAACATTTCGCCGAGTTTGCCAACGTCGCTCGGGCGTTCGAGGTGAACCAGCTCCTGCGGCGGCCACCCGGGCCGGTGACAGGCCTCGTCATCTCCCCCGACGGCTTTGTGCTGACGAGTCTTTTTAATGTTGGCCTCGACACTGCGTTCGTTGCCAAAGCGACCGGCAAGCCGCGGGAGTTCGACGCGAATACGCCGATTGAGAAGCTGCTCGCCGATCCGAAGGGTGGCTTCAACCGCCAGCCCAACGAGATCACGGGCGTGACGGTGATCCTCCCAAGCGGCGAACGCCACGAGGCCAAGGTCGTCGCCACACATGAGCCGCTCGGCGTGGCGCTTCTGAAGATCGACGCCGAGGGCCTCGCCGCCTTCGACCTCGCAGACGCTGGAACCTCGCCGATGCTCGGCGACGCCGTAGCCGTCGTGGGCGTGGCTCCCGGTAGCCCGCAGGCGTACACGTTCAACAACGGCATCGTGAGCGCCCCGTCTCGCAACCGTGGCTATCTCTTTCAGACCGACGCCCTCATGAACTACGGCAACTCAGGCGGCCCCGTCATGGATGCTGCGGGCAACTTTCTTGGCATCGCCACCGCACCGATCGAGCCCGACACCATCCTCGGCCGGCTCGTGCCGCCGCCGCAGCTCATGCGGTGGACACGGGCACCCAACTCGGGCGTAGGCATGGTAGCCCGCGCCGATCGGATCAAGGCAGTGATCGATGCGATGAAGGAAGGTCGATCGTTTGACCGCATTCCGGGGCCGTTCCTTGGTGTGGTTCCCGACATGGACCGGGCGTTTGGCGAGGATGTCGTGCTCGGTGGCGTGGCGCCGGGCTCACCGGCCGACAAAGCAGGGCTCAAGAAGGGGGACCGCGTGCTCGAGTTTGGCGGCGTCGAGCTCAAGACCTGGCGCGACCTCACCGATCGCATCGCGGCGAGCACCGCCGGTGACATGGTCACGCTCCTCATCCAGCGGCCGAGCCGTGGCCCACGCCTCGTGGTGAACGGCCGTGATTTCGAATCGCTCGAGGACATCCAGCGACTCAAAAAAACACTCCGTCCCGGTGACACGTTCGAGGGTGTCCTTTCGAACGACGACACGCGTGAGATCGAAGTCGTCCTGGAGGAGAACAAATGACGTTTTTTGAAGCGGGGATGGACCGCATCCGGCAGTGCGTTCTCAGGATGGCAGTGGTGACGGCGAGTGTCATAGCGGCCGGCCATGGGATGGCCGCGCCAGCCGCACCGGCTGTTGATCTCACCGAGCTGTGCATCCGCGTGCGTCCTGCGTTTGTGTTCATCGGCGGTGGCAGCGGCGTTCTCATTCGGTCTGATGGGCTCATGCTCACCAATGACCATGTCATCGGCCGCAAACGGTCGTTCACGGTGCGGATTGGCGACGGTCGTTCGTTCAAAGCAAAAGTGCTTGGCACCGATCCCGTCGGTGACCTTGCCGCCCTCAAGCTCGATGTGCCCGAAGGACAGACGGTGCCGTTTCTCGAGCTTGGTGATTCCGATGCCCTGAAGGTGGGTGACGAGGCCCTCGCCGTTGGCAATCCGTTTGCCTTGGGCGTGCTCGACCAGGCTCCGACCTTTACGGTGGGCATCGTCTCCGCACTCAATCACACCCAGGGCACATACACCGAGTGCATCGTCACCGACGCCGAGGTGAACCCGGGCAACTCGGGCGGGCCGCTCATCACGATGGCTGGCCAGGTGGTCGGCATCAACGGCCAGATCAGCACCCGCTATGGCCTGCGGAGTAACACAGGTCTTGGTTTTGCCATCAGCGCCCGTCAAATAAAGCTCTGGCTGCCGCGGCTCGAGGCGGCAGAGGGCGGCGAGGTGAAACACGCCCGGATTGCAGGGCTTGAGTTTGGGAAGGCGGAGGCGGTGTCGGCGAAGAGCGTTGTCGTCAAGGACGTGGCCGACGGCTCCCCGGCTGCGACGGCGGGGTTTGAGCGGGGCGATGCGATCGTTGAGATCGGTGGTGCCCCGGTTGCCAACGCCCTACGGCTTCGGGGCCTTTTGGGAATCTATCCGGATGGCCACCGTGTGCCGGTGAAGGTGCGACGAGGCGACGGCCACGCGGTGCTTGAGGTGACGCTTACGGCACCGGAGCGGGCGAAGCTCGGCCTCGAGCTTGTGCGCCCCCGCGGGGATGATCTTGCTCCGCGAGTCGAGCGCATCGAAGAGGATTCCGCCGCTGCTGCCGCGGGGCTCGAGAAAGGCGACGTGATCATCGAGTGGGCCGGTCAGCGGCTCGAGTTTTCGAGCCGTGACGAGCGTCGCGGCTTCGATCGGATGCTCCGCACGTCGGTGAATGTCGGCGACATCATCCCCTTGAAGGTGAAGCGTGACGACGGCGAGGGTGGCTCCGCCGAAGTCGACCTCCGCCTCGTGGCAAAGTAGGCACGCTACCGTGCCGCGATAACGTGCTCAGCCCACGATCGCGGCGGCTCACGCCGCGCGGCGGGTCAGGAGCGAGGCGTATAAGTGCGCGATATTCGCGGCCGCTCCTCGCTCGCGTTCGATATCGACGCGCCTAGGCTCGCGGCCCAGCACGAGGCGGTAGGCTTCGGAAATTGCGCCGGGCTCGAGTGCCCCGACGGATGGCTCTCGTAGCGCCTCGGGATCACATGCTCGCAGGACTGCCCCAGGCGAGCCTCCATCGCTGGCGTAGTCAGAAAAGTCATCGTCGAAGAGCCGCGCACGCTCGGGAAAATACCGGTGGCGGATCTCCTCGTTCTCCTGCTCATAGGCCGCCATGACCTGCTCGGCCCATCCCCGTCCCGGCATGAGGCCGCGGCCGGTGTGATGCTGGAGGAGATGGTTCCTGAGGTCGATTGGAATCGGGATCGGCTGGGGGTTGCGATATTTTCGACGATTCAACAGCCGAAGCAGGAAGAAGACGAACCCGCGACGATTCGCCTCTTCTCGTGCGGCCAGTCGCGCCCCGAGCTCAAGCAAGAGCGATTGAGCGGTCGCGTCGAGGCTCTCATTGGTGCGCACGGGCATTGAATACCGCTCGTCAGATGGGATGCCGGCGGCGACGCGGAAGTCGGCCTCGAGATCCCCTTCGGCAAACGCGGCTTTGTCAAAAATCCGCACGACGAGGTTGTCGCGGCCGACGGCGCGTTCCCAGGAGTCGAGCATCCGAAGATAGCTACGGTGCTTGATCTGGTGATCGCAGAACGCAGGGCCGGGATGACTTTGCTTCAGCCGCTGGCCCCAGAGGCTCAGGATGAGTCGGTCCTGCCGACGGATGTAGGCAACCACCCGGATGCCACCAAACCTCGGCCGGAGCATGTCGGCGAGCCGCTGCACCTCGTGGTCTTTGAGCGTCAGGAGCATCTCGTGCGAGAAGAGCATGGCCCGCGCGTCAGGCGGCAGCGCCGCCACCTCGTCGGCGAGTCGGCGTTCGAGGTCGCGCCGGAATGCAGGCACCTCCGTGCCATCGCGAATTCCCGCTTCCCGTCGAGGCTCGGTCTCGATCCAGCGGTTGTCGAGGCCATAGCACGATAGCCGGCTGTCGTAGTGCACCACGCGGGTGACGGCAGAGAGCCAGAAGCCATGCTCGCGCAGAAGCTCGGCGTCGCGCGTGATCCATTCCTGGATCGAGGTCGAGCCACATTTCATGTCGCCGATGTGAAGGATGGCTTGCATAACTTCGGCACGTATCGGGGCGTCGCTTTTCGTCGGTGTCTGTCAGGCAGCGCGGCGGCGCCGCTCGAGCCCCTTGGCCGGCTGCATCGCGAATCGCACGAGCTCGTCGGTGTAGTCACGCCAGGTGGGCCAGCGGGCCTTCTTGGCCTCGCGGGTGAGCTTTGCCAGCGCGGCCGGATTATCGATGAGG
>CAYZHH010000123.1:4590-10081 GCA_964478275.1 uncultured Candidatus Kuenenia sp.
TCACGAGCGATCGCGGGCACGCTCTCGGGCTCGACCACCCGGCAGCCACCGGTCTGATCGGCAATCTCCCGCATGCTCCCGCGATCGCTCGTGATGCAAGGCCGCCCATGCCGAAGGCTCTCGATGATCGGGAGCCCAAAACCCTCGTCGAGCGAGCAGTAGATTGTGAGGGCCGACGCAGCGTAGAGGCCACGCAGTTCGCCATCGGAGACGCTTTCCCGCAGCACGAGGTCGTGGCCCGACGCGGTCGCCTCATCGAAGGCAGACCGGAACCGGCCGTTGAGCCAGCCCGCATTACCGACAAAGACGCCGGTGAATTGGCTTCCTGCCAACTGGGCAAGACGCATCGCGTCGAGGATGCGGAGATGATTCTTTCGCGGTTCGACAGTGCCGACGCAGAGGACGGCGGGCCGATCAAAGGCCACTGGCACCGCGTCAGCGCCGTCCGGCAGATCCGCCCCGAGGGCATGCACAGCAAGGGTCGGCTGCTGCCGTGACGGCATCATTGAAAGAATGCTCTCGAGATGTTCGCGCACCGTGTGGCTGATGCACGAGACCATGTTCACGTCACGAGCGAGACTGAGCGAGCGAAGGTACATCGACAGCGTGCTCGAGGCGAAAAATTCCGGAAAGCGGATCGGGATCGCGTCATAGAAGATCATCGTCGAACGCGCCGGTGTTGACGCGGAGACGAGCCGCACCGCATCGACATGGTCGTCGCCCACGACGAGCTCGGGCAGAAGAAGGGAGTCGCGCCAGAGGAACACCGACGGCTGCACCGGTCGCGCACGATGGGCTTTTTGCCGATGACGACGCAGGGTCCGCTCGATCTTCCGTGTGGGCCAGAGGGCGGCACGCTGGAGCATGTGGATCGTAGATCGTGCAGAGGATGAGCCCGGCAACGGGTCGTCTTTCGGCAGCGGCGCCTCCATCACGACGAGACGCTCGATCTCCGCTTCGGTCAGCGGCGTGAAACAATGGGTTCGATCGGACCACCGGACGAGCATGCCGGTCGGTGCGACCTCGGAAAGATGCCTCGCAATGCTTCGGACAATCCGTTGGATGCCGCTCGTGTACGGGACTCGGACCGTCTCCGACACATCCACGGCGAGCCCCGGTGATTCGAGGGGAACGAGCGTGGCGGCGGCCTGCGGTGAGGCGTTGAACGCTGGGCTGTCGACGATCGCTCGGTAGAGTCCAGCAACCGAGCCGGCATCGTGCGCCGCGCGAAGGTCGGCCGCCAGCATGGTCGTCGGCACCCGGCAATGGAATGCCTGACTCAGCACGTAGGCAATCGACCCCCAGGCCTGCTCTGCCTCGGGACCATCGGTCACCAGCAAGAGCTTGTCGAGCACCCGTCGCACAAACGGCATGCCGTGCGCTGCGGCCAGTCCCAGCGCGGTGCAGACAGTCTGGCACCGCTGCTCAAGAGCGATTGATCGGGCTTGTTGCCAACTCATCGGGAGGCGTTCCGGGGGCGATCCAGGCGCGGCACGGGCCGCGGGAGCGGGGAGATAACAGGATCGTTACGTCGCCTCAAGGCCGCCCTCCACCTCGCCATGCGGCGAGCGGGAGGGCAGAATCACAGGCGATGCCATCCTGCCCAGATTCCGCCGCAGCCCTCGCCGACCTCGCAACACGGCTCGAGGGCGAGCTCCGAGCCGACTCGGTAGCCAAGGCGATCTACGCAACCGACGCGTCGGAGTACCAGGAGCGTCCGCTCGCGGTGGCCCTGCCGGCAAGTGAGGCGGACATGCGCGAGATCGTGCGGTTTGCCGCGGCGCACCGGATCCCGCTTGTGCCACGAGCGGCGGGTACATCGCTCGCAGGGCAGGTGGTGGGTGGCGGGATCGTGGTCGATAGTGGGCGGCATCTCCATCGAATCGTCGCCCTTGATGTGGGCCAGCGGCGCGTGCGAGTGCAGCCCGGCGTCATCCGCAACGAGCTCAATCGGTTCCTCGCGCCGCACGGCCTCTTCTTCGCCCCCGAAACCTCCACGGCCGGCTGGGCGATGATCGGCGGCATGGTGGGGAACAACTCCTGCGGATCCAACTCCATCGCCTGGGGCACGACCCGCGATCATCTCGTTTCGGCACGTGGGTTTTTGGCGGATGGCAGCGAGGCGACATTCGGGCCGGTCACCGCCGCCGCGTTTGCCGCGAAGTGCAGCGGCGGCGACTCACTTGAAACGCGGCTGTATCAGATGGCCCGCGACATGCTGGGCGACGTGGCCACTCGCGAGACAATCCGCGCGGCCTTCCCGCGCCCCGAGGTGACCCGCCGCAACACGGGCTACGCACTCGACTCGCTCATGGATGCGTCGCCCCTCGACCCCGCGAGCGACAACCCTTTCAACTTTTGCAAGCTGCTCGCCGGCTCAGAAGGCACGTTGTTTCTCGGCGTCGAGTACGAGCTCAATGTGATCCCGTTGCCACCGCCTGGGGCGCTGCTGTGCGTTCATTGCGAGAGCGTGGCTGAGGCGCTTGCGGCAACCGTGATCGTCATGCGGCCCGACCGCGCCGCCGATGCCCGCCCCACCGCCTGCGAGCTCATCGACAAAAAAATCCTCGACTGCACGCGAGACAACCTCGAGCAGTCTCGCAACCGCTCGTTCGTCGTGGGTGATCCGGGGGCCGTCCTCGTCGTGGAGATGCGAGACGCCGACGCGGCCGCGCTCCTCCAGAAACTCCGCGGCGTCGAAGGCGAGCTGCGGGCGGCTGGTCTCGGCTATGCCACTCCGCTGCTCGCTGGCGCAGACGCCCAGAAGGTGTGGGAGCTGCGCCGGGCTGGCCAAGGGCTCATCAATAATATGCCGGGCGACGCCAAGCCCCGCGAGATCGTCGAAGACACAGCGGTGGCGGTGAGTGATCTGCCGGCCTACATCGCCGAATTCGATCGGCTGCTCGCCGAACGGTACGGCATCGACTGCGTTCACTACGCCCATGCCGGGGCCGGTGAGTTGCACCTGCGTCCTCTTTTTGACCTTCATTCACCCGAGGGGCTGGCGATGTTCCGAGGCGTGGCGACGGACGTCGCCGCCCTCGTCAAAAAATACCGCGGCTCACTCAGCGGCGAGCATGGAGACGGCCGGCTGCGAGGGGAGTTCATCCGGTTCATGGTGGGCGAGGAGTGCTACGCGCTTTTTAAGCGGGTGAAGGCGGCCTTCGATCCGCAAGGCATCTTCAATCCGGGCAAGATTGTTGATGCCGTGCCGATGGATACGTCGCTGCGGATTCTGCCGGGTGAGGCCGAACCGCATCATGAGACTGTCTTTCGGTTTGCCGATACGGGCGGCATCCTGCGGGCCGCCGAGAAGTGCACGGGTGTTGGCCAATGCCGAAAGCCCGCGTCGGCCGGTGGCACGATGTGCCCAAGCTACATGGCCACGCTCGATGAGGATCACACAACACGGGCGCGGGCCAACGTGCTGCGGCAGGCCCTCGCCGATCCGTCGGCCAGCCCCTGGCTGCGGCCCGAGGTGGCCGCGGTCATGGACCTTTGCCTGTCGTGCAAGGCGTGTAAGAGCGAGTGCCCGTCGAATGTTGACATGGCTCGGCTCAAGGCTGAGTGGCAGCAGCACTGTCATGATGCGACAGGCGTGCCGTGGCGAAGCCGGCTTGTGGCGCGGTCGGCCGCGGCGATGCGCCGGGCTGCCATCGCGCCGTGGTTGTACAACTTTGCTGTCGCGACGCCGGGGATTTCCAGCGTCGTCAAAAGGGTGATGGGGTTTGCCCCGGGGCGTTCGCTGCCACGGCTTCCCCGCACAACGTTTTCCAGGTGGTGGAGGCAACGCGGTGGGAATCAAGGATCGGGCAAGCTCGGCCGTGTTCCCGGCCACCTGGGCCGTGTGTATTTCTTTAACGATGAATTCACTGACACGCTCGACGCCACGATCGGCATCAAAGCGGTCGAGCTCTTGGAGCGGCTCGGCTGGGAGGTGGTGTGCCCAGAGCATGTCGACAGCGGGCGGGCGCAGCTCTCGAAGGGGCTCGTCCGCGAGGCTCGTGATCTCGCAGCCCGGAACGTAGAACTGCTCTCGGGGATAATCTCGGCCGACGAACCGCTCGTGGGGATCGAGCCGTCGGCGATTCTGTCGTTTCGCGACGAGTACCCCGATCTCGTGCCCGAGCGGCTGGCGGAGAGAGCGACAACGCTTGCGAAGAGCGTGCTTGATATACATGAGCTCCTCGCACGTGCGGCGGCCGACGGCCGGATCGGCCCGGATGCCTTTGATGACGAGCCCCGGACGATCCTCGTCCACGGCCACTGCCACCAGAAGGCGCTGTCGAGCATGGACGCCACACTGGCCTCACTCTCGATCCCGCGGAACCACACCGTGAGCCTGATCCCGTCGGGCTGCTGCGGGATGGCCGGCTCCTTCGGCTACGACCGCGACCACTTTGAGCTGTCCATGAAAATTGGCGAGCTGGTGCTGTTTCCTGCAGTACGGTCCGCCCCCACAGGCTCCATCATCGCCGCTCCTGGCACGAGCTGCCGTCATCAGGTGGCCGACGGCACGGCCCGCCACGCCCTCCACCCGGCCGAGATTCTCCACGCGGCCTTACGGTAGCCCAACCGAATAGGCCCGCATCACGGTCGATCTGGAAGTGATCGCTGGGCCCGGTACTGGCTCGGCGAGAGGCCGACCTCGCGCCGGAAAATCTCGGAGAGCCTCGCATTCGATCCGAACCCGGCCAGCTTCGCGATCTCTTGGATTGATCGTGGGCCCTCGGCCAGCTCCCGCCAACGCATCGCGGGCTTGTTACCGGAAGCTCACGTCATTGCCGTGGTGAATGTCGATGGAAAGACGTGGGTCGTCGTACGCCCGTTGCACGACTCGCCCGCCGCTGCATCGTGGGCCATGCCTGGCGAAGACTGGCGGGCAGTTTTGACTCGGCCTGACGGTTCGCTCGGGTTTGCAGATTTCGCTCAGCTTGTTGAACGGGCGACATTGGCCGACGTACCGGACATCGCGCTTCCCAACGCTGGCCGTCCCATGCGATGGCTCGATCTGTTGGGCTGGCTCGCCCGCGACCATGATTGCCGCTATCGCGTTTACAACGAATGGCGCGAACCAGATGCCGATTCAGGAACCGGTAACCTTCACCGCGATGACGCTTCGTTTCTGCTCCGGCTTGTCATGGGCTTGGTCGATCCCCACGAACGACCACTTATTGAGGCTCACCGAAATCTATTGGTCGAGCAAGAACAAACGAAGACTCGCATCGGCCGACTGACTCGCTTCATCGAAAACACGTTTCCACTGTTGCGAACTCGATTGGGCCTGACCGAAGCGGATTGCGGCGATGATCAGCAATTCGTCGGCGGCCTGTTTGCAACTCGTGCCCGCGAGAAAGTCACGACACAACAACGCTCCCTGCGCCGACTGAGTGCCGAACTGAAAGCCGGATCGAATGTCGATGCCTTGTATCAGGAATCTGTGAAAGCGGCTCAAGCTCGCGCCGTTGCCGAAAAGGAATTTGAGCGGGTC
>CAYZHH010000124.1:0-4234 GCA_964478275.1 uncultured Candidatus Kuenenia sp.
ACTGCGCCGTCATGGTCATCGATCTGGCCAAGGGCATCGAGACCCAAACCGAGAAGCTGTTCCGAGTGTGTGCGCTCCGCGGTCTGCCGGTGATCACGTTCGTCAACAAAGTTGACCGCCCCGGCCGTGACCCGCTGGCGATCCTCTCGGAGATCGAAGAGAAGTTTGGCATCACGGCGGTCGCCGCCAACTGGCCGGTCGGCAGCGGCAGGGACTTCGAAGGCGTTCTCAATCTTGCCACCCGCCGGGCGCATCTCTTCGAAGGCCGTCAGGGCGACCGGAGAATCGTCGGTGAGGAGGTCGATTTTGAAGAAGTGGCGGCCCGCTCCGATCATGGCGCGCGGGCCTGCGAAGAAGCAGAACTCGTCATGGGCGCGGCGGCTGAGCTTGATCGCGATACGTTCCTGGCGGGCCGACAGACGCCGGTGTTCTTCGGGAGCGCACTTGTCAACTACGGGGTTGAGCAGTTCCTCAACGGCTTCCTGGCCCTCTGCCCGCCGCCGACGGCCAGGCGAGGAAACGGGGTGACGGTGCCGGCGACTCGCCCCGAGTTTGCGGGCTACGTCTTCAAGATTCAGGCGAACCTCGATCCCAAGCATCGTGACCGGATCGCCTTCGTCCGCGTGTGCTCCGGAACGTTCCGGCGGGACATGGAGGTGCTCCACACACGAACGGGCAAGACGATTCGCCTGCGACGGGCGCACCGAGTTTTTGGTCAGGAGCGAGAGACGGTCGAGGAGGCGTTCCCCGGCGACATCGTGGGGCTTGTGAATCCAGGTGAGTTCCGGCTCGGTGACACGATCTGCGAAGGGGAGCCGGTGGCGTTCGAGCCGCTCCCCATGTTCGCGCCGGAACAATTTGCGATTCTTCGGTGCGACGACACCGGCCGGCGGAAGCAGTTCGAGAACGGTCTCGCGCAGCTGCTCGAAGAGGGTGTGATCCAGCGGTTTTACGATCCCGTGTCGACCGCCCGTGAGCCGATCCTCGGCGGTGTGGGCACGCTCCAGTTCGACGTCGTTCGATTTCGGCTCGAGCAGGAGTATGGCACCCCCACAACACTCCAGTGGTTGCCATACAAGGTGGCCCGCTGGATCGTGAGCGGCCAAGACCGCGCGGCTGCGGTGCCTCTCATGAGCACGGCGCGGTATGTACAAGACTTGGACGGCAACCCGGTGTTCCTGTTTCAGTCCACGTGGGACGCCGACTACACGGCCCGCGAGTTTCGCGACATCACGCTTTCGGGCGTACGGGTTTGACGGCCGCGTGAGCGCATCACAGGCTGCCGGGGCGTCGTGAGGACTCTTCAGCATCGGTGATGAGCCAGGTGCCATCGCGTTTCTCGAGGGTCACGAGGACGCCGACGATGCCGGTGCCCTGCGTCCCGTTGTCCATCGTGCCGCTCACCCGCACGATCAGGTCAGCCGTGGCCGTACGGCCGGCGGGGTCGACATCAACCTGCGTCCGCGTGATCCTCACCTCCCGAGGTTTGACCTGCTCCATGATATCGGTCACTTCGTCCCGCAGCGGTTGCAGTTCGGGCGCGATCGCGGCCACGAGCGTATCGATCTCTTCCCGTTCGGCCGCTGCGGCCAGCCGTGGGAACAAGGCCTCGAGATACTCGCGATCGGTAACCACGGCCCGGTCAGCGATGAAGCAGCCCACACCGATGACCAGAGCCAACCCTGCGGCGATGAGCCCGCCCCGGGCGCCGCTCGAGAGCCCGTACCAGCCGCACGCGGCCGCCGCCACGAGGCAGATGATGACCAGCGGTGTGGATGCTTCGAAGGGCATGGGTGGAGCAGCTAGGGCTGCCTAGATCGCTTCGCTGCCGCGTTCGCCGGTGCGGATGCGGACGCACTCGTCCATTGGAAGGACGAAGATTTTCCCGTCACCAATTTCGCCGCGTTCCCCCGTGCGGCCCCCCTTCACGATCGCCGCGATGGTGGGCTCGACGAACTCGTCATTGACGGCAATCTGCAGCTGCACTTTTCGGAGGAGATTCACGGCGATCTCGTGACCGCGGTACGTCTCGGCGTGGCCCCGTTGGCGGCCGAAACCCTGCACGTCGAGGACAGTGAGACGGAAGACTTCGACCTCGGAAAGCGCCTCCTTGACGCTCTCGAGGTTATGCGGCTGGATGATCGCAATGATGAGTTTCACTGGCGCGGTCTCACGGGTGTCGTGTGCGTAGCCTCCAAGGGTACTGCACAAGCGCGTCTGCCGCCTGGACCTCGGTCACTTCCCGAAGGGGGCATGATGAACGATCTCGATCCGTCTGTTCCCGTTGCCCGCACCGCAAGGCGCAGGAGCACGACCGCCGGGAGGTGCGGTCGGCGGCCGGAGGGCCGCCAAGCCCGACGGGGCCATGGATGGCCCGCCGGGCGTAAAACACGATGCCCCGGCTTAGGCGAGCGAGGCGGAGTGCCCACCCAAGCCGAGAGGGGCATCCTGCTGGATCAGGGAATTCGGTGAGGGGGCAGCACATCAAAACACGAGAGCAAACCGCATGCCGCAGGCATCCGACGCAAACCTGATGCGGATTCCTGGGACTCGTTACGGACTTTCCCGCGGCGTGGGCCCGATGGCCATCGCTGGGCGATCGAAGCCAGCATCCCTACCTTCACATGGCAGGAAGCGGTCGCACGTTTTCGTTGCACGACCCTGCAACGGAACAAGGCAGCGCACAGGTCATCGCTGCCAGGTCTTTGGTGCCTACGTGGCTCACGGCTCACGGCCGATGCGAACGCTATTGGCAGCAGGTCGTCCGGTCGGCCATGCAGCCAACGTCGCGGTGATGTCGGCGGTGAAGTCGCTCCACGGATAGCTCGACGGCGGCGGCGCCAGGAGGACCAGGTGCTCCCCGGTCATCGGGTGATCGAATGCGAGCCGCGTAGCGTGAAGCGCGAGCGGACAGGCTTCGTTCCACGGCGGATTCCCGTACAGCCTGTCCCCCATGATCGGGTGGCCGATTGCTGCGAGATGCACGCGAAGCTGATGCGACCTCCCTGTCACCGGCTCGAGCTCCATGAGACTCTTCCTGTCGCCGCATTCCCCGTGGCAGTGCGCGGCGATCCTCCGCCAGATGGTCGTGGCGGGCCGGCCGAGGTCGTGATCAACGCGGTGTCGCGGCGGCCGATCTGGATCGCGAGCCAGCGCTAAGTGAATCGTACCGGTGCCCTCGAGCGGCTCGCCCACCACCACTCCAAAATACCGCTTCGCCACGAGCCGCTGCTCAAAGGCGATGCCGAGCGCGGCCCGCGCGTCTCGTGTCCGCGCGAGCACGAGAAGCCCGGAGGTGTCGCGGTCAAGCCGATGCACCGCCTCGACGAGGCCAAACTCCGCCGCCAGCCGCAGGGCCACCGCTGGCGGGTCACGCGGCGTGCGGGCCGGCACACTCGGCATGCCCGACGGCTTGTCCACGACGACAATCGCCTCGTCGGCAAACACGATCCGTGGCGGGCTCGCGTCGTCCACGCTCCGAGTCTCTGCGGGTGGACCGCTCACAGAAGCCCGAGCACCGACACCCAGCGGCAGAGAATTTCTGCTGGTGGTGCGTCGGAGTCGTCCTGTGGCATCAGGCCCACCGGATAGCCAGCCTTGTCGAGCCGCCGCTGATCCGCTGCGACGCGATCGCGGGCCGCGTCGTCGCCACCCGGCCCAAGCAACACCCACCAACCTGCAGCAGGCTCTGCGGGCGTCACGACCGCGCGCTGCGGGAGCGCGGCCTCTACGAGTGCCACGCCGCCCGCCGCAGGTCCGAGGCGTTCGGCCACCATCCACGCGAACGCGGCGCCGGCGCCAGTGCCAGCGATGCCAATCCTGGTGGCATCGATGGGTCGACGGGCGTGGAGCGCTGCAAGGGCTCGAGTGACCGCGGCGATGTCGCTGCGACTCCAGGCCGCGGGCTCGGCTGAGCCGACGAGGACGACGGCCACACCATGCCGCACCGCAGCAGCCTTCCAGGAAGCTGCCTCGGCCTCGGCCACCTTCCCGTGTGGGATGCCCGCCCAGACGAGCACGCCCACCGGCCCCGTGCCTGTCGGGATGACTGCGACCGCCGGGTCAGCGATGTCCGCGCCCGCAAGTTTTACGACCTCCACGGCATTGAGCGGCCCAGCCAGCGGATCGCCCCCGCCGCTCGCTGCTGGCGGTCCATCGGTCGGCACGTCACCGGGCATGGCAATCGTATCGATCTCGATCTCACGGATCGCATCGTCCCGACGGATTGAGAGGG
>CAYZHH010000124.1:4244-9894 GCA_964478275.1 uncultured Candidatus Kuenenia sp.
CTCCACTCCGGCAAGCACGCCGGCCGCCGAAGCACGGCCCTCAATAGCTGTCGCGCCGGCATTGCGTCCACTGACGATCGATTCGATGGCGTCGCCGGTCGTGATCCCAGCCTGCTCGGCCGGGCTCCCCGCCAGAACCCAGGCGATGCGGACAGGCCCGCGCTCGGCATCGTCTCCTTCGGCATCTGCCACGACGCCGATCATGGCCCTCCTCCACGGCGGCATCTCGGCGGCCAGCGTCGTGGTTGCTTCGATGCGACTGGCCTTGCCTGTCGCATCTGTTCGTTCGACCGTGACAGCGACCGCATCGCCGGCATGCTTCGGCCCGATGGCATGCCGCGCGTCGGCGACCCGTGTGATCGAGTGGCCATCAATGACAGCGATTCGATCACCCGGCGCGAGCCCGGCACGTGCAGCCGGTGAGCCCTGTCGCACCGAGCCGATCACCGGTTCACCATTGATCTGATCACGCGAGCGGTACGTGATTCCCAGAATGCCCGCATCAAGCGATTCGCCAGTCGTGAGTCGTGGGAGAACAGCCAGGATGTCTTCCAGTGGCACCGCAAACCCGATGCCCGCGTCATAGAGCTCCGTGCCCTCGGTCATACCAGCGGGCTCGGCCGGCAGGGGCGCAAGGATGCCGATGACCTGACCGGTGATGTCGATGAGCGGCCCGCCGTAGTTCACGGGCGACACGGCCGCATCGGTCTGCACTCCCCTGCCCCATGCCCGATTCGTTGCCGAGACGATGCCTACCGCCACGGTCGGCGCGGCCGCCGACCAGCCGCGGCCCACCGCGATCGCCCACTGGCCGGGCCGCAGCCTCGCCCGCGGAACCTCACCGAGCGGCGGCGGCTCGGGCAGGCCATCGACGGCGAGGAGGACGAGGCCACGCGAGCGATCACGCGATCGAACGCGGGCGGCTCGCCGTCCGCCGTCGGGCACGACCACGACGGCGTCGTTGACATCAGCGGGTATCGCGAACGACGTCGTGAGCACGAGGCCGGGAGCGATGATGGTGCCGGTGGAAGGACCACTGCCTGGGGCAGCTTCGGCGACACCGGCGCCGGCTGCAGCGGTGAGCGCGAGAGGCTCGATTCGCACGACGGCCGCTGCAACCCGCGCGACGGCGCCCTGAAACGCCGCCTCCTCGGCGAGCGTGGGCTCTGCGGTAGCCCGCGTCGGCGCAAGCAAGGCCGCCAGCGCCGCTGTCGCCATGATGCCCGAGGCGAACCTCTTCATGTTCATGGCGTCGCTCCCCGGGGCCGTGGTCCAAGGTCAATCTCCACCAGCGTGCCAGCGCGAATGACGGTCATCTTCACCGGGTCTCCTGGGGCAAGCACGCCGAGTGCCTGCTCCACAGCCGCTCGGGTTGTCACCGACCGCGGTCCCACGGCGATGACGAGATCATCGGGCCGGAGGCCGGCGCGGGCTGCGGGCGAGGCAGGAGCGATCGATTCTACGAATGGTGGCGTGCGATCGAGCAGGTCGGGCATGAGGATGGCGCCGAGGAGCCGAGGATCGAAGCGCGGGGCATCGGCTGCGGGGGTTGTGGCAACGGTTCCGGTGAGGATTGCTTCGCTGCCCGCCACAAGTTCACTCGCGGGAAGCGCGTAGTTGAGCCAGATGCCGCTGTCAGTGCTCCGCAGTTCTTTGCCGAGCATGCCGATGAGCCTGCCACGGGCGTTGATGACCGCGCCACCCGGTGAGCCGGGGTTATTGGTTGTGCAGTCGAGAACATAGACACTGCCGCGGAAGGGTGCCTCGGCCGCACCCCGCCGTGCTTCGAGGGGCACCCTTGCCGCTACCACGCCCCGCTGGGCCGTCACCCGTTCGTCACCCACGGCCACGCCAAACATGTTTGAGAGGGCAATGATGCGAGTCCCTGGCGGCGATGGTTCATCCTCGGGCATGACGGCAAAGGCTGGCAGGTCGGCCGCTTCGATCTGGAGCACGGCCAGCTCCCGCCGGGGATCGATGCCCACAAGCTTCGCCACGAACCGCCGCCCGTCGTCGAGGACGCAGTCGATTTCGTCCGAGTCGAGGACGGTGCTGGCCACGGTGATGATCCGGCCGTCCGGCGCGACGAGGATGCCCGACTGATACCCTTCGAGACTGCTGAGCCCACCGGCACCGTAGAGCTTGACCACCTTGCGGGCCGCGGAGGCGATCACCTCCTGCGGCGACGGTTCGGCCGCGACTGCGATGCCTGTGATGAGAAGGATCAAAAAAGGGATCACAAAAGGTGTCAGGAACCTTTTCCAGGTCGGCGAAGTTGACACGGCCTTTGCCGGCATTGCCAGCCAAGGTAGTTCGCAGAAAAGGTTCCTGACACTTTTTTCCCCACCTTTTTTCGCGCCTTTTTTCATGGTGCGGCTCCGCCGAGGGTCCCGCCATCAATAAGGAACGTTCCAAATCGCTCGGCACCCCGCCAGACATCGAAACGCTGCGGAAGCCCGGCGGTTTCTCCCGCCTTCGCGGGCGTGATTCGCAGCTCGCATGGATCGGCGTCGGGTGAGGTCCAGAGGTCCACTCGCACGATCTGTCCGCGGAGATCGACGGCGACGCGGGCCTCGATGCCGGCGACGGCCGTTTCGAGAACGTCCACAAGGTCGCCACCGGCGGGGTCGATCTGCCGTGGATCAACCGGGGCCGTGCCGAGGTAGGTCGTGCGGCCCACCGCGGCCGGCCCATCATTCACGAGCCGCCGCCAAACAACGAGTGCTGCAAGCATGCCCCCGCTGCCCGGCGGCACCGGGCTGGCGTCGAGCTCACCGGTGGTATCGAGTTCGGAAGTACCCGTAGGCAAATCGATCACCGCGACCGAGTCGGAAACCTCGATGCGAAACTCACCCCCCTCGTCAAGCTTGCCTTCGAGCACCCAAGGGCCCTTGCCGGCCGTGCCTCGCGCGGCGGCGATCCCGCGGCTCACGCGGTCCCGCTCCACGACATTGAAGTGATAGTTTGTGAAGCCGGGCCGAGCTTCGTAGACAGCCCGAACGGCCTCGGGCAGTTCGCGGGCAGGGCCGGGTTTGCGACCAGGGCCGGGGCCGCGCTCCCTCGGTGTTCCGTCTTCGCGAGGCCCGTCCGGCGGCTCGGCTCCACGACCAACGATGGCCGCGAGCTCCGCCTGCGTGTGGACGCCGGCCAGCCGCACGAGCGCCTCCTCGCGGCGGCCGTTGCGGCGGTAGACAATCGGTACCTGCCACCCGGAAGGGAGTGTGCCGAGGACATTCTTGAAGGCGTTGACGGTCCGTACGGGTCGGCCCGCCAGCGACACGATCTCATCGTCGATCCGCAGCCCTCGCCGCCAGGCATCCGAGCTCTCGAGGATGTCGGAGATGACCACGCGGCCGTCCGCAGCCGACGCCACGGTCGCGCCAAGTGTCGCGTGATCGCACAATCGCCCTCCCTTCAGGCACCCAAGAAAGTTCCGCAGCTGGTTGGACGAGATCGCGTAGCCGGCCCCCACGTTCACCCGCCCTCGCTTCTCGAACGATGCCCGGCCATTCACGCCGATAATTCGTCCTGCGGCATCGAACAGCCCGCCGCCGGAGTTGCCTGGATTGATCGCGGCATCGACCTGAATGCAGTCGGCATACTCGAGGATCGTGCCGGCTGGGAACTGGTAGCGATGCGTGCCCGAGACGATGCCAGCCGAGATCGAGGGCACGAGGTCGGTGGCGAGCAGGAACGGATTGCCGGCGGCAAAACACCAGTCGCCTTGTTCGACGGCATCGCTATCGGCAAGCACGGCAAACGGGAAATCGTCGCGGCCGAGAAGTTTCACAAGGGCCACGTCGCCGGTTGGGTCGAGCCCGACGAGGACGGCGTCGTAGAGTCGGCCGTCGGAAAGCCCGCCGGTCATCGCCACGCCCGCCGGCTCCACGACGTGAAAATTCGTGAGCGCGTAGCCGTCTGGGCTGACGAGCACGCCAGAGCCCCCACCGGAATCACCTGCGAAGATGGCGACGGCCGTGGCCGATGCCCGTTCGATGACCGCGACCCGCTTCGCTTCCGCCTCGAGCACGGCCGGGTCAACGTCGATGGCCACGGCACGCGGAGCGATCAGTACGACAGCCGCCAGGATCGCGAGGCGCAAGCAGTCACATGGCGTCAACAAGCAAGAACGCAGCGCTCCTGTGCCGCCGAAGGGCGTCAACAATGAAAAAATCATCGTTCGAAGGCTGCTCCCGTGAATCGAACGCCGCAGCCGATATCGCTTGGTACGAAGTCGACTGTCAGCGTGAGCCGCCGGCCGCCCGACACATCCGCGTCAATGACGACGGGTTGGCCTGCCGCGGCGGCGTTCATCCGCTGGCGGAAGATCTCCTTCTCATCGATGGCGAGCACGACCTCGACCTGCGTCGGTGCTGCGGCCGGCGCGTCGCGTTCGAGCGTGGCATGGAACCGACGGCTGTCGGGAGGCACTCGCCAGGTGACGACCGTCCGAGGCCGCACGAGCAGGACCGCGGGGCCGCCGTTCGTAGCAATGGTGCGGGGCGCGAAAAATGCCGCGAGGCCCGGTACGGTGCCGAGGTCTCCGAAGAACGGCTTGACGTCGATCGTTTCGGGCTCAACGGTGGCCAGCGGCACGGTGCGGCCCGCGGCGTAGTCAACGGTCCGAAGTGACGCAGCGGGCATCCGGATGCGGTCGTCGATCACGAGCCCCTCGGGCGACCATGACACACTCCTGGCCTGGAGCCGTCCACCGAAGACAAGCACCACGACGCCGCCGGGTGTCTCGGTCTTCTCTCGGAGCCATTCGATGCCCGCCACCTTCCCTCGCTTGACGGGGATTGTGTCGCCGTCGAGCACCACGTTGATCGTGTCGGCGCCGATGCTCGCGACAGCGCACTCGACGAACTCCGGCACGCCCTCGCGGCGGACGACGAGGAGGTCGCTGCCAGGTTTCGGCGGAAGCGCATCTCGCCAGGCCGGCTCTGCTTCACCGGCGGCCAGCCAGGCGATGCGTCGAACCTGCTCGGCCGGTATCTCGATCCTGCCCTCGGCTGCGGTGAGCACCATGGTGTCTTTCTCCTGGAGCACATCGGTGCCCGCGAGCTCGCCTCCGTCGATAAGCACGACCTTCACTGTCGGTGCAGCCGTCCGCCGAGATTGCTCGCGAACGATCCGCCGCACCGTGGCGATCGGCAACGACTGCTTGCCGTCGGCGGATGTGAGCGTTGCTGTCTCGCCATCGAGAGCAACAAGCGTGCCCCTCGCGACGCTGTTGTCGGTCCGTTCGATCCGCGTGTCATGCGTGTCCTCGGCGCGAGCGGTGCTCGTCAGAACGAGCCCAAGGACAACGGCGAGGTGACGAACGGTCACGGTGCGCGATCCTCGCCGGTGGCCAGCCGCTTGAAGTACTGCTCGATCGCCTCACGGTAGTGCGGGGGATACTCGCGGCTGATCTGCTGGAGCGCCGCCTCGCGTTCATGCGGCGGAAGGTTTCCCCAGCCGTCACCCGCTCCAAGATCCTTCTTGCGGACCTCACCGGGCCCGCGGCCGCCCGCGATGCGGCTGTCGTCCATCGGCTGGAGCTGGCCCCCCTGCCCCGATCCACCAGCACCGCCACCGCCCCCTTGGCCCTGCCGCTGCTGTTGCTGTTGCTCGGCCTTCTCGATGAGCTTGTCGAGCGACGCGATGA
>CAYZHH010000125.1:0-9874 GCA_964478275.1 uncultured Candidatus Kuenenia sp.
TTTGGACGGTTCGTCTTACCGCGGCTGCTGGCACGAACTTAGCCCGTCCTTCCTCCTAGAATAGGTCAAACAGAGGGGATAACCCCCCTGCATTTCCTCCTCTACGACAGCGGTTTACAACCCGAAGGCCTTCATCCCGCACGCGGCGTCGCTCGGTCAGGCTTGCGCCCATTGCCGAAGATTCTCGACTGCAGCCACCCGTAGGTGTCTGGGCAGTGTCTCAGTCCCAATGACGCGGGTCGTGCTCTCACACCCGCTACCCATCGTCGCCTTGGTAGGCCATTACCCCACCAACAAGCTAATAGGATGCAGGCCCCTCCCCGGGCGGAATCACACCTTTGATCCGGAGATATCATCCGGTATTACCTGCAGTTTCCCGCAGCTATCCCGGACCCGAGGGTAGGTACCTACATATTACTGTCCCTTTCGCCGCTGTCCCCGTATTGCTACGGTTCTCGCTCGACTCGCATGCCTAATCCACGCCGCCAACGTTCACTCTGAGCCAGAATCAAACCCTTCAATTTATTGGATCGTCACTCCAACCGCCTGCCGGTTTCCCGACCTGCGGTGGCGTTGTTTCCTAAACCTCGAAGAGGCCTATCTGTCTATCTATCTGTTGAATAAATGGTTCCCGAGAGAAGACGTCGCCTACCGTGGGGCCAAAGCCCCACGTTGAACGAACGATCATTCCCTCGGTTGCCGGTACACGATCGCGTGCCGGCCGAAACCAAAAGAGATCGAACTGCCGAATTGCCAAGGATCAGTCTCGAGCGAAAGGTTCGAAAACCATTTGCTCGAGCCCCCCAGTCTAGCAGCACGCCGATCGTGGTCAACAGCCCCATCAAAAGATTGACAGGGAATCGGCTGCCGGCCGGCATTTCCCGAAGGTTGCCAGCGGGGCTTCGAGAATATACGCGGCCCGATCGAAGGCGGTTCGCGGGGCTCAGGAGTTTCTTCGACTATCGCACCGAAGGCTCTTTTTCGGCAGCCAAAACCACCGGGATGTCGAGCTCGAAGCCCTCTCGGCGGACCTTGATCAGCACGCGGTCGCCAGGATTCCGCGACTCCACTGCCGAAAGAAAGTCATCTGCGGTCTGAATAGGAGCCCCGCCGACCGACACGATGACGTCGGCGCCGCTGCGGTCAATCCGCTCAGTTTCAGCCATGAACGGCCCCTGCCGTCGCCGTTCGCGAACCACGCGAAACCCACGGATTCCGGCCCGTTCAGCGGGGCCATCCGGCATGAGGGCAGCCACCATCAGACCAGCCTCAGACTGGAAAACTCGGCTGATTCCAGCGTCGGGCCGCACCACCCGCCCCTGCTCGATGAGCTGGGGAACCATTCTCCGGAGCGTGCCGACCGGGATTGCGAAGCCCACGCCCGAGCTCTGGCCGGTGCGGCTGGCGATCGCCGTCGTCATGCCAATAAGCTTGCCCCCGCTGTCGAGGAGTGGGCCGCCCGAATTCCCCGGGTTGATTGCCGCATCGGTCTGGATGATTGACTTGATGGTCCGGCCCGTCTTTGTCGGGAGCGACCGATTCAGGCTCGAGATGATTCCGGTCGTCAGCGTCCGCTCGAGGCCGAACGGGTTGCCAATCGCAAAGACCCGCTGGCCCACCCGGAGGTCGTGAGAGGTCCCAAACGTCGCCGGATGGAGCGATTCAGGAGGGGAATCGACCTTGACCACGGCGACGTCCGTGGCCGGGTCAACGCCGACAACCCGCGCCACATGCGACGAGCCATCGTGAAGCATCACCCGGATTTCCTGGGCCCCGTCCACGACATGAAAGTTCGTCAGCACGTGACCGAGCCGATCGATCACGATCCCCGAGCCCGCGCCCTCTGACGGCACCTCCAAGAGAAAGAGGCCGGCTGCCACGGTCGCCTTCGTGTTGATGTTGACCACGCTGCGATTTCCGCCGTCATAGACCGCGATATTGACCTGCTCCTCGGGCGAGAAAACTCGCTCGCTCGCAGGTGCCTGAGCCTCGGCAGCGGAAACAAGCGGCCAGCAGGCAGCCGCGACGAGCCATGCCCACAAGGGACGGCTGGACGCAAGGTTCGGGTGAGAGCCCATGAAGCGAATCCTCGGCGAAGCTGGTTGGAACAACATGCGGCGATTATTCCGAAAGCGGACGGCTGGCGTCAGCCCGAAAACCGGGAGGCCAAACGCCGTCCTCCCTGGCTCGCCCTCAAAAATCTGGTTTTTCGGCTGACGAGCGATGAGATCGCCGTTGGCGAGTTGTGGGTTCCCGAAATATGATTGGCTATACCAAGCCTCGGGTCTTCCCGGCTTGCCACTCCGGAGTGTCTACGATGCGTCCCGACCGTCCGCTGCCGCCGACCCTTTTGACAGCCTGCCTCGCGGCATCACTTTGCCTCACGGCCACCGCGGCCCAGCCACACGCCACGGTGACGTTCGCAGAGACGTCGCCCGCCACAGGCGATCAGCAGCAGGTAACGGCCATTGGCCTGCGGGCCGCGGCTGCTCCGGCTGCTGCATCGCAGGTGATTGTTCTTGTCGATACGTCTGCCACGCAGACGGGCATCCACCGGGAGCGAAGCCTCGAGGCCCTCTCTGGAATTCTCGGATCCGCGCGGCCCGCCGATCGCTTCACCGTAGCCGCTGTTGATGTCGCCTCCGTACCGCTCTGCGAGGGATTTCATCCAGCAGGCTCAGACACCCTACGCGAAGCGGTCCGCAAGCTCGATGCGCGAACCCCTCTTGGCTCAACCGATATCGTGGCCGGGCTCGAGCAAGCGGTGGCGCAGTTTGATGGCGACGGTCCCCGCACGATCATCTATATCGGGAACGGCCCAGGCCTCGGCGGCGTTGATCCCGATGAGTTCGCACGTGTTGTTGACATGCTTCGGTCGAGCCATGTGGCGGTATCGAGCCTCGGCATCGGCCCGCGAGTCAACTGGCAGTGTCTCGCTGCGATGGTCGCCAACTCCGGCGGCATGGTGTCGATTCCTCACGAAGACGACGATGTCAAGCTGGCGGCCACGAAGCTCGGCACCCAAGCTGTTGCTTCGGTGGTTTGGCCGGTCGGAATGGCGCTCGAGAGCCAGTCGCCCGACGGCGGCCTTCGCATGCTTCCCACTCGCCTGCCGCCCCTGCGAGCCGATCGCGACTCGATCATCTTGATCGAGGGCGATCTTCGCGATGCGAAGCTCGAAGTGTCGCTCGGAAAGCCCGAGTCTCCCGTCAACGTGACGCTGCCGATTCCAGCAACCGAGCCTGAACCGAAAAACGCCTATCTGGCCGAGCTCGCACGGAATGCCCGCAGCAGCGACGGCCTTTTTCTTCCCGTTGTTGGGCGCGAGGGGCTCGCGCTTGCGCGCAATGTGATTCGTGGTGAAGCGACCAAGCTTGCCGCACTCGCGGTGCAGGCCGGTGATACCGGCGGCTCCGTATCGGCAGCACGCTTGGCCGAGGCGTCCCTTCGGCGCGACCCGACCAACAAGGAAGCGGCCGTCATTCACGAAGCTGCTCTTCGTCAGCCCGCTGGAACAGCCGCCCTTCCTGAGCCGCTTCCAGCCGGAGGCAACGATGATGAGCTCCTCGAAGTCGACCGCCAGCGGCACGTGCGCGGGCAGCTGCTCGAACGAGACGCAGCCGTGCGCACCCGCGCTGCTCGTGAGCTGTTGACAACCAATCCGGATCAGGCCCGCGAGGAGCTCAAGGCTCTTCAGCAAGAGCTCCGCGCCTCCCAGGACCTCGATCCCGCTCCCCGCGAGCGGCTCCTCGCCCAGGTCGAAATGAGAATCCGCGAAGCGATTGTGCGAGCCCGAGAGAAGACCGAACGCGATCTCGCAATGGAGCGGCGCGAGTCCGCAGGCCGCGCCCGTGCGCGACTCACGACCGACCTCCAGCGCCGCGAAGACAAGATCCTCCAGCTCACGGAGAAGTACAACGCCCTCGTGGACGAGGGTATCCGCATCGGCTATGCCCAGGCTGAAAACTACCCGGCGGTCATCAGCGGCGAGTCGGTCATCGGCGTCGAGGTACCCACCACAGCGTTTGTTGAAGCGGCCCGCCTGGCGGGGGACGAGATTGAGCGTTTGGCACCACGACTCGCTGCGAGCCCCGGGGTCCCCATGACCGCCCGCATGCTCGGCCGCACCGCGCCACTCGTTGCCCAGATCATGCATTACGACGCTGCAAACTGGCGGATCCGCCGCGACCAGCAGCGCGGTTTCATGGATGTGCTTCGCATGGCCGACGCCGCAGCCATCCCCTTCGCAGACGAGCCCCCGATCATCTACCCGAGCCCGGAGAAGTGGCAGGACATCACGAAGATGAGAGAGAAGTATAAGTCGGTCGATCTCGCCAAGCCGGGAAGCCAGGAGCAGGCTATCTACAAGGCACTCGAGACGCCTGTGGCCCGTTGGGATTTCAATGACTCACCTCTTCGTGACGTGCAACGGGCTGTCGCCGATGAGTTCCGGATTCCGGTGGCCATCGACACGAAGGCGCTCGAGGACGCGGGCATGGACCTCGATCTTCCCGTCACGCAAAGCGTCTCTGGTATCAGCCTGAAGGCGGCGCTGCGGCGGCTCCTCAGCACCGTGGATCTTGCCTACATCGTCAAGGACGAGCAGCTTCTGATCACGACGAAGGAGGCGGCCGGCGAATTCCTCGTCGTCAAGGTCTATCCCGTTGCTGACCTCGTCCTGCCAGTCGACCCCGGCTCGGGTCTCAATCCGTTCCAGACAGGCGGCGGGCTGGGCGGCTCCAACTCCATTAACAGCGGACAGAATGCGGGTGGCGGCCAGGGCGGAGCCGCCGGCGGCCAGGGTGGTGGTGGCGGTGGTGGTAACCTTGGAGGTTTCTGCTGGGTTGCCCGAGAGGTCTATGGGGTCCACGATCCACGCTGGCTCCTATTCCGCGCGTGGCTGACAACCGAGGCTCCCGAGTGGCTCTTCGATCTCTATGCCCATCACGGCGAAGCCTTTGCCGAATGGCTTCGTCCGAGGCCCGCTGCCAAGCGCCTCGTGCGAGTGGCGATGGACCTCGTGCTGACAGGCCGACATGGGGCCGATGTCGGCGGGGTGCTCCAAGTGACCGGTGCGCGAGCCCGGCTGGCGGATCGCTCGTTCTCGGCGGTTGTTCCGGTGGCAGCCACGATCGATCCCGAACCGGGGCCTTCGCCGAAGACTTCCACGAGGCACCGAAAGGGCCTCCCCGCTGACGTGCTTGGTGCAGACGATCTCCGCGCGGCCCTCGCGGCGTATCTGCCGCCAGTCGCAACGAAGATCGCGGCACCCAATGCCGATGCGTCTTCGAGGGAGGCCGAAGCTCGAGACCTGGCCAATCGGCTTGCGTGCCTCCGGCAATCGGCGGCCGACCTTGGCGAAGCCAAGGATTTTCGCCGCGCGGCTGATCTCATTGCTGCAGCTATTTCCTGTGGACACGCGGAGCCGTGGATGTATGAGTCGCTGGCCATCGCTCTCGAGGCTTCCGGTGCCCCGCGGCCCGAGGTCGAACGGGCGCTCCTCTCGGCAGCCGATTTTGCCTCGAGCCCGAGTGAGCTCATGCAGTTGGCTTACTACATGGCCCGTTTCGGTTCGGAAACCCAGGCGGTTCGCATCTGCCGCCGGGTCGTCCGCGCCGACCCGACCAACCGCGAAGCCTACGCGCTGGCCATGACTTTAGCCGACCAAAGCGACGATATTGACACCCTCCGGTGGGCGTGTCCGGGCGTCCTCGGCCACGACTGGCCCGCAAGCCAGGCTGCCGTCGCGACGCGGGCTGCCCGCCTTGCAGAGGCCAAGATCAAGCAGCTTCACGCCGAGGGCAAAGCTGAGGTGGCGAAGAAGTTCAAGACAGCTGTCGATGCCGCGCTCGTGCGCGACCTCGTGATCGATCTGTCATGGACGGGGGATGCCGATATCGACATGGTTGTCCTCGAGCCATCTGGGAGCGTCTGCTCCGTGTCGTCGGATCGCTCCATCGCAGGCGGCACCCTCCTTGCCGATGGTGAGGCTGGCGGAGACGACACCACCCATCGCGAGCGGTACGTCGTTTCGGCTGCTTTCCCTGGCGAGTACCGCGTCCTCATCCGCCGCGCCTGGGGGAAGGTGGCGGCTGATACGGTGACGACTGAGACCACGATCCATCGAGGCACGAGCAACGAGAAGTCGATGCGGGGACAGATTCGCCTCGGCGCCGACGACAATGTCCTGGCCGTCATTCTTCCCGAGGGTCGGCGAACGGAACCGTTGCTCGACGCGCAGATCGCCCAAGCCGTTGCGGCCCAGCAGTCCCTTGGCCGCTCTGTCCTGGCACTGCAACTTGCCACGATTACCGATCCCCAGGCGTATGCATCTATGGGTGAGAGCCGAAGCACGGGATCGCCGCCCGTACCGCCGATCCCCGGGCTCCCTTTCACCCGTCGGGGTGCGGTTGGCTATCAGCCGGTCATCAGCACGCTTCCTGAGGGCGTGAACTTGTTTGCTCGAGCGGTGATTTCTGCCGATCGTCGCTATGTCCGAATCACGGCTGTGCCACTCTTCTCCGGCGTGGGCCAGGTGACGACGTTCAACTTTGCAACGGGTGGCACCGCGAACACGACCGCGGTGTCTGCCGGTGGCGGCGCGGCTGGCGGCGGTGCTGGCGGTGTCGGCGGCGCTGGCGGCGGCGCCGGTGGCGCAGCGGGTGGCGCCGGCGGCGCGGCTGGCGGCGCCGGTGGCGCAGCGGGTGGCGCGGGTGGCGCAGCGGGTGGTGCTGGCGGTGCCGGTAACGTAGCGGCCGGTGCTGGAGGCTTGTGCTGGGTCGCTCGTGAGGTCTACGGACACGACGATCCTCGCTGGATGCTCTTTCGCGACTGGCTCACCACCGATGCCCCGCAATGGCTCCTCCATGCCTACCTCACGCACGGCGAGGAGTTTGCGGCATGGGTTCATGATCGTCCAGCGATGAAAGCGGTCCTGCGAGTGGCCATGGACCGCGCGATCGCGGACCGGTTGCCCGTGGTCGGCCACTGACGTCATGGCACGGTTCGGAGTGATCCTCGTTGCGGCCGGCCGGAGCAGCCGCTTCCAGGATGCCAACTACAAGAAGCCGTTCGCTCCGCTGGCCGGACGTCCCGTCTGGATCCACGCGGCCGAGAAGTTTACCGATCGCGACGACGTCAAGCAGGTAGTGATCGTCATAGCACCCGAAGATCGCGCGGCCTTCCTCGAGAAGTTTGGGGCAAACCTCGCGTTCATGGGCATCAGCCTTGCCGAAGGGGGCGATGAACGAGCCGACTCCGTCAAAGCCGGGCTCGAGAAACTCGACCCCGAGATTGAGTATGTGGCTGTGCATGACGCGGCCCGGCCCTGCCTGGCGAGCGAGTGGATCGATCGGGTGTTTGCCGCAGGAGCGAAGACGGGGGCGGCAATTCTTGCCACGCCGGTGGTGAGCACGCTCAAGCGTGTCGGGGCGGATCACACCATCACGGAGACGATCGATCGCACCGGTCTATGGGAAGCGCAGACTCCGCAGGTCTTCGCCCGTCAGGTTTTGGAGAAGGCCTTCGCTGCGGCCGCCGGCCGGCCAGCCACTGATGAGGCAGGGCTCGTGGAAGCAACGGGGCATCCGGTGACCGTGGTCCCTGGCTCGCCAATCAACTTTAAGATCACGACCCGGGAAGACCTTCGCCTCGCCGAGCAGGCCCTGAAGGCGATGCCCAAGCCGAAGCTCAGCGGGCCCGCCCATCCGTTCGCTGGCGACGACCTGTGGAGGTGACCTTGTCGAGCGATCTGGTCAGCGACTTCGCGGCCCGCGGCCTCGTGCACCAATCCACCGATGCGGCGGCGCTGCGGCAGTGGCTCGCCACGCCGGGCCGTCGTGTCTACGCCGGCTTCGATCCGACGGCGGATAGCCTCCATGTCGGGCATCTCGTGGCGCTCGTGCTCTTGCGGCGAGTGGCCGCAGCGGGTCACGAGCCGGTCGCCGTGCTGGGCGGAGCCACCGGCATGATTGGCGACCCGAGCGGCCGCAGCGAGGAGCGAAACCTGCTCTCGCCCGAGGATCTCGCGGCCAACATCGCGGGCGTGGGTGCCCAGATCCGGCAAGTGCTCGCAGCGTCGGGGCCCGCTGGGCCACTCACGTCCACCGTTCATGTCGTGAACAACGCCGACTGGATGCGGGGGGTTGGCTACCTCGACTTCCTGCGGGATGTCGGCAAGCATGTGCCACTCGGCCAGATGCTCGCGAAGGACTCCGTGAAGAGCCGCATCGAACGAGACGGTGGTCTCTCCTACACCGAATTCAGCTACATGCTGCTCCAGGCGTGGGATTTCGTGCATCTCTCGGATGCCCTCGATTGCCGCGTGCAGATCGGCGGGAGTGATCAGTGGGGCAACATCACAGCCGGCATCGAGCTGGGCCGCCGGCTCCGTGGCCGCGACCTCCATGGCATCACCTGCCCGCTGCTCACGAAATCCGACGGCACCAAGATGGGGAAGACGGCGGCCGGCGCGATATGGCTCGACCCTCGCCGCACGAGTGCCTACCGCTTCTATCAGTATTGGATCAATCTCGACGATGAAGACGCCGGCCGCTGCCTGCTACGGCTCACGGAGCTTTCGCTCGAGGAAATACGCTCGCTCGATGCGTCTCGGGCCACGAACCCTGCGGCCCGCGACACTCAGAAGCGACTCGCCGCGGAGCTCACGACGCTCGTCCACGGCGACGCGGGGCTCGCCGCAGCTCGCCAGGCCACCGACATCTTCTTTGGCGCCGAGATTCGGGAGCTCGACGACGCGGCGCTCACCGAGATCTTCGCCGACGTGCCGAGTCATGATTTTTCACGGTCGACTCTCGACGGCGACGGGCTGCTGCTGATCGACGCCATGACAGCGACAGGCTTGGCCGCCAGCAAGGGAGCCGCGCGGCGGACGATCGAGCAGGGTGGCGCCGCGGTGAACAACCGTCGCGTGACCGACGCGGCCTACCGGCTCACGCCTCGCGACCTAGCCGGCGCCGCCACGCTCGTCCTCCGCTCGGGCAAAAAGTCATACGCCCTCGCGCGTTTTGGCTGAAGGGACTTACCGCGTTGCGCGAAAGCGGGCCGCGCGGTCGGTGCCCGGGCGAACGTCGAGCTCGAGGCCATCGTCATCGCCTCGCTCGAGCCGCTCCCACGCGATCGCCCCCATCGCGGCGTTGTCGGTGCACAGCGACTTCGGGGGCACGAGCACGGTGAAGCCTCGTCGCTCGCCAAGGCTCACGAGCGCCTCTCGCAGCGCGGTATTCGCGGCCACGCCGCCGCCGATGGCGACCGTGCGAGCGCCGGTTTTGTCTACCGCCAACTCCACCTTGGCCAGAATGGAATCGACCACGGCTTGCTGGAACGACGCGGCGAGGTCGGCCCTCGCTTGCCCCTTTGGCGGAGGCGTGTCGGCCGGCGCGCCCGGGGGACGAACAAGATACCGCAGCGCCGTCTTCAGGCCGCTGAAGCTGAGATCGAGTCGGTCGCGATCGGATCGCAAAGGGCGAGGCAGACGGTGGGCGCGTGGGTTCCCGCCGACCGCTGCCCGTTCGATTTCGGGACCACCGGGATAGCCCAGCCCGAGGAGTGCCGCGGCCTTGTCGAAAGCCTCACCGGCGGCGTCGTCGATCGTGCCGCCAAGTCGCTCGAGGTCGAGTGGGCCATGCACATGAAACAGCGACGTGTGGCCGCCACTGGCGACGAGCCCGACGCATGGATACCGCATTGCCTCGCCGTGCGCGAGCCGGCACGCATAGAGATGGGCGGCGATGTGGTCGTAGCCAACGAGCGGAACGCGGAGCGTCGCAGCAATGCCCTTCGCCGCGGCCAGGCCGACGAGCAGCGAGCCCACGAGCCCTGGCGTGACCGCGACCGCGACGGCCTCGATGTCGCC
>CAYZHH010000126.1:0-9677 GCA_964478275.1 uncultured Candidatus Kuenenia sp.
GGCCACCGGCGAGCCGGTGGCCGGGGCGGCTGTCACGCTGTTTGTCCAGAAGGAAGGCAACCGTGAAAACTTCGCTGAGGGGGGCACAGCCAAGACCGACAACGACGGCCGGTTTGAGTTGAAGGTCGAGCAGGGACGTGAGTTTGTCGTCGTCGCGAAGGGGAAGCTCGACGGCCGAGAACAGACGGTCGCGAGCGACCGGATGAATGTCTGGCCGAACGTGATGCCGAATGGGATAAAGTCGATCGTGCTCGTTATCGACCGCGGGATTCACCGCCCCGGCCAGATCGTCTTCTACAAGGGCATAGCCTGTGCAAGCGATCTTGCCGAGTCACAATATGCCGCGATCGCGAATGTCGCCGTCGAGGTCATCTTGCGGGATGCCAACGGCCGCGAGGTGACGAAGGCGAACCACAAGACAAATGCCAACGGTTCCTTCAACGGCAACTTTTCGATTCCGGCAGGCTGCCTGCCGGGGCAGTGGTCGATCCAGGCCCAGGCTGGCGGGGCCGGAGGGGTGACGGGCGTGCGCGTCGAGGAATACAAGCGGCCGAAGTTTCGCGTTGAACTCGCCGCCCCGGAAGCATCCGTGCCGCTCGGCGGCGACGCTTCGCTCAAAGGGAAAGCCACGACCTATACGGGGCTCCCCGTTGCCGATGCGACTGTCCGCTGGCGGGTCGAGCGGAGTGTCCGGTTCCCATTTTGGTGCCGGTGTTTCTACCCCTGGCTTCCGTTCGATAGCGGAGCCCAGCGGATCGCTCGAGGCACGGCGAAGACCGACGCGAATGGCTCGTTCACGGTGACGTTTCCCGCCAAGCCCGACCGGTCGGTGCCGAAGGAATCGCTCCCGGTGTTTTCATTTCAAGTGGTCGCTGATGTCACGGACGCCGGCGGCGAAACTCGTAGCGATGAACAAAGCGTGAATGTCGGATACACCGACGTCGAGGCGAGTGTGTCAGCGGCTGAATGGCAGGCTACAAAAAACGGCGAGCCCGCCGCGGTTGAGATCACCGTCGGCACCACGACGCTCGACGGCCAGCCGCGGGCCGGCGAAGGCACGCTGACGGTCCAACGGCTCGTGCAGCCGGCCAAGGTCGATCGCGGCGATCTCCTTGATCGGTCAGCGCCGCAGTGGCGGCGCCGTGCCGCGGGCAAGATGGCCGCACCAAAACCTGACCCGGCCGATCCTGAAACCTGGGCCGCCGGCGAACAAGTCTTGATGGTCGATGTCGGTACCGACGCGACGTCGGGGAGAACAATCGAAACGGCCCAGCTTGCGGCCGGCATCTACCGCGCGACGTTCGAGATTCCCGCGAAGGGCGACGTACCGGCGGTCAAGGCAACCGATCTCATCGAGGTGATCGATCCGGCTGCCACGACGTACGGCGTGAAGCGGGCATTCGTGATGAAGTCGGAGAAGCAGTCGGTCGAGCCTGGCAGCGAGTTTGTGGCGGTGGTGGGTACGGGATACGACGCGGGCCGTGCGCTCGTCGAGATTTCACAGAGCGGTCAGATCCTCGAGCGGTTCTGGACGAAGCCAGGCGCGACGCAGTGGCCCGTGACTTTTGAGGCGACAGAGGCCAACCGCGGTGGCTTTACTGTTCGGGCGTGGATTGTGCGGGACGGCAGGCTTCACGAAAAGTCTCAGACGGTGGACGTGCCCTGGACCGACAAGCAGCTTGCGATTACATGGGAACGGTTCACGCGACGGACCCAGCCGGGGGCCAAGGAAGTCTGGCGGGCGAAGATCACGAGCGTGAAGGATTCGGTCACCGGCCCGGCGGCGGCGCAGATCGCCGAGATGCTCGCCCTTGCCTATGACGAATCGCTCGACGCTCTCGCTGCCCATGCCTGGCCGGGCGGTGGGCTCATGGGGATGTTCCGTCGCGAGGGTGGCAATCTCTATCTCGCATTTACGAATCAAGCCGAAGGGTTTCAGAGCATCCACGGAAGCTTTGACGTTGCGTATCGCGACGTGGCGGAAATGACGTTCCGCGAACTTCGCGAGCCGTTCGGATCATCGCAGGAAATGATGGGGTTTGGCGGCGGCCGTGGTGGTGTTCATCCCATGATGGCGATGGCTAGCTCGGCCCCTATGGACGGGGCTGCGGAGATGGCTCCCGAGGGTAGTGTCAATGCAATACTAGGTCGTCAGCACTCCGCTGCCTCCGCGAACAGGGCACGACCCGAGGCGGGAGAGGACAAGACCAAGGGCCGCGGCGAATCCAACGCTTCTGCCGCCAACCAGTCCGCACCGCCCCCACGTAAGAATCTTGTCGAGACGGCGTTCTTCCTCCCGACGCTCTCGAGCGAGCTCGATGGCATCGTCACGATCGAGTTCACGCTCCCCGACACGCTCACCACATGGCGGGTCAAGGGCCTCGCCCATGACGCACAGCTTCGCAGTGGCACGATCGTTGATACATGCGTGTCTGCAAAAGACCTTATGGTCGAGCCGATGGTGCCGCGGTTCCTTCGCGAAGGGGATGTCGTACAGATCCCGGTGAAGGTGAGTAACACGTCTACCGGCAGGCTCGCCGGGACGGTGCGGTTTGCACTCACCGACGCACGCACAAACGATTCCCGTGACAGCCTCATCGAAGGGCCAGCCGAACAGCCCTTTGATGTGTCCGCCGGTGAGTCAAAGCCCGTGGTCTTCACCGTGAAGGTGGCCGACGGTACCGACGTGCTCAAGTATCTCGCCACGGGTACGGCCACGCTCTCGGGCAAGCAGGCATCCGACGGCGAGGAGGCTTTTCTCGTCGTGCTGCCGCGGCGGGTGCCTGTGACGGAAACGATTCCGATCATTGTCCGCGGGCCGGGCGAGCGGGCGGTGTCGCTCGATCGACTCGCAAAGAGCAAGGGCACGGAGATCCAGAGCCAGTCGCTTGTTGTGCAGGCGGTGTCGAACCCGGCGTGGTACGGCGTGATGGCGCTGCCGGTCATCATGGAAGAGTCTGACGAGAGCACCGAGACGCTCTTCACGCGGCTCTATGCCAACTCGCTGGCCCGCCATCTCGCCACGAGCGACCCCGCGATCGCACGGATTTTTGAGCAGTGGAAGGGCACTGATGCCATCGAAAGCCCGCTCGAAAAGAACTCCGAGCTCGTGAAGACGCTCCTTGCGGAAACGCCGTGGGTCCGCGACGCGGTCGATGAGAAAGAGGCCCGGGCACGCATCGCTCTTTTGTTTGATGCCAACCGGGCTGGCAATGAAGCCCGCGCCGCTCTCGACCGCCTCCAAAACCTTCGCAATGGCGACGGCGGCTGGCCGTGGTTCCCGGGTGGGCACACCTGCGATTCGGTCACGCTCGGCATCATCGCTGGCTTCGGCCGGCTGCGGGCGGCCGGGGTCGATATCGACGTTCAGCCTGCCGTCGCGGCGATTGCGTGGCTCGACAATCGGCTGGTGGAGGAGAAGCGATTGGCCCTTGCTCGCTGGAGCAAGAAGCCCGACGACATCGTGCTGACGCCGATCGGCGTCTATGCCCTCTATGCCCGCAGTTTCTTTACGCAGGACGCGCCGCCGCAAGGCGAAGCTGCCGACGCCATCCGCTGGGCCTTTGATGTGGGCCAAAAATGCTGGATGAAGCTCGATGCTCGGCGTTCGCAGGGGCACCTGGCGATCGCGCTCAAGCGATCAGGCGACGCCCAGACCGCCCTCTCGATCATCGATAGCCTCAAGCAGCGGGCGGTCGATGCCGACGTGAAGCCCGGAACAGAAAAAGAATCGTGGCAGGGCATGTGGTGGCGCGACGAGCACCCGAGCTGGTGGAGCTGGGCCTACGCCCCGATCGCCACGCAGGCCATCATGATCGAGGCCTTTGATGAGGTGGCCGGCGACAAGGATTCTGTTGAAGCGATGAAGGTGTGGCTGCTCACGCAAAAGCGCACGAGCACATGGCCCGGCAGCCGCTCGACGGCCGACGCGGTGGGAGCCCTCCTTGGCCGTGGCAAGAATCTGCTTGGCTCGACCGAGCTTGTGACGGTGACGGTCGGCGATGAAAAAATCACACCTGAAAAGGTCGAGGCGGGAACCGGCTTCTTCGAGACGCGGTTTGTGCGTCGCGAGATCACGCCCGCGATGGCTGCGGTCACGCTCAGGAAGCCCGACAAGGGCGTCGCCTTCGGCGGGGTTCACTGGCTCTATCTCGACGACATCGCAAACGTTCCTGCGGCTGGCCGCGAGGAGCTGGCGCTCGAAAAGAAGCTGTTTGTGAAGAGGTTCACGAAGGCGGGGCCGGAGCTTGTGCCGGCGGGTGATGGCACCGCGGTGGAGGTGGGCGATGAGCTGGTCGTGCGGCTGGTCGTGACGAGCGACCGCGACTACGAGTTTTTGGAGTTGGCCGATCATCGGCCGAGTCTTACGGAGCCCGTGGACGTGCTCTCGGGCTGGCGTTGGGCAGACGGTGCCGGCTGGTACCTAGCGATCCGCGACGCCTCCACGCAGCTCTTTTTTGAGCGACTGCCGCGGGGCACGCATGTCTTCGAGTATTCGCTGCGAGTGGCCCACCGGGGCACTGCCTCGAGCGGGTTTGCGAAGATCCAGAGCCGCTACGCCCCCGAGTTCTCGGCCCACTCCAAGAGCGTGTCCCTCGAGGTGAAGTAGGGGTGCGTCACGGTCGGTCACTCCGATACAAGCCCACAGCGATAGCCGGGGGACTGCGGGTAGTCCCTCGTCCCGATTGCAACCATGAGCGGACTCGCCCAACGCCCCGCCGTCCCCTCGCTCGCGCAAGGGGCTTCGATGAGGCGCGATGCGCCGTTGTGGTATGCGCCTCCTTTTGGACTTCATAGAATCCCGCGATGCTTGAGGAAACACCCGATCCCAGTCGATCGATCGTCAACGAGCTGGCCCGCGAGCGGAACCGTGAGGCGGCCGACCGCACGCTCCTGGCCTGGATTCGCACGAGCCTGGCGATGATCAGCCTCGGCTTCGCAATCGAGCGGCTGGTGTATGTCGTGGGGGCCTTGGATGGCCGCATGCCGGCGGTCACGCCCTGGCGGTCGCGATCGTTTGGCGCGGCCTTGATCGCCCTGGGGATCGCCGCCACGCTCGCCGGCATGTGGGAGCATCGCCAGGTGCTCGCGGCGATCCGAAGTATCGACTACCGCTATGCCGAGCGGCCCGCGATTGCCCGCTGGATGGGCATCTCCGTGATCGGGGTCGGCATCGCCGCCCTGGTCATGATCCTGACCGCCTGACACTAGTTTTTTTGCCCGGGCAGGCGTAGTCTTGGAATTGGGCAGGGTGGGGTTGGCGGTGCTCGAGGGGGCGCCGCTCGAGGAGCATTTCAATGGCGACCACCAGGGTGCATTCCCGCGGGCGGCGGCGGCCTGCATCGCGGCCTCTTGCGATCGAGGCCTGCGAGCCACGGATCGTGATGAGCGGCACGAGCCTCTTGCCTTCGTACGACACGGGCTCTCCCAATGTCGTCGATATCTGGGTCGATCCCTCGGCAGGGAACGACACGCGGACCGGTGCCTCACGCGACCTGGCCGTGCGGACGCTCACCGAGGCCTGGCGGCGGGTGCCTGTCGGAACGACGCTTACCCAAGGTGTCCGGATCAACCTTGTGCCCGGAACGTATTCCGCGTCGGTGATCCCCAACTACTGGGAGAGCCGCTACGGCACGTTCACGGCGCCGGTGATCGTCCGCGCCGCCGATGGCCCCGGCACCGTCGTTCTCCCCACGCTCAATGTCTTTGATTGCCGCTACTTCTACCTCGAGGGCGTGGAGGTGACTGCGGGCGGCGGCGACGTGGTCCATTTCGATTCCTCGTCGCATGTGCTGCTTCGGAACGTGACGATCCGTGGCACGGGCACCATCGCAACCTATGCCGTGCCGCAGGAGGCGCTGAAGATCAACCAGAGCCAGCATGTCTATATCGAGAACAGTGACATCTCCGGCGCCTGGGACAACGCGATCGACTTCGTGGGAGTGCAATACGGCCACGTCGTCGGCAGCAAGATCCATCGTTCGGGCGACTGGGCGATGTATGCCAAGGGAGGCTCGGCCTACCTCACGATCACGGGCAACGAGTTTTTTAATGCGGGCACAGGCGGATTCACCGCGGGCCAGGGGACCGGCTTTGAGTTCATGGTGTCGCCGTGGCTGCACTACGAGGCCTACGACATCGCTTTCACGAACAACGTCATTCACGACGTGCAGGGCGCGGGCTTCGGGGTCAACGGTGGCTTCAACATCCTCATGGCCCACAACACGCTCGTGAACGTGGGCAGCCGCAGCCATGTGATCGAGGTTGTCTTCGGCGGCCGAAGCTGCGCTGGCGACACGGCAACGTGCCGGGCCAACCTTGCCCTCGGAGGCTGGGGCACGGCCACGGTCGGCGCCGAGGTGCCGATCCCCAACAAGAACGTCGTGATCGTCAACAACGTGGTCTATAACCCCGACGGCAGGGCCAGCCAGTGGCAGCATTTTGAAATCGCCGGGCCGCGGACAGCGCCCGCTGGTTCCAACGTTCTCTCGCCGGCGAGGGCCGATGATGGCCTCGTGATCCGCGGCAACATCATCTGGAACGGCACGGCCGGGCACTCGCTTGGCATCGAGAGTGAGCCGCTCGCCTCCAATGTGCTGGCGAATAACGCCATCAACTCAGTGCGGCCCGTCTTCGCTGATTTGGCCCGCGGTGACTACCGGCTCGCATCGTCGTTCGTGCCGCCAGGCACGGTCGCGATTCCAGCGTTCAGTTGGGCTGGGGCGCCCGCGCGGCCGGCTATCCCTGTTGGCCGCACCAACATGAGCGTGACCTTCGACTACATCGGAGCTGCGCGGACTGGTCCGCAAGCTCCCGGAGCGTTTGCTGCGACAGGGTCGAGCGTGACACCTCCGCCACCAGTCGATCCGCCTCCACCGCCCCCGCCACCGGCTGACACGATCCGACCGCGGGTCCTTTCAGTGATCGCGCCTGCCGTGGGACTCTACCGGCCGGGCTCCGTCATGGTGTTTACCGTACGGTTCAGCGAGCCGGTCGTCGTCACGGGCCTGCCGCGGCTTGCGTTCCAAGTGGGTCGTGTCGTCCAGCGGGCGGCGTATGTGTCGGGCAGCGGCACCGACCGGCTCGTCTTCCGCTGGACGGTGCCTGCTGGGCTCTCGGCGCCGGCTGGCATCCGCCTGGGACCGCGGATTGAGATGCCTCTCGGGGCTGCCATCGCCGACCTTGCCGGCAACGCGGCGATCGTGACCTTCACGCCACCAGTGACCCGCGGCGTCCGCGTCGCCCCGCGCCGGTAGCATGGCTTCAGTTGACGCCGCGTCGGCCGTGGCGTCATCCTGTCGCCATGAATGAAACCACTTCCAGCGACACGCCAAGCGAGCCCACGGCCGGCAAGGCCCTGCGGCCGCTCGATGCGACCGAGCGACGAGTCCTCGGCGTGCTCATCGAAAAAGGCAAGACGACGCCCGACCAATACCCGCTCTCGCTCAATGGCGTGGTCACCGGCTGCAACCAGAAGAGCAACCGCGATCCGGTCATGACGGTCGACGAGGAGCAAGTAATGCGGGCCGTGCGGAGCCTCCAGCCATCCGGTGCCGTCGCCGAAGTTTTTGGGAACGGCAAGCTTCCTCGCTACCGCCACCTCGCCTACGAGTGGCTCGGCGTCGGCAAGGAAGAACTTGCGATCCTGGGCGAGCTTCTTCTCCGTGGCGAGCAGTCCGAGGGCGACCTCCGCGGCCGCGCCAGCCGCATGGACGACATTCCAGACCTCACGACGCTGCGTGTCCATCTCGACAAACTCGCCGACCGCGGCCTCATCATTTGGCTCTCGCCCCCGGGCCGTGGCCGGATGCTCACCCACGGTCTCCTGCCGGAAGAGAAACTCGAAAAGGTCCGCCGCGAGTTGGGCACGGCCGCCGCCGCGAGGCCCGAACCCGCTGGCGCCGGAGAAGTGGAAAGACTCCGCGAGCGAATCGCCGAACTTGAAGCAGAAGTCGCCGCGCTTAAGAAATAAACGGGGACGGGAGCTATTTTCCCGCCGTGCGGAAAACCGCTCCCGTCCCTGTTGTCTGGACGATCGCGAGGCCCGCGACAGCGGCAGCCACGGCGGAGGCGACGACCCAAGGCGGCAGCCCTTTGCCACCGAGATCGGGCAGCCATTCGCTGCTGGCGAGGCCGAGGAAGACCAGGGGCACGGCGTTGTGCGCCGCGTGGGCAACAATGGCAGGCAGAAGGCTGCCGGTCTTGAGCGTCATCCAGCCGAGGACCACTCCGAGGACGAATGTCTGCGGCATGCGTTCAGGGATCAGATGAAACGCCGCAAACGCCGCGGCCTGCAGGAGGACCGCCGTGACCGCACGGCTTCGGCTCGGACGCTTCCCCGCAAACGCGGCCAAAACCCAGCCCCGGAAGAAGAGCTCCTCGCAGACAGCCGGCAGGATCGAAATGAGCAGCCAGCCAACCCACCACGGCCGCGCGACCAAGAGCGAGACGAGTCGCTCGGCCATCTCGCGGGCAGCTGGCGAGAGCTCCGAACCCCGTGCTGCAAGCAGAACCGCAGCACCCGTCACAAAGAGCCCCACTCCTGCCAAGGCCGCAGCACAGAGCGTGAGACTGCCGCGCCCAGGCCCACTCGGCCACACGAGCCGGAATGTCTGCCACTGGTTCACGCGCTGCCACAGCGTGATGAGCGCCAACGGGCCAAGCAGCACCATCTGCTGAATAGGCAGCGCGACGATCGGGTCTGCCGTGGCCAAGCCGTTGACGTACCACAGCATCGCGAAGGCCACCATCGCCACCCCAAAGCCCTGCATCGGCGTAGGGAGATCTCGCGGAGCTGGCCGCGTGGTGAGGCCACTGGCTGAGTCGGGTCCACGAAAGAGCACTTCCTCATCCGCAAGCGCCACCGCTGCCGCCCGCAGCAGAATCCACGTGACGGCGATCGACGAGGCAAGCGATAGCATCAGCAAGAACCCGATCGGCAGTGAGGATTCACGGACGAGCGCCTCGCGAGTCACCCACACCTGCCCGGCAAAAGGGACTAGCGCCACCAGCGGCCCCCCCACGCCCGGCACGAGCGAGGCACTCGCAAGGCCGCTCGTGAGGAGGATCACAGGCGTGAGCGTGTTCTGGGCTTCCTTCGTGCTGTGAGCGGCGCTCGTGACCGCCAGGCAGGCAGCGGCGGCCACCGCGGCCAAACCCATAAAGGCCAGAATGGCCACCCCCGCGCACTCCGCCGCGAGGCTCGTGGAAATGCCGAGGTCGAGTCCTTTCGGAAGGAGCCGCAGGAGTACCGCGATCGTGAGGCTCACCGAGATAGCATTGGCCGCAAGCGACATGAGCGTCACGGTGAAGACCCCGAGGAACTTCCCTGTCACGATGTCGCGGGTGCTCGCCGGCGTGATGAGAAGCGTCTCGATCGTGCCACGCTCCTTCTCGCCCGCAATCGCATCGATGGCCGGGTAGAAGCCACCGGTGGCCGTGAGCAGGGCCAAGAGCACAAGCACCGCGCCGACGGCTGTGGGCAGCACTCCGTCGAGCGTGAGATCCGTCGGCTTGACTACCTCGTCGGCGAATTGAACCTTGATTGGTTCAAGAACGCTTCTAGGCAGCCCGGCTGTCGTGACTCGCCGCAGCCGCGCGTCATCGGCCAAGGCCTTCACGATAGCGAGGATGTGCCGTCGCAGCCGCGACTCGTTCCGCCGCGCATCGGCAAGCCG
>CAYZHH010000127.1:0-9529 GCA_964478275.1 uncultured Candidatus Kuenenia sp.
GTCGATTGCCGGGCCGCTCGTGGCCCTCAACACGATCATGGCCGAGAGCCTGGATTACGTTGCCACCGAGCTCGAGGCTGCCACTGGCGGTGATGTGGCAAAGCTCCCCACCGCGGTGGAAAAACTTCTTCAGCGGATCATGGCCGAGCACAAGGACGTGATCTTCAATGGCAACGGCTACTCTCAAGAGTGGCATGAGGAGGCAGCTCGCCGCGGCCTGCCGAACTTCACGGCCACGCCCGAGGCGCTCGATCAGCTTGTGGCGCCGAAGAACATCGCGCTCTTTGCGAAATACGGCGTGCTCTCGGAGCGGGAGATGCGAAGCCGCTACGAGATTTATCTCGAGCGGTATTGCAAAGATCTCAACACGGAGGCCCAAGCGGCCATTCAGATTGCCAAGACGATGATCCTGCCGGCGTCCTACCGCTACCAGGGTGAGTTGGTGGACATTGCCACCAAGCTCAAGGTTCTTGGGAAGTCGCCGCATCTTGGCACGCTCGAGAAGCTCACCGGCCTCGTGGGTGACCTCGAGGGTCGCATCGAGGTGGTTGAGCAGGCCGTCGGGCATGACGGCCACGGCAACGTCCGTCGCGAAGTGACACACTTCCACGACGACGTCATTCCGGCCCTCATGAAGCTGCGGGAAACGGCGGACCTGATCGAGACCATTCTTCCCGATGACCTCTGGCCTCTGCCGACCTACCACGAGATGCTCTTTATCAAGTGACAAGCAATCCAGCAGACGTGTCTGAGGGGCATGCCCCATCGCTCGCCGAGGCGATCGTCGCCGAGGCGGCCAGGCTCGGTATCGCGATGCCGCCGGAGGCCGCCCCGAAGCTTGCCGTCTACGCGACGAGTCTCTGGGCTTGGAACGAGCGGCTCAACCTCACTCGGCACACGGATGTCGAGCGGTTTGTGTCACGCGATATCGGCGACGCGGCCGCTGTCGTGCCGCATCTCGCGCATGGGGAGCGGCTGCTCGACGTGGGCACCGGTGGTGGCACACCGGGGGTGATCCTTGCGATCCTCCGGCCGGATCTGCGGGTCGAGCTCTGCGAGAGCGTTGCCAAGAAGGCCAAGGCGGTCACGGAGATCGTCCGCGAAACGGGGATGGCGATCCCGGTGCATGCGGCCGCGGCTCAGGAGATCGTGGCTAAGCGACCCAGTGGCCCGGCCCGTTTCGACACGCTCGTCGTGCGTGCCGTGGCCCCGCTGGCGAAGCTGCTCGGATGGTTTGAGCCGATTGCAGCAGCCTACGGCCGGCTGCTTGTGATCAAGGGCCCGCGGTGGACGGAGGAGCTTGCCGAAGCCCAAGTCCAGCGGCTCGCCAGAAAAGTTCAGGTTCGCCGAATCGCCGCGTGGCCGCTCCGCGGTACCGACAACGAAAGCGTCCTCCTCGAAGTCCGGGCTAAGTGACGGCCGCACCGCAGCGAATCACTCCGCTGGCTTGCGCACCCCAACGCCGCGGAAGTCGGGCCTTTCCAAGCGGTCACCGTGGTACGCGATCAGCCGCAGCTCGTTGCCGACCAGGATGGCTCTCCCATGCCGCTGGTGCTCCCGTTGCCCACCGAACGGCGGTCCGCCGCCAGCGAGCCCCGGAGGGCCTTCACCTTCCCGGCCGTGGAGCTCAATGAAATCGCTTTTGATCTCGTAGGAAACGAAGTAGAGACTCTCGAGGTTGCCCCCTTCGAAGAAGGTGATCGTCTCTTCCGGGTTATTGTTGTTGCCATTGCCATTGCCGTTGCCATTGCCGTTGCCGTTGCCGTTGCCCGGTAAGCGATCCCGGCGCTCCCACCGCACCAGCCATGGGCTGGAAGTGAGGAGGTTCTCGACGGGGTTGCCGCCGGCGGGACGACCACCCGTCTCAGCAGCGAGCTCCTCGAGCCGCTTCTCGATCTTGGTCACCACCAATCCGCTTGCCTGTGGGAGTGCTTCCCGATAGATCTCACCAGCGTGCCGACGCACATGCGTGCGAAAAGCCTTGTTTTTCTCGCCCAAGTTCCACCATTCGTCCGCGAGGGCGATGGTCTCAGCAGCGTTCCGCCTCGGGCTCGATTCCCGCTTTGCCAAGGCGGCCAGCGCCGCGTCGGACCCTTTCTGCAAGTGCGGTAGCCCACCCGTAAAATCGCCCTTGAGGAAGCAGAGATAGATGCCCCATTTCGTATGGGCAGCCGCATCTTCGGGATTGGCGCGAAGGACTTCTTCGGAGGCTTTGTAGGACGCGAACAGCGTCTTGAGAGTGATGAGGTCTTTGCTCCGCGCCGCCCATTCCTGCGCGGTCGTTGTGTCGTTTGCCTTCGCCGCGATGGCTTTGGCTACGCCCGCATACCGCACGGCTCGATCGAAATCGTCGCGGGCATGGGCGTCATTCACCCGCCTGCTGATCTCTTCGAAGAGCGTTCGATACCATTCAGAAGACTTTCCCGACATGGTCTGGAGCTTGCCAAACGCGAGAATGTCTTCGTCATACGTCTCGACCCCAAAGCGGTCGGTGAGGAAGCGACCAAGCGTCGTGAAGGACTCGAAGTCGCCCGCTTGAATCGCCTGATCACGGGCTTCCGTCGCCAGCACGTAGGCCCCGGCTGGATCATCGCTGGTCTCGAGGGCACTCTTTCCGAGTCGCTCGGCGAAGGTGGCCCGCGCGGCGGGGTCACGGGACGTGTAATCAGACTTGAAAACAGCCCGAATTTCTTTGGTCTTGGCCGCGATCATGGCCTTGTCCGGAACGGGGAGCGTCGTCGGGGCTGCCTGGGAGGCTGGAGCCTTCGGCTTCTCCACGGGCGAAGGAGAACTCGCTCGGGCATCATCGGTCGTGCCGGCCACCTCGTCGTCAGACGGCCCTGCGGGCTGCGGTTTCGGCGGCGTTCGCTCTGGCGCATCGTCTTCAGGAAACGGTGGGACTGCCAAAGGATTCGACGACGCGGCGACATGGTCCGCGGTCTTGGCAACGACCGTTGCCGGTGGTCCCGGTGGAGGTTCCGGACTGGGCTTCGGAACCGCCGGAGGCTCTGGATTGGGCGACGGAGCCTTCTCTACGAGGCGTGGCTTCGGAACCGCAGGAGCCGTTTTTGCAGGTGCGGCGTCGTTTTGGGCGACCGATCGTTCGGGCGGACCAGATACGACGTACACCATCACAGCGAGGGCAATGATCGCCAAGACGCCGAAACTTGCCCATGTGGGCCAACTACTCGGGGCTCGGTCCGTTGGTGCGACAGGATGGTGTTTGGTAGTCATCGGCGGTTATTCGTTTGGTTGGCTCCGACGCAATCCCGCGGGCTTCCGACCATACCCAGAGCGCGATGCGCCCTTCCTCTTGAACCGGTGAATCTGCGAAACGTTCCGGGGCCGCAGCGCCACGGACCTTTCCAGCCAATTCTCCGGCGGCGTTCCCGCCGCGTCAAAGGTTCATGCCGAGGTACCCACCAGATTCGTCGATCCGGGCCTGCTCCCGGGCCAGCCGCTCGCGGGCCTTAGCGAGGTCGCCGGCGGCGATATAGCGGTCAAACTCCATTTCGACGGCATGCTTGACCGAGATCGTGAGCCACTCCACAGCAGGCTGGGTGAGCCAGTCGCAGGTCTCGACATCGAGCGTGATATCAAGGTCACTGCCGGTCGTCTGAAGATCGGCGTCATCGGTAAAAACGGTGCCCGTGAAGGCAAACCGAATCCAGCCGGTGGCTGAATCATTGGTAAAACGGAAGGTGCACGCGCCGTCGCTGAGGTAGTAGGCATTCCGGGTGCCGTGGGCAGCCACGGCCCGCTGCACCCGCTCAAGGCGGGCCCGGTAGCCGGGCGAGGCGTCGAGCGGAATGTCGAGCCGGGGCACGCTCCGTAGCGGCGTACACTCAAACGTGATGGCGACGGCGGGCAGCGAGGCGGTGTCTTTCATGATGGCACAATTCTATCGCCTGGTGGTGAGCGTGGCGCTCGCGGTAAGCCTCGGCCCTGGCGGCATGGCTGAGGACGCCGCTCCCCTCGTGGCCGTCACCGGCGGGGCGAGGATCATGGGGGCTGCGTGGAAGATCAAAGTCTATTCCAGCGACTCCGCCGCGGGCGAGGCGGCCATCAAGGCGGCGCTCGCCGAAGTCGAGCGGCTCGACAAGGTGCTTTCCGATTACGAGCCCGAAAGCGAACTCTCCAGGCTGTCGGCGACCGCGGCAACAGATCATGCCGAGCACGTGAGCGACGACCTCTGGCGTGTGCTCGTTGCCGCCGATGAATTCCGGATGGCCACCGACGGAGCCTTCGACATCACCGTCGGTCCCCTCACGACCCTCTGGCGGCAATCCCGCCGCTCGGGAAAGCTTCCGCGCGAAGACAAGCTCTCGGCGGCCCGCGCTGCCATCGGCCCAGGCAGTCTCGTGCTCGACGCCGCCACCATGAGCGTGCAGCTCGCGAGGCCCGGCATGCGGCTCGATCCTGGTGGTATCGGCATGGGCTACGCCGCCGATCGGGCGCTGGAGATTCTCGAGGCTCAGGGCATTACCGCTGCGATGATCGATGCCTCGGGCGACATCCTCGTCTCGGGCCCGCCGCCTGGCGCCGACGGCTGGCGAATCATGGTCGCGCCGCTTCGTGCCGGAGGCGACGGCGAAGTGATCGTGCTTTCGCACGCGGCTGTCACGACCTCGGGCGACGCCTATCAGGCCGTCGAGATCGACGGCGTGCGGTATAGCCACATTGTCGATCCCCGCACGGGGTTGGGAGTTCGGGGTCCAGCAGCCGTCACGGTCGTTGCCCGAGCCCCCGATGATGTTGTGATTGTCCCCGACCCCCCTTTGGCCACCACCGCCGATGCGCTCGCGACAGCAGCAAGTGTGCTCGGATCAACGGATGGCCCGGCCGTCATCGCAAAATACCCTGGGGTGTCGGCCCGGTTCATGTGGCGCGAGAACGCGACAGTGTGCACGCTCGTGACGCCCGGCTGGCCAGCGAGTGCTGTCGCGCCCGAACCAGCTCCATGATCGAGCCATCACATTCGCGACGTTTGAGCATGGCTCTGTCGCGCGGGTATCCTCCCTCCATGCCTCCAGCCCGCCCCCATGTTCCCCGAGGACTGAAGCTTCCGCGAGGGGTTGCCCGTGACACATCGCCGGACGTTCGCTGCGGGCATCCTGCCCTCCGCTCACTCGTTGTAGCCTTCGCTTCGCCATCCTGGCTGCGCTCAGCCTACAACGCCGGCTCCGTGGCACGGGCAACCCCTCGCTGCCGTATTCGTCGTATTGGGCGTATCGTGTTTGCGATGGCTCTGGCCGCTCTTTTTTCAGGCTGTAGCCGCCCCGACCACGGCTATTTCGGCACGATCAAGCCCGTCCACGGGCCGAACGAAATCTGGATCAACAACTCGACCGAGCCCGAGTGGATCGACCCGAGCACCTGCTCTGACAGTGCCGGCGGCGAGATCATCTGGAACATATTCGCCGGGCTCGTGCAGGCCCACCCCGCGACGCTCGAGCCGTGCCCCGACATCGCGACCCACTGGGACATCTCCGAGGACGGTCGCACCTACACCTTCCACCTACGGCCCTCGGAGTGGTCCGACGGCACGCCGCTCACAGCCCACGATTTTGTCTATTCCTTTCGCCGGCTCGTCGATCCCAAGACGGCGAGCAAGTATGCAAGCAACGGCCACGTGCTCCAGGGCGGCGTGGCCATCAGCGCTGGCAAAGCGGCGCCGGAAACGCTCGGTGTGCGGGCGATCGACGACCTCACGCTCGAAGTGAAGCTCACCGATCCGGTGCCCTACTTCATGAGCCTGCTCACGTTCTATTCCTTCATGCCCATCCCGCAGCATCTCATGGAGAGCCTGGCAGCCAAGGGGATCGCACCCGAGCTCTGGGTCCGGCCTGAATATGTCGTCTGCAATGGGCCTTACCGCATGACCGAGTGGCGGTTTCGGCAGCACATGATCTTCGCGAAGAACCCCCGCTATTGGGACGCGGCGAATGTTCGCCTCGATCGGGTTCGGCTCGCGATGGTGGAGAACGAAACGACCGCCTTGGCCATGTACGCCGCGGGTGAGTTTGACTGGCCGGGGCACAACTCCGCGCTGCCGTTCGAGTTCATGGATTATGTCGAGGAGTTCAAAGATTTTCGCCGGCACTCCGAGCTGCGCTCCTACTTCTACTGGATCAACACGAAACGGCCACCGCTGGATAACCCGCTCCTGCGGCGGGCCCTGTCACGCGCGGTCAACCGCACGGCCTTGGTGACGCACATCACCCGCGGCGAGCAGACGCCCACGGCGAGCCTCGCCCCCAACGGCCTGGCCGGCTACCGCGGCCTCGATCTGCCCCTGTTCGATCCTGACGAAGCCCGCCGCCTGCTGGCCGAGGCGGGCTATGCCAGCGGCGCCGATGTGCCGCCGATCACCCTCACCTACAACACGTCCGAAGGGCACAAGCAAGTTGCCGAGGCGATTCAGCAGATGTGGAAGCAGGAGCTCGGGATCACGGTCGAGCTCGAGAACCTCGAATGGAACGTGTTTCTCCAGAAGGCCGCCCAGACCGATTTTCAGATCTGCCGTATGGGCTGGTCAGCCGACTACGAAGACCCGTTCAACTTTCTCGAAATCCTGTCGGGTGCATCAGGCAACAACCACTCCAACTGGAAAAGCCCCGAGTACGACCGGCTCGTGCTGGAGGCGAACCGTGAGCTCGACCCTGCGGTGCGACTCGAAAAACTTCGGCAGGCCGAGGCGGTGGCCCTCGCCGAGCAGCCGCTCATTCCGATCTACATCGGCACCAGTTCTCAGCTCATCAAGCCGTATGTTCGTGGCATGTGGGCGAACCAACTCGTTCGCCATCCCTGGAAATACCTCTGGATCGACGAGGCGTTCGATCCGGCGAAGCCCCCGACCGCCGACCCGCCACCACCCAACCCTCGAGCGAGTCCCTGATGCGCGGCTATATCCTGCGGCGGCTCCTCGAGCTCGTGCCCACGATGATGGTCATCGTGGTGGCATCCTTCGCGCTGGTGCGGCTTGCCCCGGGGTCTCCATTCGCGAGTGAGAAGCAGATCTCGCCCCAGGTACGGGCGGCGCTCGAAGCCAAGTATGGCTTCGACAAGCCCCTCGCCGAGCAGTTCGTCCGCTACCTCGGCAGAATCATGCAGGGGGATCTCGGTCCCTCCACCAAGTATCCGCAGCGAAGCGTCAACGAGATCATTGCCGACGGGTTTCCCGTGACGCTCACGCTCGGGGCCGTCGCCCTCGTCTGGGCGCTCCTTATCGGCATCACAGCCGGCATCATCGGCGCGGTGCGGCAGAACACTGTTTGGGATCATGCCGCGATGGCCGCGGCGCTCATCGGGATCAGCATCCCGAGCTTCGTGCTCGGACCGGTGCTCGTGCTCGTCGTCTCGCTCCGCTGGCATCTCCTGCCGCCGGCTGGATGGGGCGACTGGCGGCATGTCATCCTGCCAGGCCTCACGCTCGGCACGATCTACGCCGCGTCGATCGCCAGGCTCACCCGCGGCGGCATGCTCGAGGTGGTTCGCAGCGACTTTATCCGCACCGCACGGGCCAAGGGGCTCCCTGAGCGGCTCGTCATCTGGCGGCACATGCTCAAGGGGGGGCTGCTGCCGGTCGTGAGCTACCTCGGCCCCGCCATCGCGAGCATCCTCACGGGAAGCATCGTCGTCGAAAAGATCTTCAATATTCCGGGCATCGGCCCGTATTTCGTGGACGCGGCATTCAACCGCGACTATTTCCTCGTCATGGGCATCGTGCTGATTGATGCGGCACTTCTCTTGGTCATGAACCTCGTTGTGGACGTGGTCTACACACTCCTCGACCCACGGATCGAGTATTCATGACGACGCGTGATGAATCCCGCCAAGCTGTTGCATCGCCCGCGGCCACTGAGCTCGTCGTGGGCTCGTCGCTCTGGCAGGATGCCTGGAAGCGGCTCCGCAAGAACCACGTGGCGGTGGCAAGCGGCTGGGTGCTCGTGTTCCTGGCCGCCGCCTGCATCATCGGGCCCTCGATGGTGGCGGCGACCTGGGGCTACGACTACGAAACCCAAGACCTTGCCTACGGCCCCCGTCCCCCGTCGTGGGAGCATCCCTTTGGCACCGATTTTTTCGGCCGCGATCTCCTCACGCGGGTGCTCTATGGCTGCCGGGTGAGCCTGTCGGTCGGGTTCCTCGCGGCCATCCTCGCGGCGACGATCGGGACGGTCTATGGTGCGGTATCGAGCTACGCGGGGGGCATGATCGACTCGGTCATGATGCGGGTGGTCGACATCCTCTATGCGCTCCCCTACATGTTCCTCGTGATCATTCTGGTCACGATTGCGGGCAAAAGTCTCCTGCTCGTGTTCACGGCGCTGGGCGCCGTCGGCTGGCTGCTCACGGCGCGAGTCGTGCGAGGCCAGGTGATGAGCCTCAAGTCGCAGGATTTCATCCTCGCGGCGCAGAGCCTCGGCACACGGCCGGGAGGAATCGTGTTTCGGCACTTGATCCCCAATGCCCTCGGTCCGGTCATCGTCACTTTCACGCTCACCGTGCCGGCCATGATTCTCCAGGAAGCCTTCTTGTCGTTCCTGGGCCTCGGCGTGCAGGCTCCGCGGCCGAGTCTGGGCGCGCTCATCAACGACGGTGCCCATCAGATGCTCGTCTTCTGGTGGACGCTGCTCTTTCCGGGTGGCGTCATGGCCCTCATGCTCATGGCCCTCAATTTCCTGGGCGACGGTGTCCGCGACGCCCTCGACCCCCGCATGAACCATTGATGCCCACCATCGCCACCGATACCGTGCTCGACGTCCGTGACCTGCGGACGTATTTCAAGCTCGACGACTCGATCGTCAAAGCGGTGGACGGCGTCAGCTTTTCGATCCGTCGTGGCGAGACGCTCGGCATCGTCGGCGAAAGCGGCTCGGGCAAAAGCGTCGCCTGCCTTTCGGCGCTTGGCCTCGTGCCGCGGCCGCCGGCCTTTCACCCCTCGGGGCAGGTGCTCTACCGCGGCCGCAATCTCTTGGGCCTCCCCGAGCGGGCGCTCCAAGATCTGCGGGGCAACCGCCTCGCGATGATTTTTCAAGACCCGATGACGTCGCTGAATCCGTATCTGCGGGTCTCCCGGCAGCTCACGGAAGTTCTCGAGGTGCACAAGTCGGCGACGCCCTCCGAAGCCAGGCGGGCTGCGATCGCGATGCTCGAGCGAGTCGGTATCCCTGATGCCGGGCGTCGGATCGACAACTATCCCCACCAGTTTTCAGGCGGCATGCGGCAGCGGGTGATGATCGCGATGGCGCTTCTGTGTGAACCCGAGGTGCTCTTCGCCGATGAGCCGACGACCGCGCTCGATGTCACGATCCAGGCCCAGATTCTCGAGCTCATCGCCGAGCTTCAGGAGAGTTTTGGAACCGCGGTCGTCCTGATTACCCACGACCTCGGCGTCGTGGCCGGCACGACCGACCGCGTGGCCGTGATGTATGCCGGACGGATCGTCGAGGAAGGACCGACATCCGAGGTGTTTACATCGCCGACGCACCCCTACACGCTCGGGCTCCTGGAAAGCCTTCCCCGAATC
>CAYZHH010000128.1:0-7668 GCA_964478275.1 uncultured Candidatus Kuenenia sp.
CCGCACGTCGCCGCCGAAGAGGAGCCTCTCGACGATCGGAGCCAACGCCCACGATGCGGCAAGCCCCAGCGGGAGCGCGACGAACGACACGATCGCGAATCGCCCGCGAGCCATCCGGCCCCGCACGGCATCGGGCAGGATCTGCCAGAGGTGCGCCGACACGAGGACAGTCGTGGGCACCACAAAGAAGGCCGTCAGCACCGGCATCAGAAACTGCTCGATGAAGGGCGCGAACACGAGCCCGGCGACAAACCCGAGCACGACACTCGGCAGGCTGGCCATCATCTCGATCGTCGGCTTGACGCGGGCTCGCCATGTTGGATGCATGAACTGGCTCGTGTACATGGCCGCCAAGAGCGCAATGGGCGTCGCGAAGAGCATGGAATAGAGCGTGGCCTTGATGGTGCCGAAGATGAGCGGTATGAGGCCAAACTTCGACTCAAACGCCTCGTGGCCGGTCGTCTCCCAGGCCTGCACGGGGCTGGGATAGCTCTCGTACCAGACCGGCGCGAGGAGCGTTCGGAACGACACTTCCGGGTAGCCCGCATCGATCGACCAGGCTGCGAGGCCACCGCGTCCCGCGGCCAGGAGACGATTTTCTCGGTCCGAAATCGCAACGGTGGACGCGGTCGCCACGCCGTCGGTCGATGCGGCGGCGCGGGGGAGGCTCAGCACTTCGCTTCCTGCCGTCGACTGGAGGACCCGCATGCCCCCCTTTGCGTCGGCCACGGCGAAGAGCCGTGATCTCGGCGAGCTCGCAATGGCCGTGACCGCCACGCCCGGCTCAGCTGGCGGGAACTCACGCGCCGTCACCATGCGAAGACCGTCCTTGGCAAATGTGAGGTCGACGTGGGGCTCCGCAGGATCGCGCCTGGCCGTGAACATGATCGCGACGGTGCCGTCGGCTCTCGCGACGGCGAGCGCGGTTCCGCCGAAGAGCCGCGTCACCGCGGTGACCGGGCCACCGGCCGAAAATGACTCCATCGCTTCTGGCGTCTCGATATCGCGGATCACATACCGCAGCCCCGTGCCGTCGGCCGCGATGAGAAAGAGCTGGTCGCCCAGTTCCGATACGCGAACGAACCGAGGCCGGAAACCCTCCACAGGACGAATCGTGGCCCCTGCGATGGAGACGGTCTGCTTGCCCGTGAGCATGTTGCGGCGTGACTTCGCCGACTCCACGCGCACGTTTCCCTCCTCGTCGAGGGCTGCCACGAGGCTTCCTGTCGCGAGGGGCGTCACATCGAGATTGATGATCGGCTTCGGGAGCGATTCGCCTCCCGCCGTGGCGAGATCGGTCACGAGACTCACCCGAGACCACTCACCGCTGCGGCTGCGAACGATGACCGCGTCGTCGAGGAGGACCGTCGTACGGTCAGTGGATGGCCGCTGATTCTCCGAAAGCTCAGCTGCGTTGATGTAGGTGGACTCGAGACCGAGCCTGCCAGTCCGAAACGAGCCGTCGGCGAAGCCCACGGCCGCCATGAGGCTCCCTGGCACCATACGAATGGCGGTGCATCCATCGAGGCCGCTGGCCGCAGCAGGCCGCTCGAGCAGCGTGGCCCCGTCGGCAATATCGAGCGCGCGAATACCGTCAGCATTGACGATCCATGCGACCGAGCCGGATTCGTCGCTGCCAATGGCGAGTGGCTCGGCCCCCGCGAGAGCCGCGGCTCCTTCCGGCGTGGCCCGTGCCGGCCTAAAGAGCGGAGCCGCGACGACCAAGAGGAACACACCGACCAGCAGCACGGCCACAATCGTGCCGATCCCGCCGGCGGTGATCAGACCACGGGCCAGCGCGTCACCGAAGCGAACCCACGGGTGGCTGCTTCGACGGCGCGTGCGGCCCGTGAACGTGCCCTTGGCATTCATGCCACGGTCCCTAGGGCGCGATGCCGAGCTCGGCGAGCGCCTCGGCGGCCACGGCGGCCGTCACGGGGAGATACCCATCCTTCGCCACGTTGCCCTGGCCATCGCGACTGAGCACGTATCGCAGAAACTCGCGACGCAACGGGTCAAGCTCGGTGCCTGGTCGGCGATTCACGCTCAGGTAGAGGAACCGCGAGAGGGGATAGTCTCCCGAGTAGGCTGCCGCCGGAACGGGCGCCACCGCCTTCCCGCCGCCCGCTGGAGCGAGGGGCAGCGGCCGCACGTTGGGTGTCATATAGCCGATGCCGCTGTAGCCCATGCCAAACTTGTCACTGGCCACCGCCTGCACCACCGCGGAACTGCCTGGCTGCTCCTTGACGGTCGTCTTGAAGTCTCCCTTGAACAGGGCGAACTCCTTGAAGTAGCCATAGGTTCCACTCGTGGAGTTTCGGCCGTAGAGACTGATCGGCTTGTCACGCCACTCCCCTTCGAGGCCGAGGTCGCCCCAGGTGCGGATGTCGTCGGCAGCCCCTCCCTTGCGGTTCTTCGAGAAGATCGCATCGACCTGCTCGAGCGAGAGGGATGCCAGGGGGTTGTCGCGATGGACAAACACCACGAGCATGTCGATCGCCGACGGAACAACCGTGGGCGGGTAGCCGTGCTTGGCCTTGAACTCGTCGATCTCGGACGGCTTCCAATTGCGACTCATCGGCGCGAAGGAGCAGGTGCCCTCGGTGAGCGCCGGTGGCCCCGACGCGGAGCCCTTGCCTTCGATCCCCTCCCGCACGTTGGGATAAAACTTCTTGAAGCCTTCGGCCCAGAGGGCCATGAGGTTGTTCATCGTGTCGGAGCCGACGCTCTTGAGCGACCCCGCCACTTCGCCGGAGGCCTTCGTGTAAGCGGGCAGCGCTGCCACCCCCTCAGGAGTCTCGGCAGCCGCAAGGGGGCCTCCGAGCAACGCAGCAACGACGAGAGCCCTGGTGAACGATCGGGCAAGGCCTGGACGAGAGACGATGAACGGCACGGGATCCCCTTTGGTCACGAATGAATGATTGCTTCTGGCGTCCGGCAGCTTCCGGCACCGTCCGGAAGATGGAAGAGACATCTGGCCAGCCACGCCGGCTGGAAGAGACCGGGAAGCCTATGCAACCAATGTGAGCATTTCATGAGTGTGGGCCAAGCGGTCCATCTCGCACGGCCGCGCCTCAGGGTTTCGCCTTCGCTGCCACCTCCAGAGCCACCGGCGACAACTCAGTCGACTCCATCCAGACGCTCATGTGGCCCGACGGTAGTGCGGCCTTCCCGCGGAAACCGTTGCGGCGAAGAAATGCCTTGAGGGCGACTGTGACCTTGCCGTCGGTGAACTCCGGAAGCAGGTCGTCATAGATGATGGCACCGCGAACCTGACCACCGCTCTTGTAATACCCTTCGGTGGCTTCGCTCACGAGCTTGCCATTGACGTAGAGGGCAAAGCCTTCGCCTGACCACGGGTGCCCGGCCCCGCCGACGACGAGCCGGTAGCGGTGCTTGGCATCAAGCGGCGGAACGTCAAACGTCTGCCGCATGAGGAGCACTTCCTTGTCCCAGAGCGTGGCTGGCGGTGTGCTGCAGCCACAGTGCGGCACCTTGCAACTGGCACTGATCGGCTCACGCTTGCCGTCCTTCTGGCCAAAGGGTGACGTGCCGACCTTCCATCCGGCTTTCGCGGCGTCGAAGTCGGGGGCGAACCAGGTCTCCATCCCGGCGGGCAGCGTGACCTCTCGGTACCGATTGCCTTCCGGGCTGTCCTTCTTCTCCGGCGGATCGAACGTGAAGTATTCCCACTCGGCACGCCTCATGTCGGGGCCAAACGGTTTCCAACTGTATTGGTCGTTCCCGCACAGCTCGTAGTGCGCGATCATCTGATCGAGCTGCGTGGCGATGACGGGGCTCTTTTTGGCGGGAGCTTTGCCGCCGAGAATGTTCTCCATGGGCAAGCCCCTGCGGAGATACGACGGGATACTGGAGGATTCGGCCGCGAATTCGGGCAGCAGCCGCTCCATGACGATCGGCTCGATCGCAGCCGTCATGGCCGCGGGGAACGGCGGGGCGTTGTAGGGAACCAGCGGCGGAGCATCGATCGGCTTGGTCATGCCCCCCTGGGGATACTCGACCGTGCCCCCTTCGAGCTCGACCATGGCGCGGCCGAGCGCGTCGCCGCAGAGCATGTAGGTCTCGGCATTGTGGTTGTAGTGGTAGTCCTGATCCTTGGGGGAGATGTTCGGCTCCCGCCAGAACGGACGGGTGTCGATCGTCTTGACTGTGCCGGCAAGCTCCGGATGCCGCTTCGGATCAGCCACGGCAAGCTGCGCCTCCGCGATCTTCACGTAGTGCTCCGGCATGTCCGCGCCGTGAAAGCCGACGGTGGCGATGGCCCACTTGGCGTTCGGCGCGTTGAACTCCTTCCGCCATGCCTTGATGAGGTTGACGAGGTTCGTCTCGTAGCGGGCATTATGCCCCGCATTGGGACCGTCCTTGTGACCCTGCCACCAGACAAACCCAGCCACTTCGTAGCCCTGATCCTTGAACTCAGGGTAGCGCTCGCCGAAGTTGTCGAGCACCGCGTGAATGGCGGCGGTGTAGTCGTCGTACTGCTTGCCGGCATACCACTCGTTCGGACCGGGCTTCTCACCCGTCTCGACGGTTTTCATGGATTCCCCGTAGCCGGGATAGGTGACGCCCTCGAACGTATACCGCTCGCTGCCCGGTGGCAGGATGTCCCAGCCGAGGCTGCGGTTGCCGATATCGGCCTTCATCACGATGACGGGTTCATTGTGGAACGTGCCCATGACGAAGCCGAATCCGAGCTCGGGGCCGAAGGTGGGCCCACAGGCCTCAACGCCGAGGGGATCGCTTTTGCCCTTCCCCATGTAGGCGTCGTTGAGGACGACGTCTGGCCGCTTGACCCATGAGCCGTCTTCGGCCCGTAGGTGGCGGAAGCGGCCCAGTTCGTCAAGCACCCAGCCGAGATCGCCGTAGCCGTGGAGATCCACCAGTTGCATCCAGAAGGCAGCGGAACCTCCCTGCTTGTAGGTGATTCGAATCGGGTATCGGCGACCCTTCTCAAGCGATGTCTTCTGGAGAACCGCCTGGCCCTTGTCGTCGAGGCGATAGACCTCCTTGCCGTCCAGCTCCGCGATGCAATCGTTGCTCGTGCCGTACCCAGGGTGAATCTCGTACATGCCATCCAGCGGCACATCGATGAAGCCCGTGACGACGACGGTATGCGGCCCGTCGATCGACGGAAGCGTGCCCCCCGTCTGGCCAAGGGCGACCGGTTCCTGCTTCACCGGTTCGGCCTTTGAGCCAACGGCCTTCGGGTCGAAAGCACCTCGATAGACCGACGCGATTCCGCCGGCAGGCGCATCGGCTGCCGGCGACTGGTGGATGCCGTGCGGCATCATGAGGGCACCACCCACCGGCAGTTCGGCAACCTCAACTGCTGGATCGGCCGAGAGAAAGATATTGCTGTAATGCGGGCCGGCAGGCTTGATCGCGCCGAAGCCGAGCATGTTCGACTGCCCGGACAAGATATAGACCTTCACCGGCTTGCCCTTGGCCACGGGCTTGTCGCCTGGCGGCGGCAGGTCGACGGGGATGGCATCGGCCGCCGCGGCTGGGAGGGCGGCGATAAGGGCCAGGCACAGGACATGGCCAGCGAGGCGGCGGGTGAGGGTTTTCATGGTGACCTTCGGGATGGACCGGAGCACAGGCATGCCCCAGAGCATATCCACGGGTCGGACGGAATTCGATGACCGGCGTTTTGCACTCGGTGCCACGCTTGGTGGCGGCTCGGGGTTGCCCGTGCCATGTCGCCGGACGTTTGCTGCATGCGGGCTGCGGCTTCGCCTCATGATGTGCCCCAATGGTTGGTCGTTATTTCGCAAATCGTGTGCCGTCAGGATTGCCTCGCTCCGCTGCATAAAGCTTGCGCGTCGCGGCGAAACGGTGACCTGGTGTGATCAAATCGCGGCCGTGGTGAAGGCGAAGCGGTTCTGCTCACCTTCGTTCCGCTTCTTGAGCACCGGCGAGTAATCGTAGACCTCGACCGTGCGATCCGGCTTGAACTCGAGTAGCCGAATCCAACCGTCGCCTCCGTTCGGGCGCATCTGGTAGTTCACGAGAATCTGTGGCACGGCCCGGCCTCGCGTCGTCTTCGTCGTCACCTTTCCCAGACCGTCGTTGAGTACGTGACCGTTGAGCGTGAGAATCACATTCTCGTGCTTGGCCACGAGGTTGGTCCAGAGTTCCTCGCCATCACTCACATCATCGCCGGTGGCCTTGGCCATTGCATAACCGTGCGGGTTCCAGTTCTGCTTCGTGCCGAACTTCTTCCAGTCGTAGCGGGTGTCGTTGTAATAAATGAACGCGTGCGTGATGAGGATCGCCTCGCGGTTCTTGTTCGCGGCGAGCACCTCATTCGCCCAGCGGACCACGTCCGCCCGCGGGCCGAACTCGAGCGCGAGCACGAGGAACTCCCGCCCGCCGGCGCTGAAGTGGTGGAAGCTGTTCTCCGTGCGGGTCGGTTCCTTATCGTAAACGCCTTTGAAGCCAGTGTTCTTTTCGCAGCGGCTGACGGGGAAGTACTCACTCAGATGCGTGGTGCGGTCCTTGCAGCCGCCGCCTTCGCTGTAATCGTGGTTCCCAGGGCACAAGGCGTAATGCATCTTCGCGTCGTCGAGCACCTTCATCGCCGCGGAGGCGTTCTTCCACTCGGCTTCGGTGCTCTTGTTTGTGATGTCGCCGAGGTGCAGCACCTGCGCGATGCTACGTGTAGCGCGGTTCTCCGCGATCCACCGCGTCTGCGCCAGGAATGTGTTCGGGTATTTCTCGCTGTAGTGCTGCGTGTCCGGCAGAACCGCAACGGTGAAGGAGCCCTTTTCCGGCAGCGGTGGCTCGCCTTCCTTCAGGATGCCGTCGGCGTAGGGGTCATTCTTCGGCGCGTCGTCCGCCAGGACCAGCAGTGGTGTAGCAGCGAGTGCGCCCAGCGCTGTCCGTCGGGTCATCGAGTTCATGAAGGAACCTCAGGAAGTGTGAGCGAGCGACCGGCGAGCCAGCCGGTGCTCCAGGCACTTCGCAAATTGTAGCCACCGATCCAGCCGGCGAGGTCAAGCACGTCGCCGGCGAGGTAGAGATTCTTCTTCAGCTTGCTCTCCATCATTCACGGGGGAATTCGTGGTTTTGCCGGTCGCGGCCCACATGGAAGACTTTTCTTCGTGGCTACCTCTGCTGCGGCATCCTCAGTTTCGGGTTTTCGCGGGCGCGGGGCCGCTCGCTGTTGGCCGTGTTCGGCGACGACGCCACACCTGCGGCCTCGCGCACAAGCCGCTCCACTTCGCGCATGAAGATCTTCGTGAGGGCGGCGACGGCCTCGGGCCGCTCACCTCGTGCCACAAAACACCGCAGCCGCTTGGGAACCGAAATCACCCACTGCCGGACGGGATTGTGTGACTTGCGGATATGTGATCGAGCATTTGCCCGATGTTCGCGTCGGACTGGCTGAGTTGGCGCCGGTCATGTCGCCCGGCGGCCGGATGCTGTTGTTCACCACCGAAGACAACTTTACGGGCGCTTGGACGAGCCGCATGGGGTGTTGCCGGACGTACAATCGTGCGGAGCTGCTTGGGACTTGCGAACACGTGGGACTCATGCTGCAGCAAGAACTGTGGTTTACGCCTATGCACCGGGTATTGCGCGCGGGTGGTATTTGCGTGGAACTTCAAAGACAGTAGGGGCCGCGCGAGCCGACTTTGACCGCTG
>CAYZHH010000128.1:7768-9512 GCA_964478275.1 uncultured Candidatus Kuenenia sp.
CCGCTGACTAGCTGACCGCGAAGTATGACCGCCTGTGGTCCGCGCAAGCCGACTTTGACGCTGGCTCAATTCCGACGTAGGCTTTTCAGATGGCTTGCCGGCGCGAGCCCAGGTTGTTTTCCACGTCGCATCATCCCGGTTATGCCCTTGGTAGCCAGCGCGCCACTCTCTTGGCCGCCGGCGCACCACAATTGGGGTTTCATCCATGCATCCCTTCAAAACTTGGCCTTTGATGGTCGCGGCGCTGTTTGGAGTGGCCTGGCCAATGGATGCATCCGCCCAAAACCCGGGCAAAACCAAGCCTACGCTGGAGGCGTTGGTGGGCAACTCGTCCCGCATCGATATTGTGCGCGTGAAATCGTTCGAGCTGGACGAGAAGAAACGGAATTTGTTGCGGCTGGAACTACAGGTGCTTAAGCAGCTGAAGCGTCCCTGGGAAATGCCAACGGACAAGTCCGCAGGCGCAACGCGGAAACAAGCCGATTCCGAGACCAAGCAACCCGCGGACAGGGTGGATTCTTCACGCGTGACATTCACGCAAGCCAACATGGTGCCGCTGAGATACTACGACCAGTCCCACTGGGGTTTGGACTTTACGGCGCCCCTGGGCAATCTTGGCGAACATGCCTCCCAGTGGCGCGACCAAGCGGCGGAATTGATGCTCTTTCAGGATTTTGAAACGGTCGAAGCGGGCCGTCAGCAGTGGTTTGTTGAATTGGGCAAAGATCAGGTAATCCAAGACGATTGGACGCTGCTGACCGACGCAAAAACCATTCAAGAAAAAGTGGACGAATTGATCAACCGCTATCGAGGCATCGATCGGTTGCGACTGGTATTGGTCGACGTGGGTCATTTCACTCCCGCTGTGCTCGCCATGACCGGGCGCACTAAGCTGGACCTTCCCGATTTCTATGCGCGGTGCCTTTATATGCCCGCGGACGCGCAGTATGAGAAGCTCTTGATTGAGCAAATCAAGCATCCTCAATATATGCACGATGACGGCCAACCCGTGATGGTTTACCGCGTCGATTGGTTGCGGTACACGCGTGATATTTACTCCTTTGCCAGTGAACGCAATGAGCACCTTTTGCGGCAGTTGCTGGCTGATCCCAAACTGGGGCGTCAACAAAAATCGCTTTTGGAAGAGATATTGGAGTCTTGGCAAACGCTGCCGGCGAAAAAGCCGCAATGAGAAACCCGCGGTCTCGACATTAGGAGAGGAAATGAGGGACGGGAGCGATTTCCTCGCGCACGTCGGCGAGCCGGTCGAGCCACCGCCGGTATCGCCCGCACGTTGGCCGCCCACCGATTGGAGTGAGCTTTTGCAGGCCCACTTTCGACCGTGATGGCGTGCAGGCCTCGCCTGACGAGCTGCCCGTGATCGACATCCACTCGCTGTGAAGCGCCCGCCAAGGGCTGCGGCGGAAGTGGCCTGCGCCGAGCGCGAAGAACAGGCTCCTGGCGGCGGGTTTCCAGGGGTTCAGAGCCAATCCGCCGGCTCATCTGACCACACTCGACCCCGGTCGGCTACGCTCGCTAATCGACCAGCCATTCCACCGGTCCTCGTCCGGCAGTGGTTGATTTCGGTACCGAAGCGACTGCGCTCACCCTTGGCGACTGCGCTGGTTTTTGACGCAGGCCGACCGGCCCGATGCCGTCTCCGCCCTCACGAAGATCTTCACGAGCGCGGTGGAACGGCTCGTGCGCGAGGCCGCGGGCGTGCCGCCGTCACCGGACAGGGCCG
>CAYZHH010000129.1:0-9497 GCA_964478275.1 uncultured Candidatus Kuenenia sp.
GCGGCGGCGCTCGACCCGGTGCGTGACACCGTCAGCGTCCCGGTTTCGCGGCCTGCTTCGGCGGCGGTCGCATCGGTCGCGGCGAGCGTCGTGGTCGGCTGATTCCGGTTGAGTAAGCGGTCGGCGATGGTCACTCCCAGCAGGCGGGCCGAGTCGAAATTCTCGCCCGAGACGATGCGGCCATCGACCAGCACGTCGTCGAATCGCGAAGCCTGATCGCCGAGTGTTCCACCCGTGAACGCGGTCGCGCCGTTGGTCTCCAGATGCCAGCGGTACAGGCCCGCTTCCGGCAGATTGTTGGTCGGCGAGTTGAAGTGCGCCGTCGTCGCCGTGCGGCCTTGCAGCAGGCTCTGGCCGTTGACTCGGGACCAGGCGAGGACGCTGACTCCATAGCAGACGCCCGTGACCAGCTTGTCCTGTGCGACGAACTCGTTGATGAGCCGGTTCGCGGCTTCGCGGATCGCGAGAGTCCCGTTGTACGCGGCGTTGTTGTAGGTGCCTGGGAACGCATACTGATACTGCGCCGCGCCCCAGCCGCCGACGAAGACGATGGCCGAATAGTCCGAGGCCCGAGCGTCGGCCAGAGCGATGTCCGGCATGACCGATCCGTTACCGGACGTATAGCCGGTGTTCGCGTGCGGCGTCGAAAGGACTCGGCGACCCGCTCCCACCACGACGGGAATGCCGGCCGCTTCGAGCGCCGCTCGCGGAGCGGAGTACTCGGTGTAGTAGAAATCGTTGTTCGCGATCACGATCAGAACAGGCAGCGGCCGCACGGAGGCGACGTCGTCTCTGCTGATGGTGACGGTCGCGGCGCGAGCCGCCCCGAGATCGTAGGCGTCGCCGTCGGTCAGGCTGACGATCACGGCCTCGACCGGTTCGACGGCGGTGTCATCGTACGGGAACACGGTGACGGTCGTCGTCGCTGCGCCCCGGGCGAAGTACGCGAAGCCGCTCAGCGGAGCAAAATCTCGCCCGGCGGTCGCCGAGCCGCTGGCCGTGTATCGGGCAACGAGCGTGCTGTTGAGGTTGCCGGTGCGTGTCAGCGTGTAGACGCCGTTGTTGTTGCCGACTTCGGCGGCGGCGGAATCGGTCGCGACGATCGTGACGAGGGGCGTGACCGGCGGCGGCGCGACGTCATTATCGACGATGTTCACGCGGGCCTGGCTGTTCGCGCCGATGCGATAGAGCGTGGTCGGGTTGATCGATAGGATCACGCTTTCGGTGTTCTCGACAGTCGTGTCATCGACCGGTCGCACGGTGATCGTTGTCGATGTCTGGCCCGCCGCAAACGTGACAGCCAGCGTGAGCGCGTCGTAGTCGGCGGCCCGCGCGGTCTGTTGGACGTTGGTCAGATACACGGTCGCCGAGCCGGTGGTGTTGCCGCTGCGCGTGACGGTGAAGACGCCCGGATCGCGTCCCGCTTCGGCGGCGTTCGGATCGCTCGCGACGATGCTGAAGGTCGTCGCGGTGGCCGAGACATCGTCGCTGACGATCGACACGCTCCCGGTTGAAGCGGCTGTGCTGATCAGCGAATAGCCGGCTCCTGGTTGCAGCGTGACGATGACGGTCTCGTTGGTCTCAACGGTCGCATCGTCGCGTGGCGTGACGGTGATGAACGCGGTGTTCTCGTTGGCCGGGAACATGACCCTCCCACTCAGCGCGGTGTAGTCCACGCCGGCAGTCGCGTTGCCGCCCACCGAGTAATTGACCGTCAGCGGCTGCGCGAGGTTGCCGCCGCGAGTGACTCGAAACGTCGCGACTCCCAAGCCCGCTTCGTTCGCCGTCGGATCGGCGGCGTTGAGCGTCACGAGCGTGGGGGTCGAGGTAAACAGCGTGCCGGCATCGGCGTCGAGCAACGCCCGATAGATGTGTGCCTGGCTCAGCGGCTGATCCTGTCCAAGCAGCACGCCGAACAGCCCGTACTGCGTCGCCATGTCGCGGTCAGTCAGCTTGTAATGCACGTAGGCGTCGAGTCCCGTCGCGTTCTGCATCCGCAGGTAATCGCGGGTGATGTCGGCCATGCGCGGATCTTTCGTCGCCTGGAACAAAGCGTTCTGGTACGACGCGCCGTTGCCGTTCAAATGCGGTCCGCCTTCATACGCCAGCAGTTGAATATCGCGACCGAGCCGGGTCGCATAATCATCGGTCAGCCGCTGATGGTTCAGCGTCATCTGCGCACTGAAGACGATGTTGCCCCGCATGTCGGCCAGCACTTGATCGACGGTCGTCGCAGCGGAATAGGTCGCCCGCTGGGTTTCACCTGGCCCAAAGTATGGCGCGATCGAAATCGCGTCGAAGCTGCCACCCATGTTCTCGACGATCCGTTCCGTGACCCACGGAGTTGATGCTTGTCCCGCCGCGACGCGCACGATGCGATCGGTCTGTCCGGCGAAGACGTTGCTCCAGACGTTCATGTCGCGAGCCGCTTCTCGTCCCGCGAATTGCCAGTGAGTCAGACCCGAATTCTCCGGCAGCCGGATTTGATCGGCGATCCAAAAGTACGTTTCGAAGCCGGGAGCCGAATTCCAAATCTCGTTGGACCATTCGACGTAGGCCGTCAGCCCCGGTTCGAGGTTGTCGCGGACGTAGCTCGCGAAGTTGCGGACGAACGTGTCGTCGGCCATGTGCGGCATGTTGAACCACGGATCGGCATCGAGTTCATTCGCAAGCTGCACCATGTGCTCGACCGAGATCCCGTTCGCGAACTGTCCACCACCGCCATTGCCGCTGCTCTGCCGCGAGTCGTTCGCGTCGCGACGATCGGCCCAGGTGCGAATGTCCGACGTGACTGTCTCCTGCGTCTGCATGAACCGCAGGATGCCGAAGTCGTCCAGCCGCTCTTTGTACAGCGGATGAAACGGTGAGAAAGTCGCCCCCGGAGTCCACCGCTGCCCGGCGAAGCTCTGCCCGTTGTAGTTCGGCATCCAAACGTGGATGTCACGGATCGGATCGGTCGCACGCATCGAGTTGATGCCCACATAAATCCCGCTGTTGCCCGGCGTGACGTTGAGCAACGCGAAGTTGCGCCCGTCAGCCGTTCGACCGCGCGAGGTCTCGCGGGCATCGAAGCTAAACTGCACGTCGCCCGTCCCGGCCCATTCGACCCGATACGTCCCGGCCGGATAGTTCCCATTGAGCTCGCGGAACATCAGCGTCCCCAACCGCTGCTGCATCAGTTGCCCATGCGCGTTGCTCCAGGTCGCCAGTTGCGTCGGCCAGCCGTTGGCATCGACCTGCACCGGAACGAAGGCTCCGCCATTGAAGTCCTGCGCCCCGGTCACCGTGTTCGTCGAGTGACTGATCCACGGCCGCGACGATTGCATCACGTCGGTGAACATCCAGTTGGGCGTGTAGTCGTTGACGTTGTCGAGGTTGATGCCGATCTGCATCGGCGTGCCCGACATAACCTGCCGCGCTTCGAGGTTCTCGAAGTGCCCAAAGCCCTTCCGGCGGTGACGCCGACCAGGTCGCCTCATGCCAAACCCGGCCGCCCGCGATAGTGTGCCGAGCACTCCGCAGAAGCTTTGAAAGCTGCGATGGAGAGCGATTTTCGCCCGAGATTTCGACGCCATGATGGTTCCCCTTAAAATTCCTGCGTGGCCCGTCAGAAAGTTGCTTCAACTAGAAATGGCCTAATTCGCGAAAACCTTTCAGCGACTTTCGCATTTTTTTCCCCCCGGCCAGATTCGGTCGCCCAACGGAGCTCGCGACGCATCGCCGCCAGCCCGCGGCAGCTCACGCAGGCCGGTGCGACTTTTTCCGGTTCCGCAACCAGACGGCGCCGGCGAGGAGCGGTACGCCCAGAAGGGCGAGTGTGCCCGGCTCCGGAACGGCGACGACCGTGCCGACGCCCTCGTAGATCCACCCGTTGTTCTTGTTCATGATGTAGAGCGTGCCATCGGGGCCCTGACCAAACCGGATGTCGAAGCGGCTGCCACGATAGTTCGGGTCGCTTCGCAGAATGTTCTCGAACGACATGGCAAGCCCTGGGGTCAGCAGGTTGTTGTCGTGGTCGAACAGGATCGAGAGCTCCTGGATCACCGCCTGAGAGAGCTCGCCCGGCTGGTCGCGGGTCGGATCCAGGGGATCGAGCGTGGTGACCGCGTCTAGGAGCGAATCGAAGCTCACATGAAAGATGCGGCCAACATCGCCGAACTCGCTGAAGACGTATTCCCCCGCCAGACCGCCCCCTCGGACGACATAGCCGCCGGCCAATGCCTGGCCAACAAAGCCCGCGCCGATCGGGCCAACATGGCCGTACTGCGCGACCGGGTAGACATAGCCGTTGAGCGCCTCGTCGGCTGGTAGCGGGGCGATGCCATTCTGAATGCCGCCCGAAACGAGGTGAACGAACGTGCCTTCCCGCTCCGACCAGCCGTAGTTGCCCCCTGGGACGAGCAGGTTCAGTTCATCCACATTGTCGCGGCCGATATCGACCTGGATGATGTGGCTCGTGCCGAGCGTGTCTTCGGCGAACGAAAAATTGTGGGGATTGCGGTGCCCGAGCGTGTAGACCTCGGCCAGCATGGTTGGATTGCCGACGAACGGATTCGTGGCCGGCACCGAATAGCTGCTCGCCCCGTTTTGGAGGGGATTGATCCGGAGCATCTTTCCGAGGGCGTCATTGTTCTGGCCTCCCCCCGCGGTGGCTGATTGCACGCTTCCATCCCCGTGGGCGATGTAGAGCAGCCCGTAGTCCTCGTCGCCTGCGGTGGCATGTGGGTTGAATCCCATCTGGCGGATCGTGTGGTCAGCGACCGGCATGCCGACTCGAAACACCGCCCGGTAGCTGGCTGTATTCACCTGCCCGAGGCCATGGTTGTAGGTCCATTCGGCAAGCACGGAGTCGGCAGCGATGGGTGTCACCGCGTCGCTCAGATAGGTGTGCCCCGCGAGATTGTTGGGCCTGTCCTCCATCATCGCGGTGTAGAACCGGCCGTTCGTGGCGAACTCCGGATGAAAGGCCACGGCACGCACACCACCGTGAACGATATTGGAGACGTTCACATTCCGGCCGGTCGCAGCAAGCACGGCCGACTGGACATTCAAGAACAGCGACGCTGTGCCTCCCGTAGTCGTGCTGTCGAATCGGTAGATACTCCGGCTGAGGCCCTGATCGGCGACATAAAGATTGGTGTCGCCGGCCATGCCGGTTGAGGCCATGCCGTTCATGCGGCTCCGCGATCCGCCGAAGTTGGGAATGAAGGCCTTGCGACGCACCTCGAGCTGCATGCCGGAGACGGCGATCGTCCCGCCGACCACCCCCTGCTGAGCCTGGGCCGCGGGGGCAGAGGCCACAAGGAAGAGCGCTGGAAGACCCGTTGCCGCGAGCCATGACCATCGGGCAGATGGAGACGAGAAGACAGGCATGGCGGCTCCTTTGCGTGCGTGAGTGATTCGTGCCCTGGCTGGGGCTCACTCAGGAATGGACGCAAAGCCCGCAAACCTTTCAGGGGGCGAAAAATTCTCGAAAACCCGGCTCGTCCAATCTCAATCGCGATAGAGATCGCTTGCTGATACCGGTACGGTGATCCGCACGGAGTCGAAGGCCGCACGGATGTCGGCGGCCTGATAGGCGTTGGCCGCGGGGCCCACCTGGAGCACCTCTGAAGTGCCAGGGAACTGGTGCTCCTGGAGAAGCGTCCACTCCCGCTCACCGTCGAGGCGTTTGAGGAGTGAAAACTGATCACCTCTCCGCGCCAGCCGAAGCTCACCTCTGGTCGTGGTGGCCTGCTGAAACTCCGGCCGCGACTTGGACTGCCAGGTGGGCTCGGTCTTGGTTCCCAGAAACGACGCCTGCTTGCCCAGGCTGATCATGATCCACGTTTCTGATGTTGGCCCGGAACTCGGGTCGCGGGCGAGCAGGCCAGCGGAGTTGAACTGCTGCGTCGGTGGCCCGAGCGGATTCCTCAGGCCTCGAACCGACAGCCGGGCCGTCGCCATGAAGTCGCCCTTCACCTGCTGGGTGATGAGCATGCCATGCCCGCTGTTGTACCAGCCGGTGTTGACATCCGGGACCATCACGAGCGATCCGTTCTCGATCGATACACTCCCCGACTGCGGCTCGAGAATCGTCCAATTCTTCGAGAGCCGCGCCGCCGAAAAATCATCCTGCCGGACGACAGCCGCACCGCTCGGCGTTGGCCGGCGCGGCGGGGCACCACTCGGCGAGCCGCCTCCGACCGCAGGAACACTCGGCGACGTACTCCCTGACGGCGGCGCGCCTGGCCTCTGCCATGTGACCGCGGCGATCACCGCGGCGACGAGCACGACTGCGGACACGATGGCGACCAGGATCGGTTGCCTGACGCGCGGTTTCGAGCGGATGGGGCTCGTCCGGACCTGCCTGATCGCCGGTAGCGAATCCACGGGAGCTTCGCAACGCTCGGGGCTGGGCAGTGCCCGCGTGAACGGCTCGAGGGCCTCGGCGACATGAGCCGGCGACGGATACCGGGCCGCCGGGTCGCGGGCCATCATGCGGTTGATCACATCCACCAAACCATCGGGCACCCCGGGCCGCAGTTCTTCGATCGCCTGCGGACGGCCCGTCATGTGGAGCGCGAGCTTCTCGATAACCGACCCTACGGGAAACGGGGTCTGACCGGCCAGCATCTGGTAGAGCGTGCAGCCGAGGCTGTAGATGTCGGAGCGAATGTCGGCGGCACGGGATTCGCGGGCCTGTTCGGGCGCCATGTAGTCGGGCGTGCCCAGCACGAGGTGGGCCGTGGTGAGGCGCGGGGCTTCTTCGGTTTCTTGGTCGAGCACGAACCGTGCCAGGCCGAAGTCGAGCACCTTCACGCGGCCGGTGGCGTCAACCATCATGTTCTGCGGCTTGATATCGCGGTGGGCCATACCCTGGGCATGGGCGGCCTGAAGCCCAAGGGCGGCCTGCCGGGCATAGCTGCAGGCCGTGGCAATCGGGAGCTTGCCTTCGCGGGCGATGAGCCGGTCGAGACTCTCACCCTCGACATACTCCATCACGAGAAAGTGGATCGTGTCGACCTGCTCGGCATCGTAGGCCCGCACGACATGCTCGTCATTGAGCCGTGCGGCGGCCTGCACCTCGTGGCGAAACCGGGCGACGGCCTGCGGGCGGTCGACCAGCCGCGGGTGGATGACCTTGAGGGCCACATCCCGCTGCATCAGCCGGTGCTCCGCCCGGTAGACAACGCCCATGCCTCCCATGCCCAGGCGGGCCTTGATGTGATAGCGGGGATGGTTCTCGAGCTCCGGTGGAATCGCGACGGCTCCGTGGGAGGATGCTTCCCCGGAGAAGTCCATCGTCTCGGCAGCGGCTGCCCGTTCAGCGTCTCGAAGGGTTTCGACGAGCGAATCGTCCGCGATGTTCCGCAGGACTTCGCAGCACTGCTCACAGTGCTCGATATGCCGCTCAATGGCCTGCGACTGCTGGCCGCCAAGTCGTCCGAGGCCGAAAGCACGGAGCCGGTCGGCGTCAGGATGTTTGTCAGCAACGGGCGGGATCGGCATGGTGGACACTCGATTGACGCTTGAGAAAGCCGCTCATGGCTTCCGATCCGACACACTCGTCGCCATTCTGAGATGGACGGTGCCCCCGAGAATCTTTCACAACTGCGAAAAATCCTACTCGATGAGCCCGGCCCCGTTCTCCCGAAGCTTGGCGAGCACCCGGGATTTGGCGATGAAAACCGCATTGACCGTCATGCCACGCTCGGCGGCAGATGCGTTCCGGCTCTGCCCAAACCGCTGCTCATGTGATCGATCACGTCACATCTCCGGTGCGTGTCCGTCAGTGGGGGATGTCAGTATGGATTCCCTCCCGGACGGCTTAGACTGACGAAATGGACCCGACGCCAGAATTCATCGCATCGATTGATCGCGGCAAGATGGAGCAGGCACGCGGCATGAGCGACGCCGACCGCATTCTGGCTGGCGCTCGGATCTTTAACCGCGTATGCCGCTGGGCCCGTGATGGCATTCGCAGCCAGTTCCCTGATGCGGATGAGGTGACCGTCGAGCGCGAACTGGATCGGCGGTTGGCCCTGACGCGGCGCCTCGAGCAGGAGCCATGACTCCTGAAGAACTCGCGACGCTCGACATCATGAAGACGCTCGACGACTCAGGCGTGCCGTGGATGCTCACGGGCTCTCTGGCAACAAACCTCTACATGATTCCGCGATCGACCCAGGACGCGGACTTCGTACTCCAGGCCGACTCGGCCATGTGGAGCACTGTGCTCCAGCGGCTCCCGCCAAGTGTGACGCTTGATCCTCAGAGACGGTTCGAGACCATCACCGCGACGACTCGCTACGACCTGTCGGTGAAAGGAACGAAGTTTCGTATCGAGCTATTCAATCTGAGCAGTGATGACCACGACATCGAGCGTTTTCGACGTCGGATAGCCAAGCACGTATGCGGGCGTGCAGTTGCCGTGCCGACTCCGGAGGATGTCGTCGTCCAAAAAGTCCGGTGGTCCAGCATCGGGAAGCGTCGCAAAGATATCGATGATGCGGTCAATGTGATCGCCATGCAGTATGCCTTGCTCGACTGGGCCTACATCGAGCAGTGGTGCACAAGGCATGACACGCTCGAACTCCTCGCGACGCTCCAGAAAGAGGTCGTGGACTCGGGCCTGGTTTGAGTGGTGTGGGCCCCGTTTGTACGGCAGGCTCATGGCCGCACGATGCCAGAAGTGCGGTTGACCGTCCTCTCGATTACTCGATGAGCCCGGCCCCGTTCTCCCGAAGCTTGGCGAGCACCCGGGATTTGGCGATGAAAACCGCATTGACCGTCATGCCAAGCTCGGCGGCAACCTCGTCTGGGGATCGTTCATCAAGGACCACCCGCGTGAACGCCTCGATCGTCGCGGGCGAGAAGCTGCCCCGGACCTGCTTGAGAAGGTACCGCAGCAACTGCTGGTCGTGTTCGGCATTCCAGAGCCGGCTCAATCGGCTGTCGGCGTCGGCCAGTTCGTGAATCATCTGCTCGATCTGCGAGTCGTCGGTGGCCAACCGCCTTCGGCGGACCGCCTTGCGATAGTCGCGGAGGCAGTTGAGTGTCACCTTGCGGAGCCAGTTACGGAAGGAGCCGGTCCGCTGCCGGTCAAACTCGGGCAGCTTCGCAAGGACGACAACGAGCACTTCTTGGGCGATGTCGTCTACATCGGTTTGGGCCATACCAGCCTGCCCTAGCCAGCGGCGGATCATCGGCCCGTAGGCATCCACCAGCCGTGCCCACGACGCGTCGGCACCGCTGCCGCGAATTCGCTCGAGCAGGCTGACGGGCGTGTCGCTCATGAGGGCTCACACCGGAGGAGGGAAGGGAAGGACCACGTTCGTGACGTCATTCGTCTTGCCATTCCAGACGCGATCGACATCGCGTTTGTCGTGGAAGAGCAGGAAGCGATACCGGTTCGCCAGCGGCTTGTCGGATTCAAGATGGCCCAGGATTCCTGCTCGCTCTTGCTCGGTCAGTCGGGGCATTGATGCGGTTCTCAGGATTCGCGGGCGGAGCCG
>CAYZHH010000130.1:0-9444 GCA_964478275.1 uncultured Candidatus Kuenenia sp.
TCGATGTCGTCCCCGGTGGCGGGATGAAGAAGTAGGCGATCGGCACGTCGAACATGGCCGCTGCCAGTCGCACGATCCGGTCGAATCGCTCCTCGGCAGGCGTGTCGAGCAGCTCGAGGGCATGGAGATCGGCAAGCCGTTCGGTTTCATCAGACGGAATCGCAGGAGCCAGCATGTTCAGTTTCCGTGGTTCTTGAGCGTGGTGGACTCGATGGCATGCCCGCAGGCTGGCACGTGAGTCGCCTGTGCCCAAGTTACCCGAGCGGCCGGAAGCCGGGGCATTGGCCGAGGAACGCCAGCGGGTTTTCGAGGCTGATCTTCGCCACGAGATCGGCGCCGTGCCCGCGGCGGCGCATCTCGACATGGCATTTCGGCACCGAGAGCGGATCACTCTGGCCCCAGTCGCCAGCCGAGTTGATCCAGATGCGCTCGTTGCCGAATTGCTCGATGATGTCGACCGCTCGCTGCGGCGTGCACTTGCTGTCGGGGTAGAGCGTCATGCCGGCCCAGTAGCCACGATCGAGAACCGCGGCCACGGTGTGCTCTTCCACGTGGTCGATAAGGACGCGGCCCGGATCGACGCCGGCGTTCTTCAGGGCGTCCATGATGAGCCGCGTTCCCTTGAGTTTGTCTTCCAAGTGGGGCGTGTGGACGAGAATGAGCCGGTCGAACCGCTTCGCCAGCGCGATCTGCTCCTCCAGAATCACCAGCTCGTTGCGGCTGTTCTTGTTGAGGCCGATCTCGCCGATCCCGAGGACGTTGGGCCTGTCCAGAAACTCGGGCACAAGGCTGATGACCTCGCGAGCAAATCCGATATCCTCCGCCTCCTTGGGATTGATGCAGAGCCAGCAGTAGTGAGCGATCCCGTAGCGGGCTGCCCGCTTGGGTTCGGTTTCGGTGAGCTGGCGGAAGTAGTCGAAGAACCCCGCGGGTGAGGAGCGATCGAAGCCGGCCCAGAAGGCGGGCTCAGTGACGGCAATGCAGCCAGCCTCGGCCATCCGCGCGTAGTCGTCGGTGGTCCGGCTCACCATGTGGACGTGGGGATCGATGTAGGGCATGGCTGGAGGCGAGCTCAGTAGTTCGTGGCGGGATCGGCGCCGAGAGCGGCCTGGGTGTGTGCCGCGGGGATCGGGGCTGTCGTGTGGTCGCTCAGCAGTTCGAGAATTCGCTGTGCCCGATCACCGTGGCCATCGACGAGCAGTGGAATGGCTCGCAGCAGGGCCCGCACGCGGACGTCGGCGTGGCCGCCAGGCGCGACAGTACGATCGAGGCGATCGAGGAACGCAGCCACGTCGATGAGCTTGGCCCGATGCTCCATGAAATAGAGATCGACCACCTGGGGGCCGGTGAGCGGGCATGTGGGAGCGGTCATGGAACCACCTCGAAGCGCGGCATGGACGATCGACCCATCATGGTCCGCGAGGACATCCTTTGCCAGCCACCCGGCTCATCACCGCGACCGCCGCCGTGGCGCGTCAACGAATGCGGTCATTGCCTCGACCAGCGCGAGGCCATGCACCCGGTACTCCCGTCCGGTGCGAAGCTCAAAACACTGTCGACGGGTGCGGAGCCGCCGACCGGCACGGAAGACCACGCCGTTTGGCCCGCGAAAGACAGACCGCTCGGGAAGGTCCTCGACGCGGACATGCCCAGGCCTCGCGGTATCGAACTGGGCGAGGGCCAAGACCAGCCCGCGGTCACTGCACGTCGTCGCGGCAGGTGCCTCGAGTGACTTCGCGAGCGCCGCTTCCACAACGCTCGGCAGAACGCCCCGCCCTACGAGAGGACGGAGCACGGCTCCAAATTCTGCCTGCCACTCGGAACCGTGGGGCCGCACTCCGCGACGCCGATGGTCACGGTACCGCTCCCAGGTAGACGCGTGGGCGACCTCGTGGAGGAGTGTCGTAAGGAAGGCATAGGGATTGAGATCGTCGTTGATCGTGATTCGATGGACCCGCACGCCACGCTGCGGCGGACGATGGTCGCCGAGCTTCGAGCGGCGCGGCCGGACGACACGGACCTCGACAGGCTGCCGTCCGAGCAGCGTCTCCACATGGCCAGCCACTCCCGGCGGCAGCCGTGACGAAACTGCACCATCGAGCGGGCTGCCAGGCATGCGTCGGTCGCCGGTGTCGAGCCTATCGAAAAGGGAGATGCCTTCGTCGGCCGCGCGTGACTCACTCGGCGACCTGGAGAGCGACCTTCTTATAGCCACTGACGCGGCCCGATGACGACCTCAATTCATGGAAGGTCGAGCACCTGCCCCTGGGCCAGCAGTCGCTCGCGAAGCGAAGCGTATGGGAGCGCCTGCACGGTGACGCCCTCCCTGGCGGCAAGCGCCGCCGCGACGCCCGCGGATTGCCCGATCACCATCCATGCCCCTTCGATGCGGAGCGACGAGATTCCGACGTGGGTACACGACAGGGCGACCGGCACCAGGAGGTTGGTGCACTGGGTGGGTTCCGGCAGGATCGCGCGGTAGGGCACGTGATACGCGTATCCGCGATTCCCTTTCCGCACCGGGAAAATTGTCCCCTCATTGATGACGCCACCTCCCTCGAGGGCGATCCGCTGGCAGTCATGCGAGTCGATGGGAAACGACGAAATGGCGATCGCATCGTCCTTCACGGGATCGTCGAGAATGTCTTTCTGGCTGATGACAGAGAGCCCCTTCATCCGCCGTGATTCGCGGACATAGAGCGCGGGTGGAAAATGCCCGTGATCGACGAACTCGTCTTTGCACAGGCCGAGAGCGGCATATTCCGCCCGCTGCTTGGGCGGAATCGACGGGTCGTGGGCCAGGAAGTGGCAGAGCTCCAGCGTGTACTGCTGGTGAGCCTTCCATATCTTCTGTCGGCCGGCCTTGTCGGCGGTGTGCCATTCGAGACCGCCACCCACGAGCCCGATCGAGAACTGCCGTCCGATCGAGTTGTTGCCGTCGAGCTTGCCTCCCGGCAGCGGGTATTGATCGAAGCCGACCTGCCCGGGTGAGCCCCCGGCCTTGATAAATCGGCGAATGATTTCAAAACGCGCCGGGTCGTAGTGGTCGGGCGCTGGCATGGGCACGCGGTTCGTTGGGTCTTTCGTCAGACAGAGCCGAAAGCTGTAGGTCATGATGTTCGCGTCGCCGGCGTCTTCCGGGCCGCCATCGTCGGTCGTGACCAACGGCAAGAGACTGCCGGCGGCATCGACACCGCTCATCTCCATCTTCGGCTTGGGGTAGTGCTTGCCGGCGAGCGGTTCGCCGTAGTCGGCCCGGCCCTCCCGGCCGATCGTCCATGCCACCCCAGCCGCGGCCATGAGGTCGCCCTCATAGGTGCCGTCGACAAAAACCGTGCCGGTGAAACTGCCGTTGTCCGTCACGAGCGACGTGATCCGAGCGCCGTCCTTGGTGATCGACTCGAGAGAGCGCTCGGTCAGAACCTTTACCCCTGCCTGGTCGAGCATCTGCATCGTCACCCGCATGGCAACATGGGGCTCGAACGTCCACTTCGCCTGGTCCTTGACTGCCGGTGCATAGGGAGCGGGAAGCCCTCGATCGGTGTAGTCCTTCACGACCCGTGTATGCCATTCGTCGAAGAGGCCCATGAGCGTTTCACGGGTCATCTGATTGGAATCGCAGTGACTCAAGCCCCCAGTGTTCATACCGCCGACATGGTTGGTCGGTTCGATAAGGATCACACTCGCTCCCTCACGGGCCGCGGCGATGGCCGCGCAGAACCCGCCAGGGGTCGAGCCGTAGACGATCACGTCGGCCGCGGTCGTTGCCTCGGCCCTCGCCCCATGCGCGACAGCCCCGAGAATCCCGACGGATAGCGCGACCACGACAGCGAACGGGCACGGGGCAAGAGATCGCAACGGCTGGCCATGGTTCATAGAAACGGCTCTCGGGAAACGCGGTCAATCCCATCACATCGTCGTCTCAAGGTAGTGCCTTCGCCCGGCTGTCGCATAGGGCCACAGACACACCCACTGGCACGCATGCCGCTCGATCAGCCACAATGCTGCGATCGGATGTTTCTGTCAGCCACACAATCGTTTCAGCACGCGCCCGCGAGACACTTCCATCATGCGACACCCCAGCCCCTCGACTGATCACCGTGGCTTCTCTCGCCGGTCGTTCGCCACCGGGGTCGCGGCCCTCACGGCCGCCGCGATGGCGCGTCCGGCGCTGTCCCACAGCCGTCGGCTCGCGGCCGAAACGATCGTCGGCGAGGGTGAACACACCTTTCGCGCGCAGCACCACTTCCCACAGCTTCCCGATCGGTTCACGTGGCAGACAACCCACGGCGTGGCCCTTGATGCAGCGGGCAATCTCTATGTGATCCACGAGGGAAAACAGCAACAGAAAGACCATCCATCCATTTTTGTTTTCGATCCGGCAGGAAAATTCATCCGGGCCTTCGGGAGTCAATTCCAGGGAGGTGGCCACGGCATCGAGGTCCGCCGCGAGGGCGCCGATGAGTTTCTCTACGTCTGTGCCTACCAGCAAGCGAAGTGCTTTGCGAAGCTCACGCTCGACGGTGAAACCGTCTGGTACCGCAAGGCTCCGATGGAGTCGGGTGCGTACGCCCCCGGCGAAGACATCTCCACGGCGCGATCGTGGAACCGCAAGGGCTTTCTGCCGACCAACATCGCATTCCTCGACGACGACACCTCGAAGGCTCCTGAGTTTCTCCTGGCCGATGGATACGGCTCCTACAAAATCCACCGCTATGACGCCGCCGCGACGTGGCAGTCGTGCTTCGGCGGTGCAGGCGACGGCGAGGGAACCTTCAACACGGCCCACGGCCTGTGGGTCGACCGTCGTCCCGGTCGCGAGCCCACGATCGTCGTCACCGATCGGGCCCACGACACGCTCCAAGTCCTCTCGCTCGACGGAAAATACCAGGAGACGATCCGCGGCTTCGGCCTGCCGGCCAATATCGACACCTGGAAGAACCTCATGCTCGTGCCGGAGCTGAAGGCCTGCGTCACGCTCCTCGACGGCGACAACACAGTGGTGGCCCGTCTTGGTCGCGCCGTGGAGCGGCTCGACGAGATCAAGGGGCTTCGCACGAAGCCCGACCAGTGGATCGACGGGCAGTTCGTGCATCCCCACGACGCCTGCTTCGCCCCGAATGGTGACATCATCGTGGCCGAGTGGGTCGGCACCGGTCGAATCACCAAGCTCGAACGAGTGTAACGGGACCAGGGATGACGGGCTCTTCAGCCACGCCGGATTCAGGTCGGCTCGGATTGGCGAAGCGTGACGGCGGCGAATGTCACGGTATTGTCATAAAAGTGACGGTTGCCGCCGTTCCTGCTGGCACGTTAGACTCTTGGCCATATGGATTACCCCCGGCGAATTGACTCGTCGTGGTGCCCGCGATCCCACTCAGGTCTTATGCTGGCCATGCAGTCACGCCGTGACATGGGTCGCTCGGGGTTGTCGAAGTGCCCGTCATCCGCTGCCCGCGGTCTGATCGCCGAAGCACTCTGCCTCCTTGTGGCTTTGTTCTTCGCAGGGCGGGTCGGCGTTGGGCTCCTCGCACCCGAGACATACGACACGGCCACCCAAGCCTACGAGGCTGAAACCGAGTCGCCGACCGAGAAAGTCGAGTTCGATGACGACGTCGAGGTTTTCGACCTCGCGTGCCTCGATTTCATGACGGCGTTATCCAACACCCCGTCCCTGTCCACCATCATCGAGCTGTCGCGCTCCGTCGATAGCCCGCTCTTTCGAGCGCTGCAGCAGGTTCGTGGCCCGCCGGCCTGAGCCGGTTCATGTGGCGTTGGCTGCACGATCCTGCTGCGGCCAGGAACCATGCTTCGCCGCCGGTATCGGTGCCCCCACCGCCGGCACGAGTACGGCCTTTTCGCGCTCTGGTGTGTGCACACATGCTCGAGCGGCATGCGACCCTTCACCACCGATCGACCTTCCGTATTGGAGAGCCTCAATGGCCGCCACCACATCCCAAAAGCCCACCACGCCAACGCCTGGGTTGTTTGCATTTCTCAAGAGCGATGCCTTCTCGGGGTTTCTCGTCTTCCTCATCGCTTTGCCGCTATGCCTCGCGATCTCCAAGGCGAGTGGATTCCCGCCGATTGCCGGCATCATTACCGCCGTCATTGGTGGTCTCGTATGCCCGTGGATCAGCAATTCCGAACTGACCATCAAAGGTCCAGCGGCGGGGCTGATCGTGATTGTCGCGGGGTGTGTGGCCGACTTCGGTGGCACGTTTGGGAACGACCTCGACAAGGACATGAGCGCCTATCAATGCACTCTGGCCGTGAGTGCCGTCGCGGCAGTGATTCAGATTATTTTGGGGCTCTGCCGAGCCGGGGTGCTCGGTGAGCTCTTCCCGTCCGCCGCGGTTCACGGCCTTCTGGCCGCCATCGGCATCATCATCATTTCGAAGCAACTCCCAGTGGCTCTCGGTGAAGTCGCGAAGGGCGAGCCACTCGAACTGCTGGCGAGCATTCCACAGCAGATCATGCATCTCAATCCCGAGATCGCGACGATTGGCGGCGTGAGCCTCCTCCTCCTGTTCCTGCTCCCCCTTTCCCCCTGGCAGTTCCTGAGGCGGATCCCTGCGCCACTCGTGGTGCTCGCCTTGGCGATCGCGATGGGCTCGTATTTCGACCTGGCTCACAACCACAACTACAACGTCTTCGGGCATCAGTTTACGGTCGACAAATCGTTCTTGGTTGATCTCCCCAGCGACCTTGCTTCGGCGATTGTGTTTCCGAAGTTCGAGGCTCTTCGCGAGGCAAAAGCCTGGTACTGGATTGCCATGTTCGCGATTATCGGAACGCTCGAGTCGATGCTCTCGGCGAAAGCGGTCGACCTCATCGATCCCCTGAAACGCAAGACCAATTTGAATCGTGACGTGCTTGCTGTCGGCGTGGCCAACCTCGCCGCGGCGACGATCGGCGGCATCCCCATGATCTCGGAGATCGTGCGCAGCCGAGCGAACGTGGACAATGGTGGCCGAACGCGGCTGGCCAACGCTTTTCACGGGCTGTTTCTGATTGCGTTTGTGGCACTGCTTCCCAACGTGATCGAAATGATCCCGCTTGCCGCACTCGCCGCCATGCTCGTGTACACCGGCTTCCGTCTCGCCCATCCTCGAGCGTTCGTTCACATCTACAGCATTGGCCGCGAACAACTGGTGGTGTTTGTTGGCACGATCATCGCAGTGCTGGCCACCGACTTACTCGTGGGCATCCTCATCGGCGTGGCGATCAAACTGGTGATCCTTTTCATCAATGGCGTGCCGCTGATGTCGCTCGTCGTGCCGCACAACGATGTGACCGAAGTGAGCGCTACGGAGGTGATCATCACGCCACGACATTCGGCCGTATTTTCGAATTGGATCATGCTGCGTCGCCAGATCGAGATCCATGGATTGCAGCAGGAGCGACAGGTGACCATCGACTTTTCACGGGCGCAGATTGTCGACTCGACGGTCATGAACCAGTTGCTTGCCATGCAACGCGAGTACCGCGAACAGGGGCTCGTACTCGAGATCGTTGGCCTCGACGACCATTTCGTGCTGTCGGACCATGCGTCCGCCGCGCGTGTTCGTGGCCGTGCTCGCGTGGACCGCGCACTCCCTCACCCAGAATCTCATTGAAGGTCCGCGATGAGCGTCCCTCCGGCTTGAAACCGGTGTGACACGGCTGAAACGTGCAGGCGGAATTTGTCTTGTGAGCGGCCTGTGAGCGTGTGTCGCCTTTCGTAAAGCCGACTTCCCCAGGGAGGCCGAGTCGCGGTACCATGCGCCCGGCATGGATGCCGCCCGCCCCACCCCACTGCAAGGAGGCCCGGATGACGGAAGCCCGTCCCAAGCTGTTCGTGCTCGACACGAACGTGATTCTTCACGACAGCGGCTGCATCCGGAACTTCGAAGAGAACGATGTCGCCATCCCGATCACGGTGCTCGAGGAGCTTGATCAATTTAAGCGGGGCAACGAAGATATCCACTTCCAGGCCCGCGAGTTTCTCCGCCGCATCGACGCGTTGACCGGCGACGTCCTCTCTGCCGCCGGGAGCCCACTCGGCCAGGGTCTCGGCTCGATCCGCGTCGTCCTCGGCGGTGCCACGCACGAGCGGCTCCACGAGTCGTTCATCCAGGACACGCCCGACCACCGCATCCTGGGCACAACGCTCACGCTCCAGCACGAGCAGAACCCGCGGCCGGTGATTCTCGTCTCTAAAGACACAAACCTTCGAATGAAGGCCAAGTCGCTTGGCCTTCGCGCCCAGGACTACACCTCCGACAAGGTGCAGGGTTTCGACAAGCTCTACACGGGCAAGCGGACCGTCGAGGGAATCCCCTCGGAGGTGATCGACGAGCTCTACGCGAGCGGTGGCGTGCTTCCGTCGGCGCGGCTTCCGCTTGCGAATCCACCGCTGCCGAACGAAAATTTCGTGCTCCGCAACGGCAGCAAGTCGGCCCTGGCCACGTTCCGCCGCAGCGACGATGCCTTCCATAAGATCGAGAAGCAGACCTGCTACGGGATCACGCCCCGCAACGCTGAGCAGTCCTTCGCCCTCCGCGCCCTCATGGACGACAGCATCAAGCTCGTCACGCTCTCGGGCACCGCGGGCACTGGCAAGACGCTCTTGGCGCTTGCGGCAGCGCTCGAGTGTCGCCAGCAGTATCGCCAGATTCTCCTGGCCCGCCCGGTCGTGCCCCTCTCCAACCGTGACCTCGGCTTCCTGCCCGGCGACATTTCGGACAAGCTCGATCCCTACATGCAGCCGCTCTACGACAACCTCACGGTGATTCGCCACCAATGCGGCGAGGACACGCAGGCCGCCCGGCGCATCGTCGAGATGCGAGAGTCTGAAAAACTCATGATCACGCCGCTGGCCTACATCCGCGGCCGCAGCCTCCAGCGCATGTTTTTCATCGTCGACGAGGCACAGAATCTCACCCCGCACGAGGTGAAGACCATCATCACCAGGGCGGGTGAGGGAACGAAGGTCGTATTTACCGGCGACGTCGCCCAGATTGACCAGCCCTACCTCGACGCCCTCTCGAACGGCCTCTCGTATCTCATCCACCGGATGACCGGCCAGCCGCTCTACGCCCACGTCACGCTCGAGAAGGGCGAACGCTCAGCCCTCGCCGACCTCGCCAGCGAGCTGCTTTGATGAAGGGTCCGCGGGCCTGAAGCGGCCTTCGGGAGGCTCGGGGTTGCCCCGAGCCGGAGAGGCGGCGTAGGAAACAAGCGAAGCCTGGATGGCGAAGCGCGGTTTCCTCCGAGTGAGCGAAGGCCATGGATGGCAATCCTGTTCGGCACGGCCCTTGCACAGGGCTTGGAGGCAAGCCGCATTGGTTCGCCGGCGGTGACATGCGCGGCGTCGAACGCCGCCGGCGTTCAGGCCTGCGGTGGCTCTATTTCGGCTTTCGTCTTGAAGCAATGAAGGCCTCCAGTTCCTTCAAGCTCGCG
>CAYZHH010000131.1:0-1531 GCA_964478275.1 uncultured Candidatus Kuenenia sp.
GCAAATCCGCCATCGTCGGTTCGACTCCGACCGGAGCCTCTTGCTCGAAGACCCTTGAAAACCCCCGGAAACACCGGGGGTTTTCTCGTTTTCGGGTTCGCGATTCTCGCTCGGCTCGGCATCGCTACAAACTACCGAGAGTGCCACGCCGTGCCCCCGGCGATGTCTGCGAAGACTCGCTCACCTGGGGTGAAGCCCGCGAGCCATTCCCGCACCGGCTCGACCAGAGCCTCGGGCAGCGGTTGAAGGTCGTGCCGTCGCCGCTTGGAATAGCCGGCCGCCACCGAGCAGATCGGCGGCTCGGCATCGAGGTCGAAGCTATCCGTGGTCAGGCTTCGCAGCTCGTTTGCCCGGAAGCCCGTGGCAGCCGCGAGCGTGTAGCACATAGCCCGCACCGGGCCGGGGGCACTGTGGTCTGGCGTGGTTCGCCCTTCGGTCACATCGAGCAGCCATCGCACCTCATCGGCGGTCATCTCTCGCCGGATGTGCCGGCGGTCGGTCGCCGCGTTGAAGAGCCCGAGGTCGAGCAGGGTATCTTCCGGGGACTGCCGCTGTTTCCAGAGCCACCGCGAGAAGCCCTTCACGCTCCGTAGGTGGGCGTTGCAAGTCGAGAGCGATGCCCCCTTCCATTGCTTCTTGGCGCAATCGGCCGGGGGCGGGTTCCTCATCGCAGACACGGCAGACAGCACCGCGGGAGCCCGTAGCTCGGCAATCCGCTCGATGCCGGCCGCCGCGAGGATCACCGAAAGATGCCGCTCGACCGTCTTCACGTGTTTCTCAGTGTTCCCGGCCGCACGTAGATGCTCAATGTGGGCCGCGGCATGCTCGGCAATCGGTCGGCGGGCCGCCTTGGCGAATCGCTCAAGAGCAGGATCGAGCAGCCCTGCCCGCCGTTTCATGGCCTTCGATTCAAGGTCGCGAGCCAGTTGCTTTGCGGCATCCTTGTCTCGGCATCGGCTCGATACCTTTCGTTCATGCCCTCGCTCATCGACGTACTTCACCGTCCACGTTTCCGCCTCGACCCGGATGCCCGAGCCATCCTTCGAGAGCGGGGCACGATGCTTTCGGCCGGCGGTGTCGGTCCATTCTGCGACTCGCTCGATTTTTCGCTGGATCACCCGAGCCCCGGCCGGCATCGGTCGAGTCTTCGCACGCTTGAATACGCTCGCCATCACTCACCCCTTTTCTTTCGTGCGGGGCGGCTTGGCATCGGCCACGATGTGGAGCCCGAGCAGGTCCGCGAGTTTGTCGATGCTCCCCATCCCGAGCCCACGCTCACCGCCCATGAACTTGCATAGCGAGCCCTGGTCGATCCTCGTGGCCTGCCAGATGGCGTAGCGGGTCAGCCCGGATTCTTCGATGGCCTTCCGCAGCTCATCGGTAAACGTCATTCGTTGTTTCTTCGGCATGTGGGCATCCTATCCTTTGCTTGGCGGTTCGCCAATCCGTACAACCTGGGGGCCATCCTCAGTCGCGACCACCTGCACCCATCCGGCAATCAGGACGGGGAACGCTGGCGGATGGCACCGCG
>CAYZHH010000131.1:1631-4689 GCA_964478275.1 uncultured Candidatus Kuenenia sp.
CACCGCGAGCCACTCACCGGCCGGCGGCGTCGGAAGGGCGCCCGGGAACCGCTGGCGTGGTCGAGCGACAGAAACGGACTCCGTATTCGCGATGTGCGGGCCGTTCACTGGTCGAGCCGACTCCCGATACCCCCGGCCGGCGGGCCGCTGGGGGCTCGCCTCCCCGATGGCCGACCGCTCCCGCAGCCACGCGAGTAGCTCCGCCTTCCGGCTGGCCAGCCGCGCCACAAGCTCGGGCGTCATGGCAGAGCGGGGATGGATTCGCAGACGGTCCCCGCGCGGCTCCAGTCGGATACCTCGCCGGGCAAGGTCGGCCACGATAGCGGCGGGGGTCGCGCTCACATCTCACCCCATTCGTCATCGGAGCCGGGGGCCGCCACGGGTTTGGCGTGGGGAGTGTCTACGGTGTCTACGTCTACGGATTCGAGTGCCGGCCGTGTTTCCGGGGAATCTGTAGACGTAGACACCGTAGACAGTCGGAACAAGTGACGCGGTTTCGTGGCGGTCGGTTCCTTTACCCACTCACCCCACCCGGCCTTCCGAAGCTCTTCCAGGGCCGCTTCCGCCGCGCCGGTATCCCGCAGCCACCGGCACCCTTGCGACACCTCGCGGGGCGTCACCTCGCCGGCCTTCCGCTCAATCCACTCCGCTAGCCGGCGGTTGTCTCGCCCTTCATCGTCTTCACCGAGCATGGCGTAGACGCGCCGCGTCTCTCGCTTGAACCACTCCACAAGCTCGATGCCGGCTCGCATGCTCGCGGCATCTACCTTCCACTCATCGGCCAGTGTGGTATCGAATGCCGCCCACCGCACAAAGTGGAACACGAGAGCGAATCGCGCGGCGTATTCCTCCAACTTGCTCCAGGCCGCGGCCATGTCGCCAATCATGTCGGCTTGCTCCAGGCCGAGAGCATCGTAGAAGGCCACCCATAGCGCTTTCGCGTCTGGCTCTAGTTCAACCGTGGCCGGCTGTAGCTCATCGTCTTCATCGGTTTCGTGCGACAACTCGTGTAGCCGGTCGAGTAGTCGGGCGATGGCCTTATCCACTCGCTCGGGCACGTCGTCTTCCGTCCACCGCTTCGGTCGGCGGGGTGGCCATGCCAGGAGTAGCCGCGCGAGCATTCCATCTTCGCGGCGGTCCTGCCCGAGGGACTTCGAAAGAATCTTGGGTTGAATGCCCCCCGTTATGGATGCGGCAGCCAGCGGGACATAGACCGTCCGCGGTATCAGTCTTTCGGTCCACGATGATGGCCTCGCCATTGTGCATGGATAGCCAGTGGGCCGCGTCAGCGCTGCCCGCCGTTCCACCGCCGGAATACTTGTCGAAGCTCCCGAACCAGCCGGCCAGTTCGTCCCGGGCCATGAGTACCCCTCGCGGATTATCGAGCAGGATCGGGGCCAGCGATTCCACGGTGCAATCGGAAACCACGTACCGCACCGCCACCGGGGGCTCGGGCTTCACTGGCGGAAGCTCCAGAGGGTCTTTGCTGCGCTTCCACACTGCCAGGGCCTTTTCGTAGTAGGCCACGTCGTCTAGGTACTTGCGTTCGGCCTCACTGTGCTCTTTCATGGCTCGCCCTTGCCGCTTGCGAAGAGCGCGTACCGCGGCCTTGAACGGTGGAGTTTTGAGCGTCCCCGATTCGCCTACGGTTGCCGTCCGCAAGATTGCCAATGCCGGCCACGTCCGTTTGAGCCGGAGTTGTCGCGTGGTCCCGATGGCCGATGCCGCTGCTGCCAGGAGCGGGAGCGCAGCATAGGACGCATCACACCGCATGGCGGCCGCCGTCGCCTCGACAAACTCCCGCATGGGCTCGGGTAGCAGACGGGTAGGGAACGGCACGTAGGGCTCAATGGCCGCCCGCTTGGGCTTCGCGGTCTTACCCGCGGCCGGCGGAGCCGGCTCGACACGTAGCGATTCATCGCGCAGGTAGCCTCGTGGCCGCTCATGTGGTTTCGTGGCGGCATCGGTCACCTTGTGGAGCAGCTCCACTTCCGACCATTCGGGCTCACATCGCGGGTTATATCGCCGCGTCAGAATCCCGAGGGCCGTCGATTCATCGAGCCCAAATCCGTTGACCAGAGCACATGCCGCGGTGTAGGTCGCACCACTCCCGCCGCTGCCTTGAATGGCCGGCGGCATCTTGTCGATGTACCGCTCGGCTCGCTCAATCAGCGGCGCGTCGGCGATCCGTGACGGGGCCGGCTCGATGGCGGGGGACGTGCTCTTCTCCGCGCCGGTCCGCGGGAGAATCGCGTTCAAGGCATTGACCAGCCAGGCCGGCGGCAGCGGCAGTTCGGTCGGCGGTTCCTCAATCGCGATGCCGTCCACCCATCGATACGCCCCCTCGGGCCTCGTGGATGGTGGCACGACGATATACCCGCCGGCGGTGCGGGTGTCCACCTGGGGGGCCAGCTTGCCTGTCGAGCATCGCCACTTCACACCCTCGGGGCGGCGGAAGATGTGATGTCGGCCACCGCTTGGCGTCATGGACGTTGGAGCGCTCGCCAGGTCAGCGGCGTGTTCAGGCTGGCCAGAGAGCCATGGGTTTGCCGCACCGTCGATATCGACCACCAGGAGCCGTGCGGTGGCTAACCCGATGCACGCATCGGGCCACCGCTTCCACCAGCCTTCGATCTTTCGCGAGTCCGTGGTCGCATCCTTGAACCCTTGCCGCGTCAACGGCCGTTTGTCTGCGCCGCATGGAAATACGGGGTAGCCGAGTTCGGCGTATCGCAGGGCGGCCACGAGCAGTTTGTTTTCGCTCATCGTCGGCCTCGCTTTCCTTGGCGGATGGCCCGCGAGGCCATACCGTGAATGCCGAGAAACTCTTGCGTGCTGGGGCAGCTCATTCCGTCACCGCCTTTCGCACGCGAGGGCACCCGGCCTCAATCCACGCGAGCAGGTCGGATCGTCGCCACCGCACCATAGCGGCGTTCCCGTGCATCCGGACGGGCTGCGGTGCCAGGCCGGCGGCAACGTGTCGCCACCACGTTCTCTTGCCCCGGCCGGTCATCGTGGCGGACTGGTCTGCATCGAGCAGCTCGGGCGTTACACCGGG
>CAYZHH010000131.1:4789-9371 GCA_964478275.1 uncultured Candidatus Kuenenia sp.
TCGCAGCACCAATCGTAGAGCCACTGATTTTGTGGCACGACGGGATGCCGGAGATCCCGCTGTGTTCTCGTGTAATCGTTCCGGGCTTTCGCAATCTGCTTTGCAAGCTCATCGGGGTATGAATCCACCACTCGTGCGGTATCGCCAGAATGGCGGGGCTTCCGTTTCTTCCCGTTCGGTTTCCCCGTGGATGTGTCGGCCATCGCAGGGGGTGTCTCGGGTTCCTCGCGGGGCGGCTCCACTGGCGCGGTCACTGGATCGACCGGCGCCTCGGTCGGCGCCGCCGCGGGCCGTTTCTGTGCCCACCGTGGAGCGTTTTTTTTCGTGGCCGGCTTGAGCGAGGGCGCGGCCGCCAGCTCTACCGCACGTTTCACGCCGGCCGGCTGGGACTGAACCACCTGAATCCATCCCGAGCCGCTGGCCATCCCGGGCCGCCACTCATCGAAATGAGACGCGGCCAGCCAGTATTCGCCAATCGCGTCTTCGATGGCCGACCGTGCGGCGTCGGCATCAAAAGATGCCCCCATCGCCGCACCCAGTTGCGTCAGCTATAGCGCCAGGTCTTCACGACGTAACCACCGCTCATGTTCAATTCTCGGGCCGTCATATCCGAAGGGGAGGCTTTGCACGTTACGCGAGCCACCGAGCCCGGCGGCACACGCGAGGGCCACGGCAGCAGCGGGATACTCACCGCGATTGAGCAGTGTGGCGGCCATCTCGAAAGCCGCTCGGGCTTCGGGGGGCGGGTCGGCTGGCAGTCCGCATGCTTTGAATTGCTCGCCATCCATCGCCGCGGGAATCGTGCCCGTCGCACCTGCCACCCGAAGGTGGGACAGAGAAGTATCAAGCCGCGCGGCTGCCGCATCATCCATGAGAGCCACTTCTTTTTTCGTGCCCGGGGGGCCGACCGGCAGCGCGGGGAAGTGGAACCACGACTGCCAGCCGGCACGTGCGGGGATCAGCCGCGGCCCGGAGGGTTGGCAGCCTGCCATGCGACGGCCGGCCAATCAACCAGCGGCTCGGCACCGCGTGGCACTGGCTTCTCAAAAAACGGGCCAAAAACCGCCATAAACGCGCGCGGCGTGGGCATTGGGGTCTTCCGTCGATAGGGTCATTTTTGTGGCGAACCACCCCGGGGCCGGCGTTTTCTGCGGGGTTCACGCGGCTCCCCGCGATGGCATGCACCGCCGTTGCCTACCCGATGGCTGGACGCGGCAGAAACCGCGGTTGCGACGATCACAACTCGCGAGATCGCAGACAACCTTCACCTCGCCATGATGGCGGCTGGGGCGAAGACCCGCGGCAGGTCGAGGCCGTCATTCGTGACGACCCCGAGGCGCTGTCGATGTACCGGGAAGCGATGAAGTGCGTCAATCAATACGATTTGCCAGATAACAATGTAATCCGTCTCGATACGCCACAGGGCAATTCCCGCGCGTACTCAATCGACCGGGTTCAGCGTTTGTGCGACACGGCGACGGTCGCGGCCCTTCCTGCAGGCGCTGTCCGCTGGAAATCGCGAGGCGCAATTGTGCCTCACCGTGGCCACTCGGATACCGGCCGCTCCTCGTGTCCGAAAACGGGCTCCAAATTTCGCGTCCCTGACCATTTCGGCCGGCCGGGTGGCCTTGGTACCCTCAGTTTCCAGGAGGGCTCTGGGGGGTAGTTCAGGATCGAGGGTTCTTGGCGAACTTCTCCAGGAGCCGTATAACCCTCTCGTCGAGCTACGTGCAAAACCGTGGGCTGTGAGGTGCAGCCCGATAAAGCCGTTATCGAAACGCAGTGGTCGATACGACGGGCGCAACCACGGGAGGCGAGTATGGCAGCGGAATGGTATTACTCCAAGGGTGAATAGACGTTCGGCCCCGTGGATTCGGCTGAATTGAAACGGCTTGCCGCGGCCAGCGTCCTGTTACCCGAAGACGGTGTCAGGAAAGAAGGCCAACCGAAGTGGGTTCGTGCTTCGGCCATCAATGGACTGTTCCCCAAAAGCGGATTGCGTGCGGTAGCACCTCCACCATCGACGCCCGTGATGGTTTTGGCTGTGGCCGCGTCAGCCCCCACGGGCAAACCTGCGTTGACAGGAGCGATGAAGGCTAATCCGACGCTGATGCGGAGGAAGGCGACCTTTCTGGAGTGGTACGGGGTGACGCTCGGAAGGCAGTGGTGGATCGTCCAGGGGACGCTGTGGGTCTTGTACGGGTTCCTTTGGATACCGATCTGGTGGCTTGCCACTCGCCACAAGTTAGACCCCGAGCAACTGTCATTGACGACAACGAAGGTGACTACCGAGGAAGCTTGCCGACAACAGGAACTCGAAAAACTCGAACGCCTCCAGGGCAACGGCGTGCCGTTCATCCAGGGGGAGATCGTCCGGCTACGGGGCGTGAGTGGTCTTGCGAAGGGGGAATGTGGCATCCGCTTCCAAAAGGAGGGTGTCGTGCTGGAGTTAGCGACGGGCAAACGAGTCGGCATTCGCTATGACCAGATCAAAGGGCTTCAAATTGCAGGGAAAGGGAAGGTCGTGGAGTCAGTCGATAATGCCTTCGTCGTCGGCGGATTCGGGCTTGGAGGTGCTTTGCAAGGGGCCGCCCAAGCCATGTTGCTCAACGTTGCGGAAGTGTCGTTGACCGGGCTGTCATTTCTGCGATGCGGAATTCCACGCGGCTGCCTCGTTATCGTTTGAAATCCGGAATAGCCCGGAGCATGAACTCGTCAAAGAGCGGCACCGTGAAAGCCATGTCGCCGTGGGCTGGGCTATAGATCATTCCCTTCGTGATCAACTTGGCCCGCACCGGCCCAATGCTGGCAATCTTTACACCCAGGTTTTCGGCGATGTCGGCGGTGCGATGGGCACCGGGTCCAAGGCCTGCCATTGCGCGCAGGAAATTCTTCTCGCTCGGTGTCAGGCGATCGAAGCGAACACGGAAAAAATTCTTGTCGAGACGTGGGACCACGTCAGCCGTCGCGTGTTGCACGATCTCCAGGGTGATCGGACTGGAGGTCGCCCGGTTCCACGACTGATAGCCCCATTCTTGAACGAAGTACGGATACCCTTTTGTCAGACGAAAAACCTCGTCCAACGCGGCCTCATGAAAGGCAACGCCAACCGCTTTGGCCGGATCTTGAAGAGCCTTCGCGGCGTCTGCTGACGAGAGTGCTCCGATCTCCGGAAAACTAAAAAGCCGTTCGGCGTAAGACTTCGACTCACCGGCAAGCCCAGGCAGGATCGGCAGGCCGGCACCCAGCAGAACGATGGGGAGTTGTCGTTGCTGAATCTTGTGCATCGCCATGATGAGCGCGGCCAGCTCTTTCGAGCTGAAGTATTGGATCTCGTCGATCAAGATCGCGACAAAGGACTTCCGGTTTTCGGCGGCTTCACCGATCGCAACCAAAAGACTCGGCAGATCAATCTCCAGATCGCCGCTATCAGCGGTTCCCTTTTCCGGTTCGATGTCCAAGCCGTAGGCGACTTCATCCACGGTGACCTTTAGGGCACCTATAAAACTGCGAAGAATCGCGAGACCTCGTTTCACCTTGTCACCGACTCCCGCCATTCGATTCAGGTCATAGAGCAAAGACCGCAGGTAGGGCGCGATCAGCACACCGAGCGGTTTGTCTTCATGGGCTTCGATGGAGATGGTGCGAAAGTCATCCGATTTTGCCATCCGCTCGATTTCGTTGAGCAGGACGGTTTTGCCCACTCCCCGCAGGCCCGTCAAAAGCATGCTCTTTTCCGGCTTCTTGTGCTTGATCCGCCCAAGGAGAATGCGAGCCTGCTCAAGAATGGGGTCTCGACCCACCAATTCGGGAGGCGGGGAGCCCGCACCTGGCGAAAACGGGTTTTTGATCGGGTCCATTCGTTGATTCCTAACCGCCTCAGGCCACTTCGCCATTTTTATACTCAACCGACTTCTACCAAATTCTACTGACTTCTACCAGTGTATAGCTGAAAACAGGTATAAATTGATAGAAATCACTCGGCACGAAACACTTTCATCACCTCATCCCCGAGGTGGTTGATCACCTTCACCGCGATCGTTGATGTTTTGCCGGTGGCGGCCTCCACGCTCGTTCGTACTCATAGGGGCCCTGATGCGGCTCCTCGATGCGGTGGTCCGCGGGACCACTACCATCCAGGAAACCGGTAGCGGAAAATGCGATCTCTGACCATTTCAGCCGGCCGGGCGACCTTAGATACCCCCTGGAAAAACGACGGCACAGGGGGGCGATTGTCCAGCAGGCCACCCCCTCCAAAGGGGGAGGTACAAAACCTCCGACCGGGCCTCTGGGCAGAGAACAGAGGGTCTCCGTCCCGAGCCTCTGGCGAGATTAACCCCCCCCTCCCCGTCACCCGCTCGCCTTCACCATCGCGAGGATGCCAGCCCGCACCGCTGGCGAGAGCGTTCCCCATGCCTCGACCACCGCCGCGAGGGCCGGGTCGGTGGGGGCCGTGGGTACATCCTGGGGTACACCGCTGCCGGAAGCCGCGTCATTCTCGGACGAAACGGGCTCTGCCGTCGCATTGCAAATCCGCCATCGTCGGTTCGACTCCGACCGGAGCCTCTTGCTCGAAGACCCT
>CAYZHH010000132.1:0-7678 GCA_964478275.1 uncultured Candidatus Kuenenia sp.
TCCTCTACAACAGCAACGTCCTCATGTATGACCGTGGCGGTCGCCCCGAGAGCCTCCGTGTCGAAGCCGCGGACGACGGTGTGCAGTGGATGTATTCACTCTGGTTTGCCTGGCACGCGTTCCGCCCCGGCACCACGATTTTTGAGTGACGCTCGCGGCAGTCCGCCGAGTCTCTCGACCTCGGACTCCAGCGCTGCGATGCGATCCTGGAGGGATTCCACCACGCCGGAAACCTGCCGCTGCGAGAACCGCTTGTGGATGTGCTGCGGGCAGTTCACATCCCAGGCCTCGAGCGTGAAGACAATGGCCCGTTCCACCGTGGCGCGGTAGCTCGGATCGTTGAGCGCGTTGAGGAGGGCCGCGTCGTCTTCCACGATACGGGCGGTGCCCCAGAGCTTGACGCGGCGACTGCGGGCGCAATCCATCAGGCAGATGAACGCCTTCGGGTTCTCGGAGAGATTCCCTGCCGTGATGGACTGCCCGTTGCCGCTAGAGTCGGCAAACGCAAGCGTCGCGTCGTCGAGGACTCGCAGGAACCCCGGCGGACCGGACCGCCACGGTACTGGATATACGGCTGGCCCTCGGCGTGTGCCGTCCCCAGGTAGAACATGTCGAGCTCGGCCAGGAAGGCCACGAGATCTGGGGTCACCCGAGTCGGCCACTCTCCGTGATGAGTTGGCAGAAGCCCGGTCAGCACGTCGCCACCGGTGGCTATCGCAGCGACACAATCCCGGGGTGCTCGGGAGGCCGGGGGCCGGACGGCAAAGAATGGTCATCGCGATGCTCCCAGGATTGCTTCGGCTGAGGCCCAGGCCGGCAATCCCTGGAGTGTGGCCTGCCCCACAGATGCGGATTCGGGACGCGGCTAGCGTGGGAGCAGGGCAATAGGGCCCGCGCGGCTCCGGCACCGCGGCGGGCAGGAGGCTCGCATGCAAGCGCTCCGCGGAGCATCGGTTTCAGAGGCCACGAGCAGTCATGCCCGTGGCCCTTTCCATGGTTTCACGCTCGTAGAACTTCTCGTCGTCATTGCCATCCTGGCGGTCCTCGCGGGCCTGCTCATCCCGGCCGTCCAGCAGGCGAGGGAGTCGTCCCGTCGAACACAGTGCTCGAACCACCTTCGACAGACAGGGCTTGCGGTGAATCTCCATGCTGGGGCCGCGGGCCGTCTGCCGGCAGGGGGCCGTGGTACGAACTTCTCCGTCAATCCCCCGGAGACCGTGTCGTCCATGCACTCCCTCTTCACCACGCTCCTCCCATACCTCGAGCAACAGGCCATCTACGACTCGATTGATCGCACCATCCCCTACCACGCGAGCCCCGAGAACCTCCTGGCGACCCGGCACGTGGTGAGCACGTTTCTCTGTCCGTCGGAATCGTGGCGAACAACGGCCGCGGACGAAGAAGGTTTTGGCTACACGGACTACGGCAGCACGGCGTTCGTGGATCTTGATCCTACGAGCGGCACGCCGAATTCAGCGATGCGGGCGTGCGGGGCGCTCATTCATGTGCCCCAGCCTGTCTCCAGGATCAGTGATGGGCTCAGCAAGACCATCGCCCTCGCCGAGGACACTGGCCGACACGGCATCATGCCGATTCGGGAGCACGAGCCGAGCACCGGCAACCCGCGGAAGTTCTGGCGATGGGTCGAGCCGGCAAACGGCTTCGGCGTGTCGTGGGCCGTCAACTCCCACGCCGCGCCGATCGGTGGGCCCGATGACTGCCGATGGGTAACGACCGATTGCGGCCCAAACCAGGAGATCTTCAGTTTTCACATCGGCGGGGCCTACGCCGTGTTCTGCGACAGCCATGTCCAGTTCCTCGAGGATGGCATCGAGCCTCGGGTCTTGCGGGCGCTCGTGACACGGTCGGCAGGGGACTGACCGTGTTGTATTCGCAGGCCACACCATTCCCCATGCCCGGCACCACGACTGGGAATGGGCTTCGTGTCGGAGGGAGTCAGCGATGCTCCTTCCTGCCCGGCATGCTTCTCACTCGCGGCCACGATTGGCCGTGTAGAGGCGAGCCAGAATAGCCGGCGAAATCCCCGCGAGAAATCCTGCGATGCAGAGCTGATTGACGAGGGTGGTGCGGACCACGCCGAGGGAGAGCCACCGGCTTGCCGAGGTTGAAACGGCCAGTGGTGCGAGCGTCACCCGGCCGGTCCCACGCAGCCGCCGACAGAGCTCGAAGTCTTCCATCAACGGCATATCCCGAAACCCTCCTGCTTTGTAAAACGTGCTCGCATTGAGGAACAGCCCCTGGTCGCCATAGGGAAGCTGGAGGAGCCGCGACCGGAGATTGGCGGCCCATTCGACCCATCGAAGCCCCGGCCGGTCGCTGTCGATGCGAAGCCGAAAAGCTCCGGCCACCGAGCCGTTGTCGAGGGTCGCGCGAACGACCTCCGCGAAGCCGTCCGGCAGCTTGGTATCAGCGTGGAGAAACAGGAGCCGCTCTCCGGAAGCAACCGCAGCGCCAGCGTTCATCTGCCGGGCCCGTCCGGCCCGCGTCGTGATCACGCGGACGCCGAAGTTACGGGCGATCGCGACGGTGGCATCCGTGCTGCCACCGTCTACCACGATCACCTCGAGGTCGTCCTGCCCCACGAGCGGCCGAAGCGTCGCGCCGATCCTAGCCGCCTCGTTGAGCGCGGGTATCACGATGGAGATTACGCCCGTCCGCGTGGTGGCGGCGCATCCCGGAATCACGCCGCCGAGCCGCCGCCAGGCAACCAGATCCTCCGGGTAGTCGATATCCGAAAGGGCCGGCAGCAGACGCACGCGGAGGCCGAGTCGTCTCGCGGTCGAGACTGTCTGCCGCAGCACAGCGTCGGTGCCCCATGCGATGTTCCGAAACAGCTCCGGCTGGTAGTGCCGCATACCGACGAGGTAGTACCCGCCATCGAGTGCCGGCCCCAGGACGACGTCGGCTCGCTCGAGCACGGCCGTCGCCTCCGCGAGCCGACCCGCATCCAGGTCGGGGCAATCGGTACCGATCGCGATCGCCTGCCTGGCGCCTTCGCGAAATGCCTCGCGAACGGCATGGTCGAGCCGCTCACCGAGATCGTCGCCGTGCTGGGGCATGATTCTGAAGCCGTCGTCCCGATACTCGCATGGCATCTCGGTGGCCGCACCGGCCAAACGGATCACGCCATCGACGCCCAACGCCCGGCAATACTCGCTGACCGCGGCAAGCGTGTGCTCGACGAGCGCCGCATGAACCGCTGCGGCACCCTCCGCACCGAGCGCCGGCACGAGGCGTGTCTTGACGCGCCCCGCTTCGGGAGAGCGGGTGAACACGAGCACACATGTCCGTCCGACACCGTCGCTCACGCACGAGTCATTCATGACGGATGAAGGATTCGATAGCTCACGGCCGCCAGCGCCGCCCCCAACGGAAGCGTCGTCACCCAGGCCATGAGGATTGTACCGATCATGCCCCAGTGAGCCTGCTTTGTCACCGTCCCAATGCCGAACAAGGCACCACAACTCACGTGGGTCGTCGACACCGGCATCCCGAACCGGCTCGCACCGATCACGATGAGACTCGTCAGGAGGTTCGCGGTACATCCCTGGCCATGATTCATCGCGGTGATTCGCTGGCTCATGGTGTCGGCGACCCTTTTGGATCGCAGCAGCCCGCCGGCAGCAATGGCCGTGCCGACGATCGCCAGGCTCACCGAGGCGTCGAACCGTGGAACGACCAGCATGAGCGCCGCGATCTTCGGCGTGTCATTGAGGCCCCGCGCAAAACTCACCGTCCCCGCCGAAAGCCAGTGCAGCCAGTTCACCGCCTCCCCAGCCTCGATCCCGAGCACGCGGCCGTGATACCGGTTGCGGCATTCGATGGTGGCTCCGACCGCCACGGATACCTCCGCGGCGCGAAGCAGGAGGGTTGACGGGGAACCTGCGGGGACGACCTCGATGACCTCGTTGCCGATGCACAGGCAGGTGTCTGCCTCGATCCCGAGCACCTCACGAAAGCGGTGGAGCACTGGGTAGCAGAGCATGGCGGCAGCGGCGGCCAGAAGCGGACTCACGAGTAACGGCATGACGAAGCTCGTGCCGAGTCGACCGAGAGAGACAGCCGAGCCAGCAGCCCAACCGGCCCCGACGAGCGCGCCGACCATCGCGTGCGTCGTCGAGATCGGCATCCCGACATGCGTGGCCACGAGCACCGTCAATCCGGCGCCGAGTGCAACGGCCGTCGCGTAGTCGGCGTTGGCTACAAGGGCGGCGTCAACGAGTCCCTTGCCGCTGAATCGCTCGAGGAGCGTCGTGGCCAGCCCGACCGCCGCCAGCGAACCGCCGAAGGTTGCGACGGTTGCCCACGCCAGCGCCGGGCGGAAGCGCGAGAGGCCGCTGCCAACCAGCGTGGCCACGCCCTTGGAGTTGTCGTTGGCTCCATTCGCAAAGGCGAGGAGCACACATGCGACGGCAAGAAACGGGAGCGTCATCGGGCGCAAACCATTGAATGCCGATAAGGATTCACGGAGCGAGGCTTCCTTGACAGCTCGACCCGGCCCCGGCGGTGCAGCCGAAGCAGTGGCGACCAGTGGCAATCCGTCGCGACAACAGTTGCTCGAGCGTCCCGCGATCGACGTCGCGGATGTGCTTCGGGACGGTGCCGCAGACGGTCAGATCGAGCATCTGGTTGAAGTCGCAATCGAACAATCGCCCCAGCCAGTCCACCGACAGCATCGTGCGGCACATCACGCCGTCGACCGTCGCTGGCTGAAATGCATCGACGAGGGTTTGCATGTAGGCCTCGTAATGGCCGCTTTGCAACAGGTCGTCGAGAAACCGGGCGATCGGCATGTTCGTGATGGCGAAAAGTCGTGTGAACGCAACGTCGTATCGCTCGAAAAGCTCTCGGCGATAGGCCGCCTCGAGGGACCGTTCGTCCGGTGGCAGGGATGCCCCCTGCGGGTTGTAGACGAGCGACAGCCGCAGGTCGTCCCGCACGCCATAGCCCAGGGCATTGAGCCGCCGCAGCGCGTCGATGGACTTGCGAAAGACACCGTCGCCTCGCTGCCGATCACAGTTCTCTTCGAGGTAGCACGGAAGCGACGCGATGATCTCCACCTGATGGTCGGCCAAGAACTCGGGCAGGTCCTCGTACCGCGGCGCGAGGAGAATCGTCAGGTTGCACCGATCGATCACCCGTCGCCCCGCCAGGCGGGCCTCCACGACCAAGTGCCGAAACTGGGGGTTCATCTCCGGCGCCCCGCCGGTGATGTCGAGTGTGGCAATGCCGCACTCCTTCAAGACCCGCAGGCAGTGGTCTGCCGTCTCGCGGCTCATGGCCTCGCGGCGATCGGGCCCCGCATCGACATGGCAGTGATGGCAGGTTTGGTTACAGACTTTCCCGACGTTGACCTGGAGCACGTCGATCCCGTACGCCTGAAGCGGCAACAATCGGTGCGATGCCAACGTCGCCTGGAACGTCGCACGGGGCTGGGGCCCCTGGGCCTCCAGAATCTCCACCTGCCGCGCCGGGTCTGCCAACGGACTGGCCAGACGTAGGAGAGTCGATGCCGTCATGGTGCGATGGTCCTGTCTGGTCAGTCGGCTTCGCATGACGCCGAGTCACTGCCGGGACGGCAGCACGCACCCGCCGCATCGGTGGTCGTCGTGTAGTCATGCCCCTTGGTTTCCCGTGGATCGCGGTGGGCGCCACGTCGGCAATCGAACGGCCTGGCTGCATCGAGCGGGATCGGCTCGCGGGGTTCGACCATGTCGAACGCCCCGGCATACGGAGGACGCCCGAGCAACTGAAATGTCTTGTCGCACACGGCCATGCGTTCGCCGCGGTGATAGACATGCCCGTCGTCGTCCTCTACCCGTTGGAACGGGCCGCGGTAGATCACGGCCTGGTTCCGTTCCAGGCATGGTCCCTGCTTCCCCTTGTGGGCAAGCACCGTGACGGACCGGAATTCGAATCCCTGCACGGTTTGCCACGGGTCGCGCTGCCGCTTCACGATCTCGATCCCGTGAAACCCGGCGTCCTCGAACGCCTTCAGGAACCGATCCTCGCGGAAGGCACCCGACAGGCAGCCCGACCAGAGTGCGGGATCCCGCTGGAGGTCCTCTGGGACATCCTCGTCGGCAACAATGTCGCTGATTGCCGCGCGGCCCCCACGACGAAGTACGCGAAACACCTCCGCGAAGAGCTGCTCGCGGTCGTGCGGCCGCACGAGGTTCAAGACGCAGTTCGACACGACACAATCGACGCTCGCGTCGGGGATCAACGGATGCTCGTTGCGGAGGCGATCCTCGACGGCCCGCAGGGCGAGCCAGTCGGCGGCGTCCTGCACCGGCCGCGATTCGAGTGCGGCGGCCAGGCGATCGAGGTCGAGCCGGAGGTCTTGAATCAAGCCGTTCCGAAAGTCGACATTGGCGTAGCCGAGGCGATCGGCGACCTCCTGGCGATAGCTCCTCGACAGGGCGAGCATGTCGGGATTGCAGTCGACGCCGATGACCCGCCCCGCGGCGCCGACCACCTGGGCGAGCATGAAGCAGAGCTTGCCAGCGCCGGCACCGAGATCGACGACCGTCTCGCCTGCCTGCACATACGGCGTGGGGTCGCCGCAGCCGTAGTCCTTGGCGAGCACCTCCTCGGGGATCACGGAAAGAAGATCTGCCGAATAGGCCACCGGGCAGCACAATGCCTCTTCGCGGGCATGGGCCGCGGCGGAGTATCGGTGTGCGACGGCCTCTTCAAAACCCACGGACGCTGCAGTTCCATTGCGTGTCATGCCGTGCGTGGCTCCGTCGTGTTCATGGGAGGAGTGGAGTATCGAGGACGAAGGATCATAGCGGCAACGCGCCAGCGTCTCTGTGAACTTGACCACACAGGCTATCTCCGTCGGTTTCGGTCGGCGTGACAGGGTTGCGGCGCAGGATCGCTCCACTCGCGAGCCAGAGAAACCACGGGCCAAACTCGACCCAAGGCACGAAAAAATCGAAGAACTGTCCGCCGCCATACCCGGTTCCGAAAACGCTTGCTTCCGGGTAGTGATACACGAGCCAGAAGCGGAGGTAGGAGAGGAAGACGAGCCCAGAAACCGCTTGCCAGGCCCTCCCGCGGGCCAAGAGCACCAGCGGGACCGCCCAGGTCCAGTACCAGGGATTCTGGGTTGGCGCGAGGAGCCAGAACCAGGCGATCGTGAGGAACGCAGCCTCGAGGAAACGTGGCAAGGATGGCTCCCTCGCGACGCGGAAAAGAAGCGGCAGAAGCACCAGAAAAAACACGAGGCCGGTGAGTCCGCGGGTTGCCCAGAATGCCGCGCGATCGGTATCAACCCCCAGGCGCCCGGCCAACGGCCCGATCGCCGACCACCGCCAGGCGTTCGGCACGATGGCAAACCATGCCGTGGCCGCGTGGGCCTCCGGATCGACCGGGCGGAGGTTTTCGAGGACGACCATGAACACCAGATCGTTGATCTCCCAGCGACTCACGAATGCCGCCAGGCCCGTGCTCGTGCCAGGAGGGTCTGACGCGCCGGGCGGATCACCACCGGGAGTGGGCCACACCATCGGTGCCAGGCATGCGATCGATGTGAGGATCGCGGCCGCGCAGGCGACCGAGCCGTGGCGAAGGCCGGCCTTGCGCATCGTGACGACAGTGACGAGCGGCACGAGGATGACGGGATAGATCTTGGCGCCGACCGCCAGGCCCA
>CAYZHH010000132.1:7778-9342 GCA_964478275.1 uncultured Candidatus Kuenenia sp.
GGCGACGAGCGCCAGCAGGCCGGTTCGGAGGCGACCGGTGTCGGCCATGTTCTTGGGGTTCAGGTTCACGTGAGCGTCGAGGACCGATGCGATCGTCGCGTCTTCCAGGCATACCAGGCGATCGTCGACAGGATCTTCACGCCAGCCTTGATCGTGCCACTGATTGTGCCGCTGATTTTGCTCGTCCCGATGCGGCGGCGGTAGGGCACAGGGATCTCCAGGATGCGAAGGCCCGCGAGGACCGCCTTGATCTGCATCTCGACCGTCCATCCGAAGTTTCGGTCTTCCATGCTGAGCTGGCGAAGCGAGTCGTACCGGATGGCTCGAAACGGTCCGAGGTCGTGGAACTCTGCACCCCATAGGAGCCGCATCAGAAAACAGGCCAGCCGATTGCCGTAGACGCTTTGGGGCGGCATGGCACCAGGCTCACGAAGTTCAGGCGTGCGGGCCCCCAGCACGAAGTCAGCTCGGCCAGCGAGCACGGGCTCGACGAGCCGCGGGAGCCAATCCGGGTGATCGCTGTAGTCACCGTCGAGAAAGACGATCACCGCCGGCTTATCGCGATCGGACTCGGCCCAGGGAGCAAGGGCGGCGATGCCCGCCAAACATGCCGAGCCATACCCGAGACGTGACTCATCCACGACCGTCGCCCCGGCCTGCCGTGCGACCGTCGGCGTCGCGTCGGTCGAGCCGTTGTTGACGACGACCACGCGGCCGACTTCAGGCAACGCGCGAAGCACCAGGGGAAGCGACGCCTCTTCATTTTGGGCGGGAATGATCACTCCCACGCGTTCGAGCCGAACTGCATCTCCCGGGCACGCCGGCCGCTCGGCTGCGGCCGTTCCTTGGGTGGCACTCATCGCCGTACCCCGGGGGTCGCTCCTGCGGACCGCGAGGCCGGCGGAATCACCGGATAGCTCCCGCTCATGAGCGGCCGGTCTGCCCCTGGGAATCCCATGAGTCGGCCAAACACCCATCCGACGGCTGCTGGGGGCTCGGCGTACGTTTCAGCCGGGGCCGATGGGGCCGCCGCCGCGGTTTCGTCGGGGATGCCGCGTGGCCACCAGGCCCATGCGACCGCGAGCCCGACCGACACCACGACCAATCCGCGGACGATCCTCATGGCTTCTCCTATCGGCTTCCTGATCCTTGGTACGACGGCGCGGACCGCATCCCCGAGCCCTGTGGCATGGAGGGGGCTGGCGACGGCGCGGCATATACCGGGGGCTCGTAGGCAGGGGCGCTGCCTTGGAAGGGATTCCCCGCACCCGGTGCCTCACAGGAACCGCCGTGGCACGAAGAAGCCTGGCCATCTCGCGTGTGGGCACAGCCGACCACGCCGAGAATGGAGGCCAGCCCCAAGCCCACGATCATCAAGAACGCTTTCATCGCGACACCCTGCCGTTGAGATCCCAGTCGTAGTCGAGGTTGCTGACGCGGGCCGTGCCGCTTTCGGCGAGCTGCCGCGTCGCGGCCTATCTGCCAGACGCCGCGTCGCGGCGGAGTTGTTCGGCCTGGTTCGCACCGAAGTCCTCGGCAAACCAGCTCAGGATCGGTGACACGG
>CAYZHH010000133.1:0-9326 GCA_964478275.1 uncultured Candidatus Kuenenia sp.
GGCAGGGGAGGGGGGCCGGATGCTCATCACCGTTGACCGTATCGTTCGGACGCCGGCTGAGAAGCAGTCGCTTGCCGATGCGACTGGTGCCGCCGTTGTCGACATGGAAACGCTCGCCGTCGCTGAGCTCGCCCGCGAGGCTCGGCTGCCCTGTCACGCCGTGCGGGTCATTTCCGATGCAGCGGGCGACGAGCTGCCGGCCGACCTCGGACGACTCCTCGAACCGCAGTCGGCCGCCCGCAAGGCTGGTGCGGTCCTTGGCATGCTCGGCCGGAGGCCGCGGGCTGCTCTCGATCTCTGGAGCCTCTGGGAACGGGCCGTGGTCGATGGCCGCGCCCTCGCCGTGGCCCTGGAGCAGCTCTGCGGCGAGCTCAGCCTCTCCCACCGATCGCCCAGCGGACAAGGAGACCCTTCGGCAGGTCGGGCGTGAGGCCGTGGCACGAGAGCCCGAGCCGCTCCGCGGCAGCCGTCGCCGCGAGACGTCCACTGCGAACGGCGCTCTCCATCGTCGAGGGCCAGCCGGTGGCGGTCCAGTCGCCAGCCAAGAAGAGGTTGGGCACCGCGGTGCCTGCGGTCGGCCGCACGGCATCCACTCCCGGCCGCACCGAGAGCACGGCCGTCGGGTCGGTCACGATCCTGCTTGCGACGAGGGCCGCATCCCGCGCCGCCGGGAACGCACTCCGCACTTCAGCCACAACCGTGTCTCGGAGCTGTTCACGGTCGCCATCGAGGAGCGCCCTGGAAGCACTGATAACCACCTGGCAATAGCCTGGCGGTCCATCCTCCGGCTTGAAGATCCACTGTGAGACGCGGCCGACAAGCACGGCATGAGGCAGATCGATGCAGTCGCGGTCGAACCAGAGATGGACCGCCGTGATCGGGGAACCCGCCAGCCGATCATCCGCTGGTGGCACGACATCGGGCACAAGCCGCGCGGCGGCCTTCCAGGGCACAGCGAGGATGACTGCGTTGCAGGGGAGTGTCTCGGTGTCGCTCCGTACGGTGACCACGCGGCCATCGCGGTCACGCTCGAGGGCCGTCACGGCACATCCAGTTGCCACATGGACGCCGTGCGACGCGAGCCACTCGGCCAGGCGAACACCAAATACCTCGCCCAACGGGGCCGTGGGCACATACAGATCGGAGGCCTCGCGATGCGCAAAAAAGGCATCGACGCACACCTTACGGGCAGGCTCCACATCCACGAGATCGATTGATTCGCCCAGCGCGCTTTCGAGCACGGGCTGCCAGAAGAGCCGAATCACGCGATCGGGCTGGCCCGCCGATTCGAGCCACGCAAGCGCCGTCGGCCGCGGAGCTCCTGGCACGTGCCGCCACCTGGCGAGCGCGAGCATGCCGCGAGCGAGTGCGAGCTTCTCTCGAAACGAAAAGTGTCGCATCCCGAAAAGCAGGGGGGCGAGATGGAGTGGCGCCGGGAGGAAACGCGAGGGTGTGCATGCAGCCCGTCGGTCTTCGGGATCGATGAACCAGAGCGTGCGGTCGCGGCGAAGTGCATCGGCGAGCCCGGCCTGACGGCAGAGGTCGAGAAAATTCGTGCAGCAGCCCATCGCCACGTGTTGGCAAGCATCCACGAGGCCACCCGCGACGGGGTCTTCGAAGGATGCCGCACGTCCACCGACCTTCCGACGCGCTTCGAGCACGGTCACGTGCGCCCCAGAGTCGGCCAGTGCCGCAGCCGCTGCCAGCCCGGCGAGACCACCGCCGACGATCACAACGTGCGGACGATCAAGCGCGGCGATCATGAAATGGCTCCGAGGGGCCGTGGGCCGGCGAGCACTGTGAGGGCGGCGGCGGCGAGAAGCCGGGGCTTGGGTGTCTTCACCCGCCGCGTGAAGATGCCGCGGCCGGCTCGCTTCACGGCGCCGAGGAGGGAGCGATACACACCGAACATCGCGCGGAAGGCGAGCCGGCCATCGGTGGATAACATTCGGTCGAGCTCGGCAGCCCGGCGAAAGCGGTCCTCGGCGCGGGCCACGAGACGGGCCGCGAGACGATCAAATCCTTGGTGAATCCTGCCGGCACGAAGGTCTTCGGGCGTGCAGTCGCACGCGTCAAAATCCTCGAAAGGCAGATAAATCCGTGATCGCTCAAGGTCTTCCGGGATGTCGCGGAGGATGTTCGTGTATTGAAAGGCCAGGCCGCAGTCGTCGGAGCGATGGACCGCCTCGGGATCTCGAAAGCCCCAGATGTGGATGGCTGCAATGCCAACGGCGCTGGCGACGCGACGGCAGTAGCCGTCCAGCTCCGCGACCGCGTTGTATGAGCTCTGGTCGAGATCCATGCGAACGCCGTCGAGGATGTCGTGGATCGTCTGCTGCGGAATCGCATACCGCCGCACCGTGTCGGCGAGGGCGCGGAGCACGGCCTCGTCGCTCCCCGCGCCGGCCAAGGCCGTTGACGTGGCCGACGAAAAGAGATCCAGGCTTCGCCGTGCTGCCTCCCGATCCTGAGCATCGTCAACGATATCGTCGGCCCGGCGGCAGAAGGCGTACAGAACGGTGGTGGCCGAGCGCTTGGCTTTGGGCAGCAGCCGAATCGGAAGGGCGAAGCTCGAGCCGGCCGCGCGGAGCATCGCGGCGCATGCGTCGTGATCGGCTGCGAGGTTCGTCATCGCTGGCCTCCGAGCCGTGTTGCGAGAGCCGTGATGAGGCCGCGGCCAGCAAGGCTGAGCTTGGTGAGGCGGCCCACCGTCGGCCTCCTCGCGAGCGTGTCGAAGCGGGCGCGTTCGATGGCATCAGCCACGGCACGTCCGCCACCCAGAAACATCGCGATGGCTGGCCGGAGGGCAGGCGGCGCGATGGCTGGCAGCCGATCACCGACATCAAAACATGCGCGAGCCCAGGCGACCTCGTCGCGCAGAAGCGCCTTCACCTCGGGACCGGCTTCGTCGCTGGCGAGCATGGCCTCATCCACGCCATGCCGGGCCATGTCATCCGCAGGCAGATAGATCCGGCCAGCAAGGCGATCGCGGGTGATATCCTGCCAGAAGTTGACGAGCTGAAGCCCCGTGCAGATCGCGTCGGACATTCGAATGAGTTCAAGGTCGCGACCGTCTTCGAGAGCCAGCACGATTCGACCGACGGGATCGGCCGAGCGACGGCAGTAGTCGAGAAGCTCGGCCCGCGTGGCGTAGCGTGTCTTCTCCTGGTCCTGCTCAAAGGCGTCGATGAGATCGGCGAAGGGTTCTCGGGAGAGGCCTGTCGCGCCTACGGTCTCCGCGAGGGCGACGTACACCGGGTGGTTCGGTCGGCCGGCAAAGCACGCATCAAGGCCACGGCGCCAGTCGGCCAGGGCCAGGGCGGCGGCGCCTGGCGACGAGGCCTCGTCGGCGAGGTCATCGGCCCAGCGGGCAAAGGCGTAAATGTTGGCAAGATGCTGCCGCAGCCGCTGCGGTACGAGGAGCGTCGCGACCGTGAAATTTTCGTAGTGGGCAGACGCGACCGTGCGGCAGAAGGCTCGCGCGGCTTCGGCATCGAGCGACCCGGGCACGGCCGCGATCTCCCAGGCTGGCGGGTCGCGTCGAGCAGCGGATCGCGATGAACGGTGCATGGCCACGATCGTATGCGATGGATCGCCAATCCGCTGGTCAGGCCGGCGGCGTTTCCATACGATGCCGCAGGCGGTCCCCCTCTGGTGCCCTCCCGGCGATTCGTCCGGCCGATGCCTTCTCCATGGCGCTCGTATGAAAATTCTTTTGGCCGGTCCCCGCGGGTTTTGTGCGGGAGTCAACATGGCGATCGAGACGCTCGAAACCGCGATCCGCCTCTACGGCACGCCGATCTACGTGTTCCACGAGATCGTCCATAACAAGCATGTGGTCGATCGTTTTGTCCGCGAAGGAGCGATCTTCGTCGACCACGTCGAGGATGTTCCGGAAGGGGCCGTTCTGCTCTTCTCGGCCCACGGGGTCGCGCCCGAAGTTCGCCGCGTGGCGACCGAGCGCCGGCTCAATGCGATCGATGCAACCTGCCCTCTCGTGACGAAGGTCCACCTCGAGGCCATCAAGTATGCAAAGGCGGGATACCGGATCGTCTTGATCGGCCACGAAGGGCATGACGAGGTGATCGGCACGATCGGGCAGGCACCCGACGCGTTCGTGCTCGTCGAGACGGCCGAAGGGGTCGATGGGCTGCCCTTTGGGGCTGACGACAAGCTGGCTTACCTCACACAGACAACGCTCTCGGTAGACGACGCCTCGAAGATCATCAACCGGCTCAAGGCGAGATTTCCGCAGATTGTCGGCCCCCCCAAGGACGACATCTGCTACGCGACGCAAAACCGCCAGGAGGCCGTGCGAATCCTCTCGGAGGGCGCCGATATCGTGCTCGTGCTCGGCAGCCAGAACAGCTCCAACAGCCAGCGGCTGGCGGAGCTCGCACGCGATACTGGTATCGCTGCCTACCTGATCGACGGGGCCAACGAGATCGATCCCGCCTGGTTTACAGGCGGCGAGAACGTGGTGATCACGGCCGGGGCAAGCGCGCCGGAGAGCGTGGTGCAGGACTGCGTCGGCTGGCTGCGCGAGCGGTATGGTGCCGATGTCGAGGAGCGGACGATCCGCGAGGAAGAAGTCTATTTTCCGCTCCCGAAGGAGTTGCGGGCTGCCGTTACGGGCGTCCGCCTCCCGATGGCGTGAACGGCCTCGTCGGCGGGAGAGGGCGCGGGGCTGCCCGTGATGCGTTCGAGTATCGCCATCTGCGAGCACCCGCCGCACACCGGATCGGCCCGGCCGATGTCGCGAAACACGGCTCGATAGCGGTTCCTGTCTGCAACGCCTCGGATCCAGCGCCGAAATTTCTCCCGCGACCACTCGAATCGGTGGTCGGCATGCCGCACGCTGTCGGCCGCCAAGCCGAGGAGCGTGTTGTAGTCGCGGTTGGGCGTCGTCACCACGACCGTCCTGGGAGCCATCCCTTGGAACACGCAACGTTCCACCCGCGACAGGTGCCGCGGGTCAATATGCTCAATCGTTTCCACGAGCGTCGCGGCATCCATCTCGGTCGGTAGCTCATCATTCGCGGCGAAGGATCCGTGACGGAGCTCCACCACGGCCTGCCTGTCGGCTGGGAGGGATTGGATCATGGCACGGGCGGCGGTCAGCGCCCGCTGATCGGTCTCGATCCCCATGAGCCGCCGGAACTGCGGATGCATCGCCAATCGAACCAGGAGCGTTCCTGCTCCACAGCCGAGGTCCACGACGCTCGTCGCCCCGCGCCTGAGCAGTTCCTCTACCACGGTCTCGAGCCGCACGTCGTGGAGCTCGCTAGCGATGGCGTCAAAGGCGGGTTCAGATCGGCCGCGCACGGTTTATGGCCTCCAGACCGCGACCCGCGGACTCCTCCCCGACGTGGGGCTGCGAGGAAAAACCAATGATACACTTCGGGTGTCGATGCCCTCGGGAGATCCCATCCCGCGCATGGAAGACGCCGAAACGGCCGTCCTTCTCCCGAGGCCCTGCGTCAGCGGCGGATGCGAATCATGCCTGAGCCTATCGAAAAGCCGCACACGTGGACGTTCCTGAGCAATCACGCGCACGTGCTGATCCTCATCGCCTCTGATCCTGAGATCAAACTCAGGGACGTGGCGGGGCGAGTGGGCATCACCGAGCGGGCCGTGCAGCGAATTGTGGCTGATCTCGAGGCCGCTGGAGTCCTTGCTCGCAGGCGGGAGGGGCGGCGGAATCACTACGCCGTCTTCCCGAAAAAGCCGCTGCGGCACCCGATCGAGGCCCACCGCACGGTTGGGGACCTCCTGGGCCTCGTCAACGGCCCCCGCCGCCGGTCCCGCTGACCGGCACCCTCCCGATTCCCGGCAAAATCGCTGGCCCGAACCGCCGACACCCTTCGGCTGTTGACGCACGGCGCAATTGCCGATATAAATTGTGCGACATTGATTTCGCGTATTTCTTTTCGTATCTGAGGAACGGCATGGCGATTGCGACCCAACGGATGCCCGGACGACTGACTGAAACTGGGCTTTGGGGGCTGGTGGCGTTCGCCGCCGGGGGGCTCGCATGGGCGACGGTGAATCCAACGCCAACCGCCTTGCTCGGCCTGCAGATCGACCGACTCACGGTGACCCTCGCTCTCCTGGTCGCGCTCGTCGGCGCCGTCACGTTTCGCTTCGCCCGCCGGTATCTCCTCGGCGAGCCAGACCATGTTCGATTTCTCGGCTGGCAGGCATCGGTGATCGTGTCGGCGATGCTCCTCATGCTCTCAGGCAATCTCGTGCTTCTCTGGGCGGCCTGGACGTTCACGAGCTTGGCCATCCACAAGCTGCTAACGCACTATGGCCATCGCCCAGAGGCCTTGGCGCCGGCACGGAAAAAATTCGTGATCAGCCGTCTCGGTGACATCGCGCTCGTCGCCGTCATTGGGATCGTCGCCACGACCTACGGCACAACCGACCTTGGCACTGTCATCACGGCCGCGATGGCCGCCCCCGACACGCTCGCCGTTCAAGCCATCGCGGTGCTCATTGTCATCGCCGCGCTGACGAAGTCGGCGCAGTTCCCGTTTCACAGTTGGCTGCCCGAAACCATGGAAGCTCCGACACCTGTGTCGGCGCTCATGCACGCTGGCATCATCAATGCAGGCGGGGCCCTGGTCCTGAAGTTCGCCCCCATCGTCGCGGCCTCGCCTGCGGCGGTCACGCTCCTTGTGAGCGTGGGCGTGACAACGGCGATCCTCGGCATGCTCTCGATGTGGGCTCAGACCAACGTGAAGCGAACGCTCGCCTGGTCCACGGTCAGCCAGATGGGCTTCATGATGATTCAGCTCGGTCTCTGCGTCTTCCCGGCGGCCATGCTCCACATCGTGGGGCACGGATTCTACAAGGCCTGGAATTTCCTGGCGTGCGGGTGGGTGCCCGAAGCGTCGCGAAAAACGCCCCTCGCCCCGGCGCACCATCTCACGCTCGTAGCCATTGGGACGGCAGCGGCCGTGACCGTGATCGTCGCGACCACGCAGATGCTCGGCGTGGATCTCCTGCACCATCCTGGAGAAGCCACGCTCTTCGCCGTCTTGGCCCTCGCAATCGGACAATCCTGGCCGATTGTCCTCACATCGATGTCGGCTTCACGGATCGCCACGGCCTGCGGCCTCACGGCGGTGGCGGCGGCCCTTGCCGTGACACTCCATCGCGGCGCGACGGAGTTCTACGCCCCCGTCTTTGCGCGGCCCATACTGCCGGAGGGCGTTGCAGGCTGGACGCTCGGCGCCGTGGTGCTCACCGCCACCGTGGCCCTCGTCATCACGCATGCCATGCTGCCGATCCTGTCCCACACAGCCACCGGACGTGCCATCCGAACCCATGCGCTGCACGGCTTCTACTGCGGTGCGGTTGCTGACCGAATCGTTCGCATACTCTACGCCTCGCCCGTGACCGCCGGACCCAAGTCCCATGCTTGAATCGCTGGCGCCCAAGACATCCACGCGGGCCCATAGCCCGGTTCTCGAGGCCGTGCTCGAGCGGATCCCGCCGCTTTGGGCGCTGACCGACTACGTCGCTGTCAACCCGTTTCTGGGCTACCTTCAGCGCCCGATTACGGATGCCGCGAAGGAGATTCACAATGCCCTCGGCGCCTCGGTCCTACCGCCGGCCACCTATTTCCGGTCGCGATGGGATGCCAAGGCCTTCACTGCGGCGCACATCACCCGCGCGTCCGAGCGACTCGGGCTCGACGCGAACGCCTCCCTTGATCTCCTCGACCGAGCACTCGCCCCCGTCGCCCGGCCAGCCTCCCAAATCGCAACGTTCGCCGAGCAATACGACTCCGAGCACGGCACCCAGTGGGAGCTGTTCCTCCGGGCATCTATTGCCCGATACTGTGCCGTGTTTGCCGATGAGGGAGGTGCCTGGTGGCATCTCGACCTCGAGGGCGGCCTCTGGTCGACCTGGCGAGAAGCCGCCGCGGTCGATCGGGCGCCCGAGTGGACGGGGCTCGTAGGGTATCGCGATCATGTGACATCGCTGCCGGCGTCGGCCGCCGATGCGATCGATGCCATGATCGCCCGCATCGCGATCCCTCTCGATGACCTCGAGGCGTATCTCTACCGACTCCTGGGGGGACTGTTCGGCTGGGCGTCCTTGTTCCGGCGGGAGTCGTGGCGGCGTTCCGGCGTGACGCACGGCCCACTGTTTGATCTCCTCGCGATCCGTCTCGCGGCCGACTCCTTCTTCGCCGGGGCAGGGGGGACGCCTGTGGTCGCCCTGGAGCGCCCCATCGAGGAGGAGTCCGCGCGGCTGGTGCTCCAGGAATCGTCGGAAGACGCCTACGTCGAATCGATCGCCCGCGGATTCGTCCGGAGCCCCGTGGCACAGCCGACGGGACGGGATTCGGTTCAGGCGGTGTTCTGTATCGACGTCCGGTCCGAGCCATTCCGGCGACATCTCGAATCCCTCGATCCGTCCATCCGCACGCTCGGATTCGCCGGCTTCTTCGGCGTGTTCCTTGCGGTTGACGGTGAGTCGGCACGGTGCCCTGTGCTGCTCGACCCCTCGCTGCGAGTCGATCTCGACACGAGTGGGAAGGAGTGGAAGAGATCGCTCAAGACGTTTCAAGGAATGCCGCCGTCCGCCTTCGCGTTCGTCGAAGTCGCCGGCATGGCGTATGGTGCGAAGCTGCTCAAGGACACATGTGTCGGTGATCGATCGGGTGACCCTGAGTCGGTGGCGGCCTTCGCGATCCAGGACCTCGACCTGGCGACGTCGGTCGCGACGGCTGCCGGTATCCTCAAGAACATGAGCATTGGGCCAGACCTGGCTCGGGTCGTGCTCCTGTGCGGTCATCACGGCCGAAGCGCCAATAATCCCCACGCTGCCGGACTCGACTGCGGCGCGTGTGGTGGACACGGCGGCGCGATCAACGCCCGTGTCGCGGCGGCGATCCTCAACGACCCGAGCGTTCGATTGGCGCTGGCCGAACGCGGCACGATCGTGCCGAACAGCACGCTCTTCGTGGCTGGTGCTCACGACACATCGACCGACATCGTGTCGATCCTCGACGTCCGGAGCATCCCTGCCGCGCACGCCGAGGACGTGGCGCGAGTCCAGGCGTGGCTCGCGGCAGCCGGCGAGAAGACACGAGCCGAGCGGGCTGTCGCCCTCGCCATGCCAAAGGCCGAGCCCCACTGGCTTATGCGGCTCCTTGCGCCGCACGATGCGGCGACTGCCGACCGTGGAAAACCTTGGCTTTTCCCTCGGTCGGCCAAGTGGAAAAAGGCCACGGATGGCTTTCTCTTTCGAGAACATGGCTTTCTCTTTCGAGAACATGGCTTTCTCTTTCGAGAACATGGCTTTCTCTT
>CAYZHH010000134.1:0-9278 GCA_964478275.1 uncultured Candidatus Kuenenia sp.
CGGCTTCGGGGGGGCAAGATTGCGACGCATGTCGTCGCCGGGATTTGCATTGCCGTTGCCACCATTGCCCTGCCGGGGTGCATTCACGCCCGTGTTGGTCTCTTCCCACCGGTAGCCGAGCGGCGTTCGCAGTTCGTTGTTCGCCATCTGGGCCCAGGGTGTCCCAGGATGGTCGGCCACCACCCGCCGCAGCAACTCATCAGCCTGCTTGGCAAGCCGTTCCGTCTGCGACCCAACCTTCGACATATCCTTACTCGGAGCGAGCACCCAGGTGTCGTTCTTTGGATTCTTGAATTTCATGCCCGTCTTCGCCTGAGCAAGCATGATGTTGTACGCGTCGGTTCGCACCTTGAGCGCGAGCACCCGCCCAAGCGCCAGGTCGTAGCCAGCCTGCCACCGCTTCTCTTTGATCTTCGTGCGATCCGGCAACCCCGCGGCCAGAAGACCGTAGAGAGCGTCGATTTTTGGCTGAAGCACTGCGGCCTTCTTCTGGGCGTCACTCAACAGGTTCACGAGCCGTCCATCGTCCTCTCGAGGAAACATCATCGTCGGCTCGGCCATCGGATTGAGCTCCGATGCACGCGACGCATCCACGAGCGCCCGCTTGGCCCGGTTGGCCGCCACCATCCGATCGACCTCGGCCTGGCTCTGATAATCGGGGCGGTAGTCTCGCATCACCGACGGGTCGAAGAAGTACTTGAGCGCCGAGGCCATCGGCGCCGTGGCTTCGGCCGAAACGCGGCCCCGTGAGGCTCGGTTGGCATGGACGGCAAAGTAGATTCCTCCGGTCTCCGCGCACAGCTTCGAGAGACTGAAGGGACCGAAGCCCGAATCAATCGCCTCATCCGGGGCATCCTTTGGGCGGACCTTTACCACCTCGGGGTAGCGGCTCTCCGGGCCCTGCTCAACCACAGCCCACTCTTCGGAGTTTGCATACCGAGGGTCGAATTCGACAAATTTCATTCGAACGTGCTGCTGTCCGAAAGGCGCAGGTACCCCCACCGCGAAGACCCGCATCTGGCTGCGGGCGCAGTAGGCGGCGACCTGATCGACGTGCTGCTGGTCATCGCCAGCCTCGTCGGTGAAGACAATGATCATGACGTTTCGTTTGGCCGGGCTGAGGCGGGCCTTCGCCGCCTGCTGGGCTGCGGTGGCCACTGCTGTGAACGTCATCTCTACGCCCGACTCGTCGATCGGAATCGAGTTGATTGCCGACACCACGTCGCGGACTTGTTGGGTGGGCTGGACGATCACGGGTGTCACTCGCTGGCCATAGGCGAAGACGAGATTGAACATCCCATGGGACTGGGCTGCCTCGCTTACGCCCACTTCGTTGAAGACCCGCTCGAGACGAGCCGCGATATCCTTCCGTTGGCCCGCAAGGCTCACCGACTGGTCAAAGACCCAGCAGACGACCGTCGGCCGCTGCTCGAGCGAAGCAATGAGCTCCACCGTCAGTCGATCGACTGCGCCACTCGCTCCCGTCGCCCCCACACCGACATCGCCTTTCACGATGAGGCTGTCGCTGAGTGCCTTGCCCGTCGGGAGGACATCGACGACCTCGACGTGGATCTCCGTATCCAGCACCTCTTCGGCCATCACCGGCACCAAAGATTCTGCGGCCATGATCGGAGCGAGAGACTGGGCCATTGCATCCGCATGCTCACTCAGAGCACCGGCCTCGGCCGCTTGATCGACAACCACCATCTCGACCGGAGTGTCGAGAAACAAGTCGGGCTCATCGACCGGTGTCTCGATGACCATGACCCGTTTGGGCGTGCTGGGAACGACGGTCATCCCCGCGACCGAAAGCACTAGGAGCACGGCGACATGCGCAGCCAAGCTCACCACCCAGGCCGGGGTGTCGCCATCGAGCGGTGTTTCGTCTTCGCCGGTGTATTCCTGCCACCAGCGGCGGGCCTGTTCGAGCATGGCCATCGGCTCTCCTCCGAGCGGTCACAAGGGTCTGATCTAGGGTCTGATCTAGGGTCTGATCTCAGCCCCCCGGCCGCCGCTCCTATCGTACCGCCAGTCGAGGGTGATGCTCCACCGTCCCGACCATGGAATTGTTCGGGCACTTCGAAGTATTCTATTCCCTGGGCTGCCGCGCCAGCCGTTTTTACCAAATCCTTTTGCCGGAATTGACCTATCCCCCCCCATTCGGGCCAGCCATGCCAACGCTCCACGCTTCGCACTTGACGGACCGCCATTCCCACAGCCGCTTGGTCGCCTTGAGCCGCTGCCTGGGAATCACCCTATTTGCGGCTCTGGCGGTCAATGCCCCCACGTCCGGGCAGCCACCGACCGCAGCCCCGTCTGCGGAGAAGGAAGCGCCCTCGCCAGATGCGAAAGAATTGAAGCTCAAAACGTCCGACGGCGTCGAACTGGCGGTTCAATACTTTGCGGTGGCCGGTAAGGAAAAGCCCGCGGCCACCGTGATTCTCGTCCACGATCTCGGCAGCTCGAGTGACGCGCTCGTACCGCTGGCAAAGACGCTCCAGCGCGATGGCTGCGCCGTGCTGGTACCCGACATGCGGGGGCACGGTGAGAGTAGCGTCGAGGCGTACAAGAAGGCCGCCGCCGACGGCAATCAATCGAAGCTCCTCAAAGTCGCGGATTTTAAGGCGATGGCCGCGACGGGCGGAGGCCGAGTCCGTGGCCAGTCCGACTTTCGCGGTGATATCGAGGCCGTCCGCAAGTGGATCAAGGAGCAGGCCGATGACGGCAAGCTCGATCTCGACAAGCTTGTGGTTGTTGGTTCGGGCCTCGGCGCAGCCGTCGCGACCACCTGGACGGTTGCCGACGCTGCCTGGCCAGCTATCGCCAGTGGTGTGCAGGGAGGCCAGGTGCGCGGCCTTATCCTCGTAGACCCGGCCTTCGCGACGAAGGGTTTCATCATCGGCCCGGCGCTCGCGGCCGAGCCGGTGAAGACAAAGATCCCGATCATGATTCTGGCCGGAACCGCGAGTCGGGACGCGGGAAAGATTTTTGACCAGCTCAAACGCTCGCGGCCGACCGCGTGGTTTGATAGCCGGTTGTACGACGCAAAGGAGCGTCGCAACACGTCTCCCGCAAAGGACAGCGCGGCGTCGCTTCTCTATGTGGAGGTCAATGCTCGTGACCGCACCGGCCACCCACTCGGCGGAGACGCCCTTGCGTCACTCACCTCATCAGACCCGCAGCAGCGAACGCCCGCTGCCTTTATTGCGGCGTTCGTCAAGGCGATCGTCGATCGGCCCCTCCACCGGTGAGCCACGATGCTGGATGAGACAGTGGCCCGCCGGCTGTCGGGAGTGTCGGTGGGCCGGCCGTCATGGGCTCAATGACCGCGTGATCGACCGGCTGGGCAAGGCTGGCGACGACCGATCGAGGGGGCAGAACGAGTGCGGCCCCGATCGGCAGAATCCCTGGGTCTCGGAGCAGGCCCCGATTGGCCTGCCAGATCGCGATCGCGGCGGACGGATGCCCATAAAACCGCGTGGCGATACTGGAGAGATCGTCTCCGTCACGCACGATATAGATGCGAGCCTGATCGGCCACAGGCGGTGGCGACTGGGGCATGCCATGGACGGCCCACGCCTCAGACTGCCGGGGCGTCCAGCCCACCGCCAGCGGTGGCGGTGCCTGGCCATCGAGGAGTGGCGGCGGAGGGGATTGAAGTGTCGGGCGATAGCCAGCGGCAAGGTCGGGGCCCGCAGCGGTTAGTGCCGTCGGCAGAGGCGGAAGTGGCTGCGGCGGCAACGGCGGCGGGACGTACTCCAGCCGCTCGCCACCAACCACGGGTGCCGCAGGCATCGGAGTCTCGGCGATCGGAGGCCACGCGCGGGCATCCGGCGTCCAACCCGAGTCATAGGGAGGAGCGGACGCCGCAGAGGCCGGCACCGTCTGCTGCCCAAGGACATGGACCAGCGAGAGCCCGGCCGGAGCCACAATCGCGCTGCCCGCGGCCACCATACTGAGGCCGACAACGAGCCTGATGCCCTGCACCAACGCATCCATGGAAATTCTCTCTGTCGGGTCGATCGGAAAGGCAGCCGCTCGCGTGGGTAGCTGCCATGCAAGCATGCCCCCCAGGGCCCTTCCGTGCCTCCGTTGCCGCGAACCGACGCGTGCGGCATCGGCCGGACGACCCACCCGCGTGGTGCAACCCGCGGGAACGCTCTCAGCCGAACGGCTTACCTGACCGGCTCATGCCGGTTTGGCAGCGACGCTGACAACGCCTCCCGGTGCGTCCGCGAACCGATACTGGAGCCACAACACCAGCGGAGCGGCGATGAAGACAGAGCTGTACGTACCCACCAAGACGCCGATGAGCATCGTGAACGCGAATGCATGAATGCCCGCTCCACCCACGGCGTAGAGAATCAGCACGGCCAGAAACGCGGTCCCCGCGGTGAGGATCGTCCGGCTGAGCGTTTGATTGAGGCCCCTGTCAACCATCTCGGGAGTGAGGAACCTTGCCTTGCCACGAATCTCCCGAAGACGGTCGAAAATCACGATCGTGTCGTTGATCGAGAAGCCCACGATTGTCAGGAGGGCCGCAACGACGTCGAGACTGATACGGAACTCGTCCACGAGCGCCCAGCCCATGAATGGTGCCAGATATCGGCTCACCGCCAAGCAGGCCAGCGCGACAAGGACGTCGTGCGCGAGCGCCACGACAGCAGCCAGACCGAAGGCCACATTCTGAAAACGAACCCAGACATAAATCACGATCAACGCGAGACTCGCCGCCAGGGCATAGAGAGCCGTCACGCGCGTGCTGCCCGCCACCTTGCCACCGATGGCGTTGGCGGAGAGATAGAGCGGGGTGTCGGCCATCGTGGCGGCCATCCGCTCAGCCACCTTACGCGTCGTGTCGATGTTGAGGGCCGTGAGGAGATCCCACGTGCGGCAGGGCTCGGTGGCCGATTTTGGCTCGTCGCTGGCCACCGCGTATTCGGCGTCGCCAACGCCCTCGGCAGTAAGGGATTGCTCGAGGATGGCGATCAGCCCCGCCTTGGTCATGAGGGTGGGGAACTCGAGACGCACCGACGTGGTCAGGACGTCGGGCTCCTGCGCTTCAGCAGCCGGCTCGGATGGCCGAGCTGGCCCTACGTCGCCGAACGTCATGCTCGCGGTCGCAAGTCGGCCCGGAAAAACTTCCTGAAGGAGCTGCTGCACCTTGCCTTGGTCTTGTTCCGACGTGTCGATCTTGAAGCGACGATCGGCAACTCCTGCTTCGATTGACACGGAGCTGACGGTCGCCGAGCGAAGTTTCTTGTTCACGGCCTCTCGGACGTCGGCGATTGGCAACTCCTGCCCTTCCTTGAACTCCACCTGGACGCTCGTGCCACCGGTGAAGTCGATGTCGAAAAGCTCGCTCCCGCGCTGAACGGCGGCAGCGGCCCCAATAAGAATCACCACGAACGCCGCCACTGTCGCCGCCTGGGCCCATTTCACGAACGGGATGTGCGTCTTGTTGAGGATACGGCCCATCGAAAGCTTCGTGAGCCACCGCGACCGTTCGGCAATGTCAAATGCCACACGGGCACAAAACACGGCGGTGCACAGATTGAGGGAGAGCCCAAGAACGAGCGTGATCGCGAAGCCTTTGAGCTGGTCGGTGCCGATGGCAAAGAGCACCACACCGGTGATGAGCGTCGTAAGATTCGAGTCGAGGATCGTGGCGAAGGCCCGCTGGAAGCCATTTCGAATGGCCATCCGGAGCGCCGCGCCGCGGTCGAGCTCTTCCCGAATCCGCTCGTAGATGAGCACGTTGGCATCGACCGCCATTCCTACCGACAGCACGAGACCCGCGAGCCCAGCGAGCGTGAAGGCGACCTTGAACGAAATCATCACCGCCACGACGAGAACGACATTCATGAGCACGGCAAGGTCGGCCACGACGCCGGCGAACCGGTAGTAGCCCGCCATGAATACGAGCACGAGCACGGTCGCGAGAACCATCGCCATGCTGGCCGAGCGGATGGTGTCGTCGCCGAGCTGGGAGCTCACCCGCTGCTCGCTGATGGGTTCGGCTTTCAGCGTCGCCGGCAGGCTTCCCGCGTTGAGGATCCCAACAAGCGCATCAACTTCGTCCTGAGTGAAGCTCCCCGTGATCTGACCGTTTGACGTGATCTGGCTCTGGATATTCGGCGCCGACTCGAGATTGTCATCAAGAACGATGCCGAGCCGGCTCAAAAGACCATTGGTTGGGTCTGGGAGGTTTTGTTTCGTGAGCACGCCGAACTTCCCGGCACCGCGAGCGTTGAGCAAGAAGTTCACGCACGGGGAGAGCGTGGCCTCGTCGAGCGAGGAGCTCACCCGGCTCAGGTCGTTGCCGGCCACATTGAGGCCGTCGATCATGACGAGCACCTCGAGCCCATCCGAAGCGGCTCGCGTGACCATCTGCTCGTCGGGGTCCATGCGGTTCGTATCCAGCCGCACCCAGCGAGCCGCGACCGCTCCGTCCAGCCGCACGTTGGCGCTACGAGATCTCCCGGCTTGGGTGATCGCAGCGCGGTGCCGTGGGTCGGCCGGATTGGCGAGGATTCGGAACTCGAGCACGCCTGCTTTCGAAATGATCGTCTTGATCTGCTCAACCTCCGACTGCTCGACCTCCGGCAGAATCACTTCGATCTGGTCGAGGCCGAATTGACGGACCGTCACTTCCTTCTGGCCACCCGGATTCACGCGGCGGCTGATTGCGGCCACGAGTTTGTCCATTGGCACCGGCGTCTGCTCGGCCGTGATCGCATACGTCACCACGAGCGCGGCGGGCGTCGCTGTGCGACTGACTTCCTCGACGGTGGCTCGGTCGAACGTCGCAGCCTTGATGGCAGCCACCAAGGCGTCACGGGCTGCCGTGTCGGTTGTCTCGAGCCGTACGACGAGCTGATTGCCTTCGCTGCGATTGACCGTCGCCTTCGCGCCATCCTGGGCCGTAGCCAGCCGCTCGATCACGGCAACGGCATCGTCGATGCGTTCCTCTCGCTGCCTCCCGGTGGCCACCTCGTAGACCAGGATGAGTCCGCCCTTAAGATCGATCCCCAGCCTCGGCGGCCAGCCCAGCCAGCAGATGGTCGCGCCGGCCGCGAGCGTGACGAGGACCACCGCGATCCGTCCCCACATGTCGGGCAGCCGCAGCCGCGTCGCGATCAGCCATGCCAACAGGGTCGGCACGACGAACACAGCCACGCTCATGAGCCAGCCAGCCCAGGGAGACTGCCACCAAGGTGCGACGAGAGGGGCTGCTGCAGGTTCACTCGCAACCAGAGCCAGAAGGCCTGCGATACTCGAAAGATTCATGGGGTTCTCGTGGGGAAGCAAAAAATGATGCGGCGTGGCTGACGGCTCACGGATTCGGCTCGGCGGTGTCACCGCCGGCTGGCGCGACCTGGGCGATGCTCGCAAGCGTGACGGTGAGTTTGACGCTGGCTGATTCATCCACCTTGAGCGAGACCCGTCCAGCCTCGCGATCAACGGAGGCGACGGTGCCGCAGAGGCCGCCCGAGGTGACGACCCGATCGTTCTTCTTGAGGTTCGACAGGAGCGACTGCTGCCGGCGCTGTCGGTCTCGCTCCGGGCGGAAGAGAATGAAGTAGGCGGCGACGGCGATGCCAATCATCGGTAGAAGCTGGACGGCGATTGGCGTTGCCGGCTGGTCGGAGGCCTGTGCGAAACAGACCGCTGGCGACAGGTTCAGAAACATCGCCAGAACAATCGGCATGGCAATACTGCAGGGGGGTGGGATGGACGGACCTGCGGTCCGGGAAACCCGAGAATGTAGTAGGCGTTGCGATCAGGGGACAAGCCTGTCTCGCGGCGCCCGTCGGTCAGCCACGGGCCGGCGCGGGCGGCCAGGCGACGTCCAGTTCGCGGGCGGTTGCGGCAAAAGTGCCCGTGAGGATCGCCTCCCGCAACCGTGAAACAAGCCGCTGGTAGAAGGTGAGGTTGTGGATCGAGGCGAGAATGGGGCCGAGCATCTCGCCTGCCTGGAAGAGGTGACGGAGGTAGCTCCGGCTGTGCCGACAGGCGACGCACGGGCAGCCTTTCTCGAGCGGCCCGTGGTCGGTGGCATGGCGGGCGTTCTTGAGCCGCACCGGGCCATCGAACGTATAGACGAGCGAATTGCGACCGCAACGGGTCGGGAGCACACAGTCAAACATGTCCACCCCGGCCGCCACTGCCATGACGATGTCTTGGGGCTGCCCGACCCCCATGAGATACCGCGGACGGTCGGCGGGCAGCCAAGGGACCGTCGCCTCGAGGGTCGCCCGCATCGCCTCCGGCCCCTCGCCGACCGACAGCCCTCCCACGGCGTAGCCAGGAAAACCAATCTCCACGAGCGCCTCAGCACTCTCCCTCCGAAGATCGGGCTCGAGGCCGCCCTGCACGATCCCGAAGAGTGCCTGGTCATCCCGTTGGTGGGCATCCTTGCACCGAGATGCCCATCGCACCGACCGCCTCATGGCATCGGCCACAGTCGCACGATCGTTCGGGAGTGGCACGACGTGGTCGAGCTGCATGGCGATGTCGGCGCCAAGTTTTTCCTGGATCGCCGTAGCACGCTCTGGGGTCAGCGCGACAGGCGAGCCGTCGATGTGCGACCGAAAGAAGGCCCCCTCTTCCGTCACCTTCACCTGCTGCGCGAGGCTGAACACTTGATAGCCACCGGAGTCGGTGAGCGTCGGGCCATCCCAGCCCATGAACCGGGCGAGGCCGCCGCCCCGCTCCACCATCTCCTCGCCGGGCCGCAGGTGAAGATGGTAGGTGTTGGCGAGAAGCATCTTCGCCCCCGTCTCGCCCACGCGACCGATATCCACCCCTTTCACCGTCGCCGCGGTGCCCACCGGCATGAAGAGCGGCGTAGGCACGCTCCCATGCGGCGTCACGAGCATCCCCGCCCGCGCCCGCTCGTCGACCGCCTCAACCGTAAACGCGAAATCAGGCTTCATTCCACCAGCGTACCGTGGACCTGAACATAGAAGCCCCGTCGACAGACGGGGGCTGCGGGTTGAATGCCAACCCACCAACCATTACCAACCGCTCTCGCCCAACCATCCGCCGTCCCCTCGCTCTCGCGAGGGGCTTTTATGCACCCATCAAAACTATTTGAGATCTCCCGCAGCAGGGATTCCGCGAGGGGTTGCCCGTGCCCTGTCGCCGGGCTTGCAGGCAAGCGAAGCCAGGATGGCGCCAGCGTAGGCGGGATAGCCAGCGCTGCAACCATCGAGTGAGCGAAGGGCATGCCCCTTGGAAGCCGACGCCGGGACGGCGGCACCGGCGCGAAATGC
>CAYZHH010000135.1:0-9167 GCA_964478275.1 uncultured Candidatus Kuenenia sp.
GGCGTGCCCCGCACACGTCTTCGAACAGGTCGAGAATGTGTTCGCGCTCGCGGAACGCATACAGGAACGGCGAAAACGTGCCGAGGTCGAGGCCGTACGCGCCCATCCCGACGAGGTGCGACGCGATGCGGTTCAGTTCGCCGATCAGGACGCGAATGATCTGCGCCTTTTCGGGAATCTTTACGGCGCACAGCTTCTCGATTGCAAGCGAGAAGCCGAGGTTCATGTTCATCCCGGCGAGGTAGTCCATCCGGTCCGTGTACGGGATGAACTGAATCGGCAGGACGTTCTCGCCGACCTTCTCGGCGCAGCGGTGCAGGTAGCCGAGGTGCGGTTGCACATCAGAAATGACCTCGCCGTCGGTGCGGAGCACGAGCCGCAGCACGCCGTGCGTGCTGGGGTGCTGCGGCCCCATGTTGACGAGCATCTCGTCGGTGCGGACGTCGAACTCGATGATCCTGGGATCGTCGTCAATCGTGCTGGACATGCTCACCGCCCTCTGATGCCGTGGTATTCGAGTGGCTGCTCGTAGTCTTTGCGGAGCGGATAGCCTTCCCAGTCTTCAGGGCACAGGATGCGCCGGAGATCGGGATGCCCAGTGAACCACACGCCTGAAAGATCGTAGACCTCCCGCTCGTGCCAGTCGGCACCCCGCCATACGCCCGCCACGCTCGGCACCTCGGGCAACTGCCCCGGCACATCGCCCTTCCATCGCGGAAGCGTGGACTTGAGCACGAGGCTGACCTTGGAGCCCGTGCTCCAGAGGTGATAGACGATCTCGAGCCGCGGCTGCCATGAGACCTTGGCGGCCTTCTTAGGATCGGTCTCGAGCCAATCCACGACCGTGATGCACTGGAGCGAATCGAACCGCACGGGACTCACCTTGGCGAGCCAGCGACAGACGTCGGCGAGGCGATCCGGGGCGATCTCGATCCAAGGATCAAGCGCCTCGAGATTCTGGCCAACAACGGCATCGGGGACCGCATCACGGAGCTGGTCGAGAAAGGAAGGGCCGCGCATGGTAAGCACCACCGAAGGGTTCAGGATCAAGCGGAGCGGGATGGAGGATGCACCCGCTCAGATGCCACGGCCCGCACCCAGTCGAGGTCACCGCGATACCAGACATAGGCGAAGCCGACCAGAAGCACGGCGTAAAAGAAGGCCATGTCGATAAGTGCCGTGCGGGCCAGCTTGCTGCCGACGTCTGCCACGGACCACTCGGCGAGCGCCTGACCATCCGTGAGTTGACCACGGCCGGTGAGCTCGGCCCGCTGCCTCGCCCACACCATCTTGTCGGTGTCTGCCATGGGCTCGCCAAGCACGTCGACGGCGGGCACTTTCGGGTCTCGCACGCCGATCTCGCGGAGCACGCCAGCGGCGGCCGGCGTGAGGGAACCATCGGCGGTCGCCGTCGCGAAGGCCGGATCGGTTAACTGGGTCGCCTTGCCAAACACCGTGGCCCAGGGAAAAAACAGAGCCACCTCGACATCGAAAATGATGAAGAGCAAAGCGACTACATAGAACCGCAGGTCAAACTGCACGAAGCTCGAGCCAATCGCCGGCTCACCGCATTCGTAGACCTCGAGCTTCTCGACGTTGGGTTCCCGTGGCCGCACGAGCCACCCCACCAGAAGATTGACTGCAAGGAAGGCCCCGCCGAGCGCGACAAACAGGGCGACAAAACCCGTGATCACGACAGGGTCTACAAAATTGCCGGGCACAGTGGCGGGATCAAGCGAATTCATGCTGGCTCTCGGAGCGCCGCGGACATCACTGGTTGGGGCCGCCGTGAACGGGCTCGACGATCACCTTCGACGCGGCGACCGCCGTGGGATTGATCGTGGCTCTGCCCCAGGCAAGATCCACCGGTAGCCGGGCGAAGTCCACGATCGTTCCGTCGCGGCTGTAGCACGACAGGTCGAGTGTCGAACCCATGAAGATGCAATCAACGGGGCACGGCTCGACGCAGAGCGCGCAGAACATGCACTTCGAGTAGTCGATCGTGAAGCCGCTGACGCGGAATCCCTTGCTCCCCTCGACCCGCTCCTTGCCGATGTAGATGCAATCGACGGGGCACGCCTTCGCGCACTGGTCGCAGGCGATGCAGGTCGTGAGGTCGAAGCGGTGGAACCCTCGGTAGCGCGCCGCCACCGGGGCAGGCAACTCCGGATATTCGAAGTGCTCGGTGAACGTCCGACGCTGTTGGTCGAACGTGCTCCCGAACACGCGGAAGGTCACCAGCATGCCGTCCACAACCGTCTTCACGGCCAAGAACAGGTTGCGGAACCACTCCTTCACGGCGGACTCCTGAGGGCGACTCTGCGAAGAGATCAAACGGTGCGGCGTCATTATAGGTTGGGCCTTGAAGCCAACAACCCACGGCTGTTTCTCTGGGCCACGACGGGGCCGCGACGGCCCTGAGGTTGGTTTGAAAGCATGGAAATGTCTGCCGAGGGCGATCCCGACGCCGGGGCCCGAAACCCAAAAAATGCCGCGTAATTCCCCTTCCGAATGCCGCAAAGAAGGAAAGGCCCGGAATTTGCTTGACGGAAACCTGGGAACATCTACATTTCAAGGGTTTCTGGAAGAGTTCTCCGGCACCGTTCGCCCCGCAGTGGTCCGCCAAGGATTGGCCCATGCTCGTACTGTCGCGGAAAAAGGACGAGAGCATCGTCATCAACAACGACATCACGATCGTCGTGGTGGAGATTCGTGGTGACAAGGTGCGACTTGGCGTCGAGGCGCCGAAGGAGGTGCCCGTGCACCGTCGTGAGGTCTTCGAAGCGATCGCCCGCGGCGAGCCTTTGGATGCGCCAGCGGCGGCGGCGGCAGACTCCTCGTCCGGTGAATCGCTTCCGTCGGCAGAATGACCAACGCTTGGCGGTCTCCTCTGATCGCTTGGCGGTCTCCCCTGATCGCTTGGCGGTCTCCCCTGGTCGCTTGTTTTTGTTCAGCCATCCCCGCGGCGGCCAAACGTCGCTATCATGCTGCCTGAGCGTGGTCCGCCTGTCGGGTCGCGACGCGGCCCCATCGTCTAGAGGCCTAGGACACCGCCCTTTCACGGCGGGAACCGGGGTTCGAATCCCCGTGGGGTCATGCTTTCCATCCTTGCCGCAAACAAATCCATGTATGACGCGGTGCTGTTCGTGTCGTTCGGCGGGCCCGATGGCCCGGATGACGTCATCCCATTTCTCGAGAATGTCCTTCGCGGCCGAAACGTCCCGCGCGAACGGATGCTCGAGGTCGCTGAGCACTACCAGCACTTCGGCGGCAAGAGCCCGATCAACGACCAGAACCAAGCCTTCATCACGGCGCTCCGTGAGGAGCTTGATCGCCGCGGACCTCACCTGCCCGTGTACTGGGGCAACCGCAACTGGCACCCGCTCCTCACCGACACGCTTCGCGAAATGGCCGATGCGGGTGTGAAACGGGCGATCGCATTCGTGACTGCGGGCAACAGTTGCTACTCCGGCTGCCGGCAGTACCGGGAGAACATTGCCGCGGCCTGCGAACCGCTCGGCGATCGGGCTCCGGTCGTCGACAAGATCCGGGTGTTCTTCAATCACCCAGGCTTCGTCGGCCCCATGGCCCGCAACGTGCAGACTGCCCTGGAGCACTTCCCTGCCGAAGCCCGCGGCGATGTCCCGGTGCTCTTCACCGCGCACAGCATTCCGCTCTCGATGGCTGACACATCGAAGTACGTGCCGCAGCTTGCGGAGTCGTGCCGCCTTGTCGCGGAGCAGGCGGGCGTGACGAACTGGAAGCTCGTCTATCAGAGCCGCAGCGGGCCGCCGACGCAGCCCTGGCTCGAGCCTGATATCGGCGACGAGATCAAATTGCAGCACGCCAATGGGATCCGCAATCTCGTCATCGCCCCGATCGGATTTATTTCCGATCACATGGAGGTGCTCTTCGACCTCGACACCGAAGCAGCCGACATCTGCCGTGAGCTGGGCGTGGACATGGCGCGGGCTGCAACGGTTGGCACCGATCCCGAATTCGTGTCGATGGTCCGAGACCTCATCGCCGAACGGGTCTTGGATCTTCCCGATCGCGCCGCCATCGGACGACTTCCGGCAAGCCACGACGTCTGCCCGCTCGACTGCTGCCCCGCGCCGCAGCGACCACAAGCTCCTGGCCGACCGGTGGTGACGGGTGCAACTCCCTCGCCCTCTGGGAGAGGGCCGGGGTGAGGGTTCCGCCAACCCCGATTGACTCATCCGCGCACGTTTCACCAAGGCCGCCTGAGCCGCGAACCTCGCATGCCCACTATCTGCTTTGACACGACCGCGTCCCCCGGGCATCCGCGAGAGTGTGTGGTTCTGGTTCACGGGTACCTCGCCAACAAGTTCATGCTCGCGCTCCTCGCTCGGCGGCTCAGGAGCCGCGGCTACCTCACGAACACGTGGGGCTACTGGAACATGCAGTGCTCGCTCATGGTGCATGCAGAGCGGTTCGCGCGCGAGCTGGCGGATCTCGACGCCGATCCGAGAATCGACACGATTCATGTCGTAGGGCACAGCATGGGTGGCATCATCGGGCGGGCAGCCCTCGGTCGATACCGCCCTGCCAAGCTCGGACGGTTTGTCATGCTCGCCTCGCCCAACCGCGGCTCCTTCGTGGCGACCGCGATGGCCCGCACGGTTGGCCGCCTGCTCACTCCGATCGCCGAGTTGGCGACCGCCGCTGACAGCCTCGTGAACACGCTCCCCGTGCCCCCCGATGTCGAGATCGGCGTGATCGCTGCCGCCTATGACGGGCTGATGACAGCGGAGAGTACACACCCCGATGCGCCCCACGCCCACGTGACCCTGCCCACCTGGCACACGGGCCTTCTTTTTCGCCCTGAGACCGCTGACCTCGTGGCTGCCTTCCTCGCGACCGGTGAGTTCCCTGAAGTCAGCTCGCGCGAAACGGCCGCTACACCCGGAGGACGGTGACCTTTTGATCCGGGTCCGACACATGGAAGATGAACGCCAGTGGTCCAGACACCTCGATCCGGTATCCGTCCGACCGAGACTCTCCGATGAGGAAAGGATCCCGGGACAGCGATCGATCAAACTGATCGACCGTTGCGGCAATCGTTTCTCGATCGCCGCCGCCTGTCCAAAGGGCCGCCAACTGCGATTCGGCCTTCGCCGCCCACAATACGGTATATCGCTGCGTCCGAGCCATCACGCGCCGAGCCGGCGACGGATCACTTCGAGCGTCTGCCCCTCGCCTGCGGCAAGGTCGGCATCAAGCTCGGCAGTCGAGATATTCTCCTTGGCCCACTCGACAGACAAGCGGCGAAACTGCTCTGGAGTGAAGAACAAGCCGATTGGTCGTCCTGCCGAATCCTCGAGGGTGGTCGAGCCGGCCCTCGCCAACTCCGAAGCCAGTTTGTCGTCTGAAACTACGATGGACACGATGGCATTCCTTAGGGATTCATAATGATGCACGCCCGTACACTTTCTGTCAAGCCATGAATCCCGCTCCACGTCCGCTTGGATCGTCGCCGGTTTCCGTTGGGCCGCTCGGGCTTGGCTGCTGGCCGCTGTCGGGGATGACTCGATCGGGCGTCACCCATGAGGCGGCGGTGGCGACGGTGCGGGCAGCGATCGATGCTGGGATCACCCACCTCGACACCGCCTATTGCTATGGCGAAAAGGGCGAGAGCGAACGGGCGATCCGCGCGGCGATCTCCGCGATCGGCCCGGCTGCCCGCGATGCCGTGGTGATCGCCGGGAAGTGCGGCATCCACTGGGAGCCCGACCCTGCCTGCGATCCGCCGCGGAGGCAGGTCGTCGACGGGCGGCCGGAACGACTCCGAGCCGAGGTTGAGGAGAGCCTCGAGCGGCTGGGCACCGATCACGTCGACCTGCTCTACCTCCATTGCCCTGACCCGAACGTGCCGATCGAGGAGTCAGCCGGTGAACTTCGCCAGCTCATGGAGGCGGGCAAAGCCCGCGCGATCGGCCTCTCGAACGCCACGCTCGATCTCGTCAAGCGGTTCGCGGCAGCGTGCCCGCTCTCGGCCTGTCAGTTTCATTTCAACATGCTGCAGCGAGAGATCGAGCGGGAGATCCTTCCCTGGTGCCGGGCCCATGATGTCGCGATGGTCGTCTACTGGCCGCTGATGAAGGGGCTCCTGGCGGGCAAGATGCACCGCGGCCAGGTTTTTCCCACCAGCGACAGCCGCCACAAGTATCCGGTGTTTCTGGGCGATGAGTTCGCAAAGAACCTCGACTTCGTCGACGCCCTGCGGCGGATTGCAGATCGTCTGGTCGTGACTGTTGCCGATCTCGTGCTCGCGTGGACGGCCGAGCAGCCTGGAATCACGAGCGTGCTCTTTGGCGCAACGAGCCCGGAGCAGGTCGCGGAGAACGCCCGTACCCTGTTGTGCGACCTCGACGACGAAGCCCGCGACGCGATCCGCAATGCCATCGCCACCCGCGGCCCCGTCCCCAGCGGCCGGACCGTGTGACCGCCCGCGTCAGCTAAGCCCCAACCGGCTCTGGCTGCAGCTTTGCCACGCTCACGTAGGCATCGTGCGCTTCGAGGCAGACGCGACGGAATGACTCGGGCCGACTGACGCCCATGAGTCGAAGCGTCTCGATGGCACCACGACGGAAGACCAGGTCGCCACAGGCGTACCACTCCTGGCCCTGGCTCACGTCAACCTCGATGGAATCGAAGCCCTCGAGCGACACGAACTGCATCACGCGTGGATTGATCCCAACCTCGACGGCCACCCGCCTGTTCGTGAGACGGTATCGCTTGATTGCCCACGGCAGCCGGAGCGAGAGGTAGAGCCCAAGGCCAATCGGGATCGTGGCGAGGAGCGCAAGCCGCCCGAACGACAGCGGGCCAAACCCCTCCTTGATCCGATAGATCCTGCCCAGGGCCTTGCCGAGCCCGGTCGAGCCCACGCTCGGCCACACGGTCATGATCGTTGCCTCGGCAACACTCGGCGGAACCACACCGGAAATTGAGGAGCGGACCATCAAAACCTCGCTGAACAATCGGTCGAGACTCCCGATCATAGCCGTTTCGCTCGCCCGCTCCAGTAGCCCACCTGGGTGCCGATCAGGGGCCGCCGGCTTGCCCCTGGGGGGCATAGACGACGACTCTCACCGCATTCTCAACGAGCTTCGCCGGGTCGGCGGCCGTTCCGCCAGCAGCGTCCGCGACTTGTACGTCGGCCTCTCGCAGCAGAGACCAGACCGCCTCGACGGGGGCTGCCACGTTGAGATTCGCTCCGATCGTCGGAACGGCAGGAGTGCTTGCTGTCAGGCCAACGAGCCGGCCGGACGGATCGGCGAGAAGGCCTCCGGGCTTCTGGCGCTCACCCTCCGCGGTGTAGACAAGGCGCGGGAACGGCACACCGTCCTCCGACCGCGTGACCAAAGTCGCCTGAACCTTTTTCGGGCCAGACATGCCTCGCTCCTTCGGATGCGGGTACACGACCAAGAGCGGGGCACCTGCCGGCGGGGAAACCGCAGCGAGCGGGATCGCAGGAGCGGCGAGCCCCTCACACCGCAAGAGGGCCAGATCGCCCCGGGTGGCTACAACTACGGCAGGAATCTCCTGGCCTGTCGTACCATCGCCGAGAACCGTGATGCGGCCAGCGTTCGCGACAACGGCGGCTGAGACAGCCACGAACGACGGGGCCACAACGACCCCACTTCCTGAGCGCTCAGGGCGACCATCTCCCCGCAGTCCGACCACGGCCTCGGGGTCCAAGGCCCCGGAGGAGGCCAGCGGCGCACCTGTGCGCGATAGATAGACCAGGCCGGTTATCCCATCCGCAGGTTCAAGCCCTCGATCCTCGGTAAGCCAGCGGTACAGGGTGGTGAATTCCTCAACGTGTTTGGGTGCGATTTTATTGCGACGATCGGCTGCCATCCGGATGACGCTCCCCACGTTGCCGACGATGACATGAGGGTCAGCCAGGCACTCCGCGGCATCTCGAAAATAGCCAGCTGCAGCTGACATTCGGCGGGCATTGACCTCGCAAACGGCTAGGTTATTGAGCGCCGGACCGTGCCCCGGCTCGCGATCGACCACTTCACGGAAAATTTTTCCGGCCTGGACGGCGTTGGGCCGCGGCCCTGAAATCGCGGCGACCCCCAGTACAAAATCGGCCGTGCCGCTGGCCGGATCGGCGCGGCTCGCCTTCCGCAGTTCTTCCTCTGCGACCTGCCCATTGCCGATGCGAAGCATCTTGATGGCCTGACGCACATGGCCTTCAGCCTCGCGACGGGCAGATTTTGCCCGCTCTGGCTCGACCCATTCCTTCTCGAGCCGGATTTCGCCTCGCTTGATGCGATCCGACCAAGAAGCAAGCCGCTTTTCAGCCGCCTGCCGATCAGCATCGGATAACCCCGGTGTGGCCAGGTAGAGGCGATAGACATCCGTGGCCTCGATGGCCGTTCGGCAGGCTTGCGCGGCCTCCTCAATACCCGCCGGCCCCGCCGCATCAACCGCGTCTCCCGCCGCCGCGGCGGGCTGGCCACTTCTCCGGACGATGTCGGCTCGCTGGGCTTCGGAAAAACTCGCAAGCGGCACCTCAAGAACGCGCGCGCCCCCAACCCTGAGAAGCACAATCTCCGGCGATCCTGGCTTCAGCGATACAAACTCGCCGCGAATCTCCCACGACGTTTCATCCGCTTTGACGGCACCGCCCCACACGCCGAAGAGCGCACCAACCACCAGCGCGAACACAACCCACGTTCTTGGTTTCAACTTTTGCCTCGTCATAACGTGCAGCCGACGAAGTATACGAAAAAACCCGGCGGGGCTCGGTGGCCCCACCGGGTCTCTCATGATCCCGGCGTCGTGCGGCGGGTTTCCCCGCAGCACGCGCTCATTTGGCAGTTCTGCTCCAGGCAAACCGACGCCTTCAACGAGGTATCGATTTGCTTCTGCTGATCTCTTTTGTCGGCTTGCTCCACTCACCGGCCGTCCAGGCACAGGGCCCAGAGGCTGGCAAGCGGAGCCGCGATCGACTCCATATGCGACACCGAACATGGCTGTTCACTGCAGGCCCGGAGGGGACTGCCTTGAAAAGCGGTTCGCATCGCATGCCTTGGCGTGATCGGGGCTAGCCCAAACACGCATTGGCTGTTTCCTTTAGAAAGGAGGTGATCCAGCCGCAGGTTCCCCTACGGCTACCTTGTTACGAC
>CAYZHH010000136.1:0-9041 GCA_964478275.1 uncultured Candidatus Kuenenia sp.
GCCGACAGGCAAACCCGGTGGGTGCCGTGCGGATCAGAGAGGTCGCCAGCCGCATAGATCTGGTGTGGCTTGACGGCATCGAGGAGCCGCGCGGTGATCGCGATGTCCTCGGGACCGATCGGGTTCTTGCGAACCCGACCCGTCTCATAGAAGGGAAGGTCGAGAAAGTGAATTCGGTCGGGATGCACCCCCGAGTAGCGGGCCGCAGCACGCGCCTCGGTGCGTCGGATGAGGCCCTTGACCATTTGAAGCTCGGGAATATCGACAGCACCTGGCGGCTTCGCTCGAAGAAACGCTCGGATGCGTTCGGCGATCTGCCCAGGGGCCTGTTCGCCCGGAGAAACAATCGTGCCCACATCGAACGCTCGGCAGAACTCCTCAACGAAGTCGATGTGGCGATCCGCCGACTCGTCCCACACGGCGATGTTGCCGCTCGTCTGGTAGGCCACATGCACTTCATGCCCCTGCTCGCACAGGCGGATGAAGGTGCCCCCCATGCTGATGACGTCGTCGTCAGGGTGCGGGCTAAAGACCACGATCCGCTTCGGGAAATCAGCCGCGCGGGACGAAGCTTTTTCTCCTGCCACGCGAAGCCGCCTCGGCTTGCCAGGGCCTCCGGCAGGCCAGCCAGTGATCGTGTCCTGCATCGCACGGAAGACTTCGATATTGAGGTCGTACGCACGTCCCCGATTCGACAGAAGATCCTGGAGACCGTGCTCGTTGTAGTCTTCGTCGATGAGCTTGAGGATCGGCTTGCCGAGTTTTGTGGCGAGCCAGATCACCGCCTTCCGCACGAGCGAATCGGTCCACTCGAGACCAAGCGAATCCAGCGCCCCCACGAGCCACGGCGCCTCGAAACGCGCGAGCTTCGATGACGCCGCCCCATCGAGCACAAACCGGGCATCAGGATGCTGCTGGAGCGCACTTGCCGACACATGGGTGCAGGGAGCCTCCTCGACGGCCTTCCGCACGATGCCCGACTTGTGCTCACCGAAGGCGAGGAGGATGACGCGACGGGCCGCCATGATTGTCCCCACGCCCATCGTGATCGCCTGGCGTGGCACGTTCCATTCGCCGAAGAAATCGCTCGCGGCGTCGGACCGCGTCACGCTGTCGAGCGTGATGAGGCGGGTACGACTCTCGAGCGTGCTGCCAGGCTCGTTGAACCCGATGTGCCCGGTGCGGCCGACGCCGAGAATCTGAAGGTCGATGCCCCCCGCCTCGCGGATGTCCGCTTCGTACCGCGCACACGCCGCGACAACATCGCCGCGCGGCAGGGTACCGTCGGGGATGTGGATGGCGTCAGACGGAACATCGATGTGATCGAAGAGGTGCTCGCGCATGAAGCGGCGGTAACTCTGGAGCGCATCCGGCTGAATCGGCCAGTACTCGTCGAGGTTGAACGTCACCGCTGTCTTGAAGGAGATCCCTTCCTCGCGGTGGAGCCTGATCAGCTCGTCGTAGACCCCCACCGGTGTGCTACCGGTGGCCAAGCCAAGGACCGTCTTCTTGCCAGCGGCGGCTCGGCTCGTGACCAGGTTGGCGATCTCGCGGGCCACCGCGCGACTCGCATCGTGCGGCTGCTCGTACACCGTCACGGGCACCCGCTCAACCGTCGTCACATGGGGCAGCGGCCCGCGATAGATCGGTGCAACAGGTTCGACCGTGGTCTGACGTGACACGCCAAGGGCTCCTCGAGAAGACTCGTGGACGGCCGCCGCCCCACCACTCGCTGGTCAGGCCGCCGCAATCGCCGTTCACAAGGGCTCCGGTTATACCGCGCGGCTCGGCCGACGGGGCACGACCCACGGGCCATGCCGCTGCCTCATGTGCCGTGGTATCGTGACTGCGTGCTCCGCGTCCGCCCGTGAGGCCGCTCCGTGCGATCCCTGAAAACACTTGCCCTCTCGATGGTGTGGGCCGCCGCGGCATCCGCTGCCGAGCCGCTCCGCGTCGGCATGGAACTGTCGTACCCGCCGTTCGAGATGACGGATACCACCGGAAAACCCACCGGCGTGAGCGTGCGGCTGGCCGAAGCCCTCGCCAAGGATCTTGGCCGCGAGCTCGTGATCGAGAACATCGCCTTTGACGGCCTGATCCCCGCGCTCAAGACCAAGAAAATTGATTGCGTCATTTCGTCGATGACGGCCACGCCGGAGCGGGCGAAGTCGATCGCGTTCTCCGAGCCCTACCTGAAGACGGGCCTAGCCCTGCTCGTGGGTGCGAAGTCGCCGGTCACCTCCGCGGCCGACCTTGATGCCAAGGGAAAGATCGTGGCGGTGAAAAAGGGGACCACGGGCCACCACTATGCCGCCTCGGCGATGAAGGAGGCCAGGCTGCTCGTGCTCGACAAGGAGGCGGCCGCCGTGATGGAGGTAGCTCAGGGTCGGGCCGACGCCTTCATTTACGACTCCCTCTCCGTCTACCGGAGCCACATGAGGCACCGCGACACGACCCGCGCGTTTCTCGTGCCATTCCGCGAGGAGGCATGGGCCGTAGGCATGCGCCGCGGCGACGACGCCCTGCGAACGCAGGTGAACGCCTTCCTCGAACGCTTTCGCCGCGATGGCGGCTTCGAGCGGCTCGGCAACGAGTTCCTGGCCGACGAGAAAGCGTATTTTCAAAAGGAAGGCATCCCGTTCTTTTTTTAGAGCGCATCTGCGATATTTCGAGCGGCTTTGCACGCTGTGAGTCATACAAGCCCCTCGCGACAGCGAGGGGACGGCGGGTTGTTGGGTGAACCAGCGCGAAATAGAAACGAGTGCGGCCTTCAACCCGCAACCCCCCGGCTCACGCCAGGGGCTTCTATTCGCCTGGGGTGGCCTTCGGCGCGGTAGGCTCTTCGCATGCCACGCTGGCTTGCCCATGTGATTGTTGTCCTCGCGTTCGCCGCCGCGGTGGCGCTGGCGTTTTCGCGAGTTGACTACGAATGGAACTGGTCGGCGGTCTGGGCCTACCGCCAGAAGTTCGTGCAGGGATGGCTCGTGACCGTGGCGCTGAGCCTGGCATCGCTGGTCATGAGCATTCTCGTCGGCGGCGTCGCTGCTGTGATGCTCCGCTCGCGAAACTCGCTTATCGAGGCGACGGCCCGCGTCTACGTCGAGGCCATCCGTGGCACCCCGCTGCTCGTGCAGCTTCTCATCGGGTTCTATGTAGTGGCGACCGCCGTCGGCCTCCAGAACCGCTATGTCGCGGCAGTGGTCCTCCTCTCGCTCTTCAGCGGCGCCTACATGGCCGAGATCTTCAGGGGAGGCCTCGATGCAATTCCGAAGGGGCAAATCGATAGTGCCAGGGCGATTGGCCTCACGCCCTGGCAGGCGCTCAGGCTCGTCGTGCTGCCACAGGCCGTGCGGCTTGTGCTGCCCTCCGTGGCCGGCCAGCTCGTCTCCCTCGTCAAAGACTCGTCCCTGCTCTCGGTGATCGCGATCTCGGAATTCACGCTCAATGCGCAGGAGGTGAACTCGTTCACCTACTCGACCCTCGAGAGCTACATCCCCCTGGCCGTGGGCTACCTCCTGCTCACGCTGCCGCTTTCAGCGATGGCCCGCTGGCTCGAGCACCGCTTTCGCTACGAGGCGGCGTGAATTCTCATCGGTCCCCGTCACGCGGCGGCAGCCGCCGGCTTCACGGTGACGAGCACCTCCAGATACTCGGCCCGGATGCCGTGCTCGATGTCGTCCCGATGAATCACGTGCGTGAACAGGCCGGATACGTCAAAAATCTGTTGACAGATGTCATACCCCCAGTCGGTCGTCACGAGCGATCGGCCATCCCCGACCGGATTGCCGTGGTACTCCTCCGGGAGGAGGTGCCGAAGCTTTCCGTTCTCGAGCCGGGCGCGGGGCCGCGATGGCTCGGTCTTGCGTACGATCGGCACCGTGAAGATGTGCATCCCACCCGGCCGCAACGTGCGGCCGATCTCCCGAAAGGCTGCGTCGGGATCGAGCACATGCTCAAATACGTCCTGGCTCACATGGAGGTCGATGCTCGCATCCGGGAACGTGAGCTTCTCAAAATTTTCATTGCGGACACCGTTCACGAGGGCTCCCGGGCTGTGCTCAGGGAAAAACTGCGACGGCACGTACCCTGCGCAGTCCCGCGCGAGCTTGACGCTGGTGCCACGCCGCTCCGGCGATGATTCGTGGATCACCACATCCCGCCAGGAAGGGCACCACTGGTCGATGGCCAGCATGAGCGCCCGTTCGCGAGGAATGCTCCCACAGGCCGTGCATACGAAGCAGTCTCGCAGCCACTTGCCCCGAGCCGCGAACCGGACCGGTGCGTCGCAGATCGGGCACCAGCCATAGGTCGAAAAGAGCTCGTCCGGCGAGGTGGGTGGTTGCACGACAGACTCCGTCGAGGTGCGGCACGGCCTCTCTCGGACCAATCCCGCTCGAAAACACCTTATACGAATCCGTGGGCTCCCGCGGCAATGCGGCTCTGGGCATGCACGAGCCACTACACTTTCAAATTCCCAGACTCGGTGCCTGCGGCGACTTCCTATGAACCTCGTCATCGATGATCTCGTGCAGCAATTCCCCGCGCGGACGGCTGAGGGTCGGTCTGCTGGAACAGCGACCGTCCTCGACCGGCTCTCGTTCACGACAGGCGAGATTGGTGCCCTGGTCCTCATCGGCCCGTCGGGAGGTGGCAAGTCGACGCTCCTGCGGATCCTGGCTGGGCTCGATGTCCCCACCAGTGGCCGCGTCGCCTTCGATGGCTGCCCGCTGCCACGCGACGAGGCAAGCCTTCGAGAGTACCGCCGCACCGTGGGCACGGTCTTCCAGGCCTACAACCTGTTTCCGCACCTGACCGCGCTTGAAAACCTTCTCCTACCGCTCGTGCATGTTCATGGGCTCAGCGAGCAGGCCGCCCGCGAGCGAGTGCGGGGCCCGCTCGAACGTTTTCGCCTCGCTGAGCACGCCCACAAACGGCCGGCCGAGCTTTCCGGTGGCCAGAAGCAGCGGATCGCGATCCTGCGGGCGCTGGTCGTCCAGCCGAAGCGTCTCTTCTTTGATGAACCCACCTCGGCGCTCGATCCCGAAATGCGTTCGGAAGTGCTCGACATGATCTCGGAGGTTCGCGCGGAGGGAGGCCAGTTTGTCCTCGTGACGCACGAGATGGCATTCGCTCGTCGCGTCGCTGACGAAGTGGCCTTCATCGCGGATGGAAGGGTCGTCGCCGGTGGCCCCGCCGCTGCGTTCTTCGATCACTCCACCGCCCCCGCCATCCGCCGCTTCCTCAACCTCACCCTGGCGACCTGAGGCGACCCCAAAGGAATCGAAGTATCCCGCGAGGGGTTGCCCATGCCGTGGAGCCTGTGTTGTTTGCAAGCGAAGCCAGGATGGCGAAGCGCCGCAAGGATTCTTTACGCTCGTCGGGCCATCCATGGCAATCGTGTTCGGCACGGTTGATGCATGGGGTACCGATGCAAGGCGCATCGGTTCGCCGGCAGTGACATGCTCGTCGTCTTCGGATTTTGCGAGTGTGCTCTCGTGGATGATGGTGCGCCTTTGGGCCGCGCAAAAGTCCTCGGCTCCTGCGCGTGCCCCCGACCGGCTCCTCAGCATCAGGGGCTTTGGTGGCAAGCATGTGAAGATAGGCAGAGTTGCGCGATGGCTGCTACGCCGGTATTGTGCCCCGCATGGCCGAGCGACGAGACCGTGAAGCTCGGCAAGAGTCGGCCGCTTGCTGGTAGGCCGGATCATCCTGTTTGGCTGATTCGCGTGGAGGTGAAGCCGTACGAAAGCCACCGAGGGATGAAGAGGCCTCGCTGTGATGGAACTCTTCGGATCGTGACCAACAGGCTTGATCTTCCAGCGGAGTTGCTCGCGGAGATCTCCCGACAGCGGTGGGGCATCGAGATGTTCTTCCGGCTCTTCAAGCACATCCCTGGGTGCCGCCACCTCATCTCCGACAAGCACAATGGCGTGGAGATCCAGGCCGGCGGCGGCGAGCATGTCACCACTGGCGAACCAATGCGGGTTGCGGCCGCCATCCTCCATTCGCCGTGCCGAACACCATTGCCATTCATGGCCCCGACGAGCTTGCCGGCCCTCCGGCCGGCGGTCGCCCCTCCGGGCTCCCGTTACCGTGCGCGATGCGGTGTGGTGCGCCCAAGCAGACGAATGCACCCGCGAGGGGTTGCCCGTGCCGTGGAGCCGGCGTTGTTTGCAAGCGAAGGGCAGGATGGCGAAGCGCAGGCGGGATAGCCAGCGCCGCAAACTCCGAGTGAGCGAAGGGCAGGATGCCCGTAGCGAACGTCCGGCGACATGGCACGGGCAACCCCGAGCCGCGGCAAGGGCAAGAACCTCCCCGCGGGGCACCGCCAATGGCTTTGGGTGTTCCCGGTTCGGCTGGATGCTAAAGTTTTTAGTCCATTCCTGTCGGAATGCGGTCACTTCTGGAAACCGGCCATGAATCCCGTCGCGCCCGCGGTCACCCGCAATCGCCGAACTGCTGCCTCGGCCGACCATCCCTTCGCGTCGCTGTCGATACCCGTCACCCCCACGCACACGCTCCTGCTCGATGCCGACCCGACCACCCATGACCCAGTGACCGCCAAACGGGAAGCCCTGCGAAGGTATTTCCACCAGACATGCGAAATCTACGATCGGCTCTTCTCGCTCATCAAAAACGATGAGGCCTACTATGTGCGGCATGAGCCACTGCGTCATCCGTTGATTTTTTACGTCGCCCACCCGGCGGTGTTTTATGTCAACAAGCTGACCGCCGCCCGGCTTGTCCCCGGCCGCCTCGACCCGAAGCTCGAGGCCATGATGGCCGTTGGCGTAGACGAGATGTCGTGGGACGATCTGAATACGGCCCATTACGACTGGCCGAGCGTCCAGGCCGTTCGCCACTACCGGCTTCGAGTGCGGGAGCTCGTGGACGGATTGATCACGACGATGCCGCTCGATCTCCCGATCCGCCAGGACTCACCTGCCTGGATGATTCTCATGGGAATCGAGCACGAGCGGATTCACCTCGAAACATCGAGCGTGATCATGCGAATGATGCCGCTCGACGATCTCCGGCGAGGTGGCGACCTCACGCCAGACGAGGCACGCCTTTGGGCGGCGTGCGCTCCTGCGGGCACACCGCCGGAGAATGCATGGATCCCGGTCGAAGGCCGCACGATCCAACTCGGCAAGCCAGCGACCGACCGCGCCTATGGGTGGGACAATGAATACGGTGTGGAAGAAGTCACGCTTCCGTCGTTCCGCGCTGCCCGCCAGCTCGTCTCCAATGCGGAATTCCTCGCCTTCGTGGAGGCGGGTGGCTACCGCGACGAGTCACTCTGGACGGAGGAAGGCCGCGGCTGGCTGGGGTACACCGGTGCCCGTCATCCGCGGTTCTGGATCGAACGGCAGGGTGGGCATCTCCAACGCAACCTGCTCGAGGAGATTCCCCTCCCGCGCGACTGGCCTGCGGAGGTGAATTGCCTCGAGGCGCAGGCGTACTGTGCCTGGCTCGCCCGCGAGACGGGCGAAAACGTGCTCCTCCCCACGGAGGCCCATTGCCACGCCCTCCGCGCGGACGCCATGGCCGCCACGGCTGGCCGACTCGAATTTGATCAGGCCACGTGGCGAGAAGCTCCGGGCAACATCAATCTCGAGAAGTTCGCCTCGTCGTGCCCCGTGACGATGTTCCCCCAGGGCGACTTCTTTGATGTCGTCGGCAATGTCTGGCAGTGGACGCGGACGCCGATCATGCCCTTCAACGGGTTCGGGGTGCATCCGCTCTACGACGATTTTTCAGTCCCCACCTTCGATGGCCGCCACAACCTTATGCTGGGTGGCTCCTGGATCTCGACGGGCAACGTAGCGATCGCGAGCGCTCGCTACGCCTTCCGCCGTCACTTCTTCCAGCATGCCGGGTTTCGCACGATCGTCGAAGAGCCAGGGAGCGAAGCGATCACGACGGGGTCGCGGCTGTATGAGACCGACGGGCTCGTGACCCAGTATCTCGAGTTTCATTACGGCGATATGGCTTCCGGGACCGGCGAAGGCACGCTTCCGTTCGATGTACCTAATTTTCCGAAGGCATGCGTGGAGGCAACGATGCCGCTCGTGCCGTCTGATCGTCGCCGCCGGTGCCTCGACATCGGCTGTTCGGTGGGCCGATCGACGTTTGAGTTCGCACGCCACTTCGCGCATGTCGATGGAGTTGATTTCTCGGCTCGGTTCATCCAGTCGGGCGTCCGCCTCCAGGAAGGGGGCGAGGTGCTTTACGAAATTCCGACTGAGGGGGAGCTCACCACCACGCGAAGCGTATCCCTCGCCCGCCTCGGGCTGACTGTGCCAGCGGCCCGTGTGCTCTTCACGCAGGGCGACGCCTGCAATCTCAAGCCCGTCGCCACCGGCTACGACCTCGTCTTCGCCGGCAACCTCATCGACCGGCTCTACGACCCTGCCCTGTTCCTCGCCGAGATCGTCGACCGCATCCTGGCCGGAGGCCTGCTCGTAATCACGTCGCCCTATACGTGGCTCGAGGACTATACCCCGCGAGAAAAATGGCTCGGCGGTCGGCGGGAGCATGGCGAGCCACTCACCACGTTCGCTGGTCTTGCCCGTACCCTGGGCCAAGCGTTCGATCTCGCGCACCGGCAGGACATTCCCTTCGTGATCCGCGAAACCGCCCGGAAGCACCAGCACACCGTGGCGGAAATGACCGCCTGGCGACGACACGGCTGACCATTTGGTATTCTCCTCCGGGCGACCATCGGTGCCGTCGCCAGCCACCCCACGCGTTCTTTGCCATGCCCTTCGACCCCTGTCGGGAATGGCTCGGGATCGACGCCGCCGACCTGGTGCATCCGCATCGCGTTCTCGGCATTCCGGTTTCGGAAACCGACGCCGATACGATCGCCCGAGTCGCCGAGGAACGGATCGCCCAACTCGCGCGGATTGCGCCGGGCCCGTTTGCGAAAGCCCACGCCGCGTTGATAACGAGAGTTGCGGAGGCCCGCGACACGCTCCTGGCGACGGCCACGTGGGACACGTCGGCCGAGTCGGTGCCCGACGCTCCCGTATTTAGTC